>NZ_JBWQOI010000003.1:0-514757 GCF_056591755.1 Maritimimonas sp. 2205BS37-2
TTACTAAAAATTAGCGAGTTTTTAATGAACATGCCTCCTTGAAAGCGGGTGCAAATATAGAATGTATTTTTTTATTTTAACAAACTTTACAACAACTTTTTTTCAAAAAAAATATATGAAAAATGTAAGTAATTAATCAACAGCAAATTATTAAAAAACTTTTCAAAAAAAACCGCTCTAATTGTAATAAAGCAACTCATTTTTACAACCACTTTAAGTTGTAGAGCTCATCAAAATAAAATTAGTAAAGCATTTAACTCTTTAATAATTATATAAAGATGCCAAAATATTAACATATATATTGTACATAACCTTCAATTAAAATATCTTTGCCGCTCATTTCAAATTGAAGAATGATCAAAATTACATTACCAGACGGTTCAGTTAAAGAATTTGAACAACATAGTACACCTATGGATGTTGCAAAAAGCATTAGCGAAGGTTTAGCTAGAAATGTTATTTCAGCAAAGTTTAACGATACAATCATAGAAACTTCAACCAAATTAACTGAAGACGGTAGTTTAACATTATATACATGGAGAGATGATGAAGGTAAAAAGGCATTTTGGCATTCATCAGCTCACGTTTTAGCACAAGCTGTTTTAGCTATTTATCCTGAGGCAAAATTAACTATTGGGCCTGCAATAGAAAATGGCTTTTACTATGATGTAGATTTTGGAGATGTTTCAGTTTCTGAAAATGACTTTAAGCGCATTGAAGATAAAATGTTAGAATTTGCACGTCAGAAATTTGAATTTAAAATGCGCTCCGTTTCTAAATCTGATGCTTTATCATATTATAAAGAACGAAATAATGAGTTTAAGGTCGAGCTTATAGAGAACCTTGAGGATGGTGATATTACATTTTGTGATCATGCAGACTTCACTGATCTTTGTCGTGGAGGACATATTCCAAACACGGGTATTATAAAAGCAGTTAAAATAATGAATGTTGCTGGAGCCTATTGGCGTGGTGATGAAAAAAACAAGCAACTTACTCGCATATATGGTATTTCTTTTCCAAAGCAAAAAGAGTTAACTGAATATTTAGTCTTATTAGAAGAGGCCAAAAAACGTGATCATAGAAAATTAGGTAAAGAGTTAGAGTTATTTACCTTTTCTCAAAAAGTTGGACAAGGATTACCTTTATGGTTACCTAAAGGAGCTGCTCTTCGTGAACGATTAGAGAATTTCTTAAAAAAAGCTCAAAAGAAAGCCGGTTACGAAATGGTAATTTCTCCGCATATTGGTCAAAAAGAACTATATGTGACTTCTGGACATTATGCCAAATATGGTGAAGATAGTTTTCAGCCAATCAATACTCCCAAAGAAGATGAGGAGTTTTTGTTAAAACCAATGAACTGTCCACATCATTGTGAAATTTACAATAGTAAACCGTATTCATATAAAGACTTACCGAAGCGTTTTGCTGAATTTGGAACTGTATATAGATATGAGCAAAGTGGCGAGTTACATGGGCTAACTCGTGTTCGAGGATTTACACAGGATGATGCGCATATATTCTGTATGCCAGATCAATTAGATCAAGAGTTTAAAAATGTTATTGATCTTACATTATATGTATTGCAATCACTTGGATTTGAAAATTATTCGGCACAAGTATCCATTCGTGATTCAGAAAATCCAGATAAGTATATTGGAGATGTAGATAATTGGGAGAAGGCTGAGCAGGCAATCATTAATGCAGCAGAAGATAAAGGCTTAAATTATGTAATAGAGGAAGGTGAGGCTGCATTTTATGGGCCAAAGTTAGATTTCATGGTAAAAGATGCCTTAGGTAGACAGTGGCAATTGGGTACTATACAAGTAGATTATAACTTACCAGAACGTTTTGACCTTTCATACAAGGGAGCAGATAATCAGCTACATAGACCTGTTATGATTCATAGAGCTCCTTTTGGTTCAATGGAGCGTTTTGTAGCGTTATTATTAGAGCATAATGGTGGTAATTTCCCACTTTGGCTAACACCTGAGCAAGCTATTTTATTGCCAATCAGCGAGAAATATGAAAATTATACTCAAAAAGTTTTAAATTTGCTGGAAAATTCCGAAATTCGCGCCCTCGTTGATAACAGGAATGAAAAGACTGGTAGAAAGATACGTGATGCTGAAGTAAGTAAGATTCCTTATATGATTATCGTAGGAGAAAAGGAAGAAAATGAAAATATGATTTCGGTAAGAAAACATGGTGAAGGAGATTTGGGTACATTTTCAATTGAAGAATTTGTATCTTTAGTTAATAAAGAAATAAAAAACACATTACAACAATTTTAGTTTAACCACTGCTGCAAGCAGTACAAAAATTTAAAAACCATAGCAATAAGAAGACGAGGGAATAGAAAACCCTGGAGAATAATTAAAGAAGATCCGCACAAAATTAATGAGAAAATTACAGCTAATGAAGTGCGGTTAGTAGGAGACAATGTTGAAGTTGGCGTTTATCCTATCACCCAGGCTAGGAAGATAGCCGACGAACTAGGTTTAGATCTTGTAGAGATTTCTCCAAATGCCACACCTCCTGTTTGTAAAGCAATCGATTATAAGAAATTTCTTTATGAGCAAAAGAAACGTGAGAAGGCATTAAAAGCTAAGGCCAGTAAGGTTGTAATAAAAGAGATACGCTTTGGTCCTCAAACTGATGATCATGATTATCAATTTAAGAAGAAACACGCCATTAAGTTTTTAAGTGATGGAGCAAAATTAAAAGCTTATGTGTTTTTTAAAGGTCGTTCTATAGTCTATAAAGATCAAGGAGAAATTTTATTATTAAGATTAGCTCAAGAACTTGAAGAATATGGTAAGGTAGAACAAATGCCTAAATTAGAAGGTAAGCGTATGACTATGTTTATTGCTCCTAAGAAAAAATAAGAATAAGTAAGATTAATTATATAAAGTAGGAAGAAAATGCCTAAGTTAAAAACAAAATCTAGTGCCAAGAAACGTTTTAAGATGACTGGTACTGGTAAAATCAAAAGAAAACATGCTTTTAAAAGTCACATCTTAACAAAGAAGTCGACTAAGCGAAAGTTAAGATTGACTCATGATACTTTGGTACACAAAGCAGATGAGATGAATGTTTTAAAACAATTAACATTAAAATAAGCAGTGCTTATTTTGGTCTATTATTAACCCTGTGTTAGTGCAAGTAAACGGTTGAAACATATCTGCCTAACTCAAAAAAAATAAAAAATTATGCCTAGATCGGTAAATTCAGTAGCTAAAAGAGCTCGTAGAAAAAAAATATTAAAACAAGCAAAAGGTTACTTCGGACGTAGAAAAAATGTTTATACAGTAGCCAAAAATGCGGTAGAAAAAGCAATGCAATATGCTTACCGCGATAGAAAAAACAACAAACGTAACTTTAGAAGTTTATGGATTCAGCGTATTAACGCTGGTGCTCGTCAACATGGTATGTCTTACTCACAATTTATGGGTAAAGTAAAAGCTAATAACATCGAGTTAAATAGAAAAGTATTGGCTGATTTAGCCATGAACAATCCTGAAGCTTTTAAGGCAATTGTTGAAAAAGTAAAATAAGAATTAACAAAAATCTTACTTATTAAAATCCCGAGGTCTGTAAAAGGCCTCGGGATTTTTTTTAACTTCTAATAATTTTTTTTACAATTCTAAATTATTAGTATTAACTTGTAGACATAATATATTATAATTTATTAAAATGAAAAACGGAACAGTAAAATTCTTCAATGATTCTAAAGGATTTGGCTTCATCATTGAAGAAGGTTCAAATAATGAATATTTCGTTCACGTCACAGGATTGATTGACGAAATTAAGGAAGGTGATGCAGTAGAATTTGAATTAAAAGAAGGTAAAAAAGGGTTAAATGCAGTAAATGTTAAAGTAATTTAATATTTATTTCTTACTACTTTTTTATTTAAAAAGCCTCTCAAAATTGAGAGGCTTTTTGAATTTATTCTTTTATTATCTTGAAGGTTCCCTCACTTTCACCAACATACGCCCTCACAAAATAGGTCCCTGTAGGAAGGCCATTCAAGTCTACCTCAGTTTTTAACTTTTCTGGCGAAAACAACCTCAGTTGCTGCCCCATATAATTATAGATTATAACTTTATTAATAGTTTCATTAGCGTTTAATCCAAGCTTATTATTACTAACGGGGTTAGGATAATAAGAGAAGCCCTTTGCTACCAAATCATCTATAGAAAGTACTGATGTAGTTACATTAATGTTAAAAACACCTTCTGCAAGATCAGTATCGTCACTTTTATGTCCAACGTTAATATAATAAGTAACTCCAAGGGTTGAGCTAAAGGTAACTTCTTCAGTCGTACCAGATAAACCTAAATCTGCACTATCAACACAAGTAAAACTACCACATGATCCGGTATAAACAGCTATTTCCACATCCCATCCGGTCGGTGCAACGTTAACTGTTTGATCACCACCATCACCAACTATCGTATACCAAACTCCATCATTCATACTACCGCAACCAGCCGCACTTATGAAGCCTGTATTATTGGTAGCCGTTGTAGCATCAACTGCTTTAGAAAATGGTAACGAACTAATAGACTCGGCATTCGAACAATCATCGTTTGCAGGCACTATTGGATCAGCTCCAACACAAATATCAAATGTAGTGTTATGTGCACCTGTACTATTAGTGAATACCCTAATAAAGTAGGTATTGCCAGGAGTTAAGCCAGTTGGAACACTTGAATTAGGATCACTACAAAATACTAAGCTAAGTGCATTACAATCACCAGTCGCTCCGCCATCATAGACTGCATGGTATAAATTTGTAAATGTTCCGCTAATATTTAGTAACTCTATCTTATGTGAAGTTGCAGTTGCAACAAATTTAAACCAAACATCATCGTTAGCTTCGTTTTCCTTATTAGTACAAACTACTGCCTGAGCAGATTCCGTAGCTTCGGAAACAGTACCCGATTCTGTACTTGCGCATAAGTTATCTTGATTAACGGTTAATGTAGTGGTCGTTGCGCATTCATCATTAGCCGGAGGTGCTATAATTTCACTAAATCTATCGAAATTATCAGCATTAATCGCCTCTATATTGGTTAATATAAGACATAATAAAAACAAAAAAGTAACTTTTTTTTTCATGAATTTTTTTTGACATTAATCTACTCTATTAAAAAGACTCCTGTGTTTATAACGTAAAATTACGTTAAAAATTATGAAAAATCACTGTAAAACTGCAAATATTACCTTGTAATATCAATGAAGGAAGATTACTAATCTTCTTTCATAAAATAATCCATAACTGACTGACTTACACCCATATTAGAAAACCCTCCATCATGAAATAAATTTTGAAGGGTTACTTTTTTCGTAAGATCTGAAAATAATGAAATCGTATAATCGGCACAATCATCTGCTGAAGCATTCCCTAAAGGTGACATTTTCTCCGCATAAGCTATAAAACCGTCAAATCCTTTTACCCCTTGACCGGCCGTAGTAGGTGTTGGTGATTGTGAAATAGTATTTACACGAACCTTTTTCTCAGCTCCGAAGAAATAACCGAAACTTCTCGCAATAGATTCCAAATATGCTTTATTATCTGCCATATCATTATAATCTGGGAATACTCGTTGAGCAGCCATATATGTTAATGCAACTATTGATCCCCACTCATTCATAGCATCTTGTTTATACAAAACGTTCATCATCTTATGAAAAGAAACTGCAGAAACATCCCATCCTTTTGTGGTAAAGTCATAGTTTTGATCTGTATAGTGTCTTCCCTTTCGAACATTTACTGACATTCCTATTGAATGCAGTACAAAATCTAATTTTCCACCAAGGATTTCCATAGATTTTTCTATCAGATTATTCAAATCATCTAGAGATGTCGCATCAGCTGGAATAACTTGTGCTCCAATTTTCTCGGCCAATTCATTGATCGCTCCCATACGCATAGCAATTGGCGCATTGGTCAAAACAATTTCTGCTCCTTCTTCATGAGCACGTTCGGCCGTTTTCCAGGCAATAGAATTAGCGTCCAAAGCTCCAAAGATGATTCCCTTTTTTCCTTTTAGTAAATTATACATTGTATCTATTTTTTTTAAGAGTTTGATTATTTATAAAGGCAAATTTAGTTGAATATTACTAACTCAACAATTGTTTTGCGTGTTCAATTGCAGAAGAGACTAATTTTTTACCGCTTAACATTTCGGCTAATTCATTAATTCGCTCTTCTTCATTGAGTTTCTTAATATTAGTAATGGTCTGCTGCTTGTGATCTTCTTTATATACTTTATAGTGATATGCTCCTTTTGCAGCTATTTGTGGGAGGTGTGTAATAGCTATTACTTGCATGTTATGGCTCATTTTCTCCATTATAGATGCTATTCTATTAGACACTTCTCCGGAAACACCAGTATCAATTTCATCAAAAAGTATACTTGGTAATTTAATATGTTCAGATAAAAGTGACTTAACCGCTAACATTATTCGAGACATTTCTCCGCCTGAAGCTACTTTCTTTAATGACTCAAAACTAGAGCCCTTATTAGCTGAAAATAAAAATTGTAACTCATCTTGTCCATGATTTAAGAACGTGCTCGTCTTAGAGAGGTTAATTTTAAACTTCGTGTTTGGCATAGCCAAACTTTCTAAGAATTCTTCAAGTTTTTTAATCAACTCAGGGATAACTTCCCTTCTTTTATCGTGAATTTTATCAGCAAGCTCTTGAAGTTGTGCCTCTATTTTTTGTACTTCTAATTGTTTTCTCTCTAAAACCTCTGAAGCATTTTCTACAGTACCAACTTTTAAAGCTAGTTTTTCTTGAATTACTATTAGTTCTTTGACGCTAGATACTCCGTGCTTTTTTTGAAGATCATAAATCAGTTGAAGTCTATTGTTATAATTTTCAAGTTCTTGAGGACTCAATGCAATGTTTTCATTAGCTCGTACCAGCTCATCAACAACATCGTTAAATTCTATTTCAAGGCTAGATAATCTTTCAAAAAGATCAGCATATTCTGAACTAAAAGAGGCAAGTACTGAAACATTATTTTTAAAACCACTCATTAATGACTTAATACCAATCTCATCTTGGTCTGCCAAATTGATAGCCTCAACAAAGTTTTTCTTTATAACTTCAATGTTGTTAAGTTTACTTAGTGTATTTTCTAGCTCAGTTTGCTCACCTTCTTTTAAGCTTGCATCGTTGAGTTCACTAAGTAAAAAAAGGTTGTAGTCATATTGTAATTTTGCTTCTTGTTGACTCTTTAAAAGTTCATTTAATTCTTTGTCAAGTTTATGAAAGTGTTTTAAGTTTTTTTTATAAAAATTCAAAGTTTCTGTATTCATTGCTAAAGCATCAATAATCTGAAATTGAAACTTTAGATCTGCTAATTGCAAGGTTTCATGTTGCGAATGAATATCTATTAAATTTTCACTCAGTTCTTTTAAAACACTTAAAGTTACCGGAGTATCGTTAATAAAAGCTCTCGATTTTCCACTGGGAGTAATTTCTCTTCGAATAACAGTTACGCTTTCATAATCAAGATCATTGCGCTCAAAAAAAGTTTTAAGATTGTATTTTTCAATAGCAAATTCTCCTTCAATAAAACATTTCTTCTCAGAGTTCTTTAATAGTGAAAGGTCTGCGCGTTTTCCTAAAATTAAACTTAGTGCGCCTAAAATAATCGACTTTCCAGCTCCGGTTTCCCCGGTTATAATTGAAAATCCCTTGTTAAAATTAACTTCAAGGTTATCAATCAGTGCAAAATTTTTAATGGTTAATTGCTGCAGCATAACTGAAAGTGAGGTTTTTAAACTAAAAATGAGTGTTTACAAACACTCATCAAACTTAAAATAAATTGTGCGAATCTACTAGAATTAAATTTTTATTTTTTCCCATTTCGTACTGTACGCGGGGTAAATTTTTATCAGAGCTTCCTTTAATGCAGAATTGTTGGTGTTTGGGCCATCAGCGAAAATATCAACGATTTCATCTGATTTAGTATCCATAAACACTCTAAGTAAAAAAGCATTTGCTCTTCGATTAAAAACTTCTCTCATTTGCAAAACGGCATTAGAAATCACACTTTTAGCTTCTTTTTTATTAGCAGCCATTATATCTAACCCCTTTAAATGATATTCATATAATGCAGTTCTATAGCCTTGGAAAGCTGGAGATAACACATTATCATTTAACTGAAAGCGCGTGTTATTCCCATCAATTCTGTTCCACCCTTTAAAACCTCCTTGCTGTGCTTGATTTACCACATTCTCTGCTCTTTGATGGTATTGTTGACCTCCATTAAGTGCAAATGTATCTCCGTCAATTCCCAAAATGGTATAAGCATAAAAGGTAAGTATGGAAACAAGATTAGAATCAAAACTATTTTCATTAAAAATTAATGGTTGAAATTCTGTATAACTAAAGGAGAGATCATCATCTTTAAAGTTAAATATCGGTGATTGATATGAAGAATTAAATACGGGTCGTGATACTTGCACCTGTACATTACCTCTAAACTCATTTAAAGAAGGTTGTTCTAGAATGTTAAAAATTAATGCGCATTGTATTTTCTCCTGTGGCTTATAATTTTTGTTTGTCCACTTTGTATTATTTAAATACTCTGTAATGGCAGTTTGTAAAGTATTATATATCTGGGTATTTGAGTTCTGAATTTGATCTGCATTGATAGTTACGGTACAGCTTAATTCTTGAGCTAAACTTTGAGCCCCAATTAATAAAAGAAATATTAGTAGGAGATTACGCATTTATATAAACAATGATTTCATTAAAAATATCTCTAGCAACTTCGGCTTTAGATTTCAATCCAAATTCCTTAGCTGTTTCATTTGAATTAATAATTGTCACTTTATTAGTGCTTTTTTTGAATCCAGCGCCTTTATCTTGCAACGAATTTAAAACAATTAAATCTAGATTTTTCTTTTTAAGCTTTATTTTTGCGTTTTCCAATTCATTATTGGTTTCTAACGCGAAGCCTATTAAACATTGATCTTTTTTAAGTTCTCCTAAGGATGCTAATATATCTTTAGTCTTTACTAGATCAACTTGCATTGAGGAATCTTTTTTCTTTATTTTCTGATCAGAGACTGATGCTGGTTTGTAATCAGCAACCGCTGCAGAGCAAATAGCAATAGCAACGTTATCATAATGTTTATGTACAACATCATACATATCTTGAGCACTAACAACATCGATCCTATTTACTAGCGAGTGATCTGTACTCTCATTTGTTGGTCCGGTTACCAAAATTACTTGTGCTCCTAAATTAGCCGCGCATTTTGCCAATTCAAAACCCATTTTACCAGATGAATGATTTCCAATAAATCTAACCGGGTCAATTGCTTCATAAGTTGGGCCAGCAGTAATCAATACTTTTTTTCCATTAAGAGGTAATCCTGACAGAATATCATTCTCGATAAACTTAATAATATTTTCAGGTTCAGCCATTCGCCCTTCGCCTACCAATCCACTTGCCAATTCACCGCTTTCAGCAGGAATCATTACATTTTCAAAGCTCTGTAGTTTTTCTAAGCTAGTGTACGTTGACGGGTGTTTGTACATATCCAAATCCATGGCTGGAGCAAAATATACCTTGCATTTAGCAGATAAATAAGTGGCCAGTAATAAATTATTGCAAGTACCATTGGCCATTTTAGACAAAGTATTAGCTGTTGCAGGAGCTATTACCATAAAATCTGCCCAAAGGCCAAGGTCTACATGGTTGTTCCAAAGTTCGTTTTCATCTTCTTTATCGTAAAAAGTTGAATGAACCGGGTTTTTAGAGAGTGTAGAAAGTGTAAGTGGTGTAATAAAGTCTTTAGAAGCAGGAGTCATGATTACTTGAACTTTAGCTCCTGCCTTTATAAAAAGTCTTACTAAATGTGCCGTTTTGTAAGCGGCGATTCCGGCAGTAATGCCAAGTAATACTTTTTTACCGCTTAAAATAGACATTTATTGATCGTTATCAGTTTCTGAAGGGTTTCTATAATAGATTTTATCTTCTAACCATTCTTGCACTGCCAACGCTGTTGGCTTTGGTAATTTCTCATAAAAACGAGACACCTCAATTTGTTCTTTATTCTCAAAAATCTCTTCTAAACTATCATTATGAGTAGCGAACTCTTCTAATTTATCAATCAATTCCTTTTTTAAGTCTTCATTGATTTGAGTAGCTCTCTTTGCCATTATAGCAATTGACTCATAAATGTTATTTGTAGGCTCTTCAATTTTCGACTTATCATACGTAACAGTAGTTAAAGCCGCTTCTGTGTTCTTATAATCCATTACTAGTAACTGTATTTTCTTTTAGTTTTTGTATCAATTGTTTTGTTGTGTCAAGCTCCTTATTCAAATTTGCAAGCATTTTATTAAGCTCCTTCATTCTCTCAGATTCTGGGAAATTCTTTTCAAATCTTTTATAAGAAGCAATTGCATCTTCAAGGCGCTCTTCTTTTTTAGATATAATACTATTCAATGCTAAATCACTAGAAGCTTTAAATCTGTAGTATAGCGCGTCTTCTTTTAACGATGAACCCACGTGGTCTATTACAAAGTTATCAAAGGCTACAATAGCTGCTTTGTAATCTTCTATATGATAATATTGTCTTGCAATTTCAAAAGATTTTTTCTCTAATCTCAGTGTTAAGTCTTCAAAATATTTATTAGCCTCTCCTACCCTATCACTATTAGGGTATTTATCTATGAAGTTCTGCAATGACTGCAATGCCGTTTGCGTTCCTTTTTGATCACGACTGTATTTAGGCGTGTCTAAGAAATAGCTATGCGCAGTTAAAAAAGTTGCTTCTTCAATTTTAGAACTATTAGGATAATTTGATATGAATCTATTAAAGTAGTAAGCTGCTAATTCATAACTTTTCGTGTTATAATTAGACATTGCCACCATATATTGAATACGCTCCATTTGAGGTTTACGCCCATATGACGGAATTACCTTTTCAAAAAGAGTGATCGCTCTATTATACTTACCCTCTTCATACAACTTGGTAGCAGCCAGATATTGCTCTTCGGCAGTTCCTTTGTTCAATACCTTTTGATATTTACCACAGGAGATAAATATGAAAACCACCGCTACTACTAATATTCTCTCAATTTTTAGCATCTTGCAAAATTACTTATTTATTATGGATTATGAAACTATTTTTTCGCCATAGTTCTACCACAAAAATAATTGAGATTTCTACTTAATTTTAATGTACAGGTGCTAAATCTTTGTTAATAGTTTAAACTGGTCCGCCCGGAGAAGCAGAAGACGTAACTGTCAATTGTTTTACATCATTATCAAAAAGATATAAGCCTCCTTTATCGTTACCAATAAGGTTTATTTTGTCAAGAATAGTTCTTGCCAAGGCTTCTTCTTCTATTTGCTCTGCAACGTACCATTGCAAAAAGTTATGCGTTGCATAATCTTTTTCTTGAAGTGAAATATGAACTAATTCATTGATGCTGTTAGAAACCATCACTTCGTGGTCAAAAAGTGTTTGGAACATCTCTTTAAAAGAACCAAAAGAAACTGGAGGTGCTTTTAAAGTTGCAATCTTTGCATGTCCGCCTCGCTCATTAATGTATTTAACCAGTTTTAACATATGCATACGTTCTTCATCAGAGTGTGCATACATGAACTCGGCAACCCCTTCTAAACCCTTAATTTCGGCCCAAGAAGCCATGGCTAGATAAACTTGAGATGATTCTGCTTCTATAGTAATTTGGTCGTTTAATGCTTTTTCAATTTTCTTACTTAACATGTTTTCTGTTTAAGGTTTAGTAATTATCAATAAAGGTATTAATTTTTTCTTGTAGTTGACCTGTAGCTTCAACTAATGGAAGGCGTACATAATCTTCGCATAAACTTAATTTTTTCATTAGAGCTTTTATTCCTGCGGGATTATTTTCTTCGAATATAAAGCCAATCACTTCCATTAATTTATAATGAATTTTATATGCCGTTTTAGCATCGCCTTGAATTCCTAAGCGTATCATTTTAGAGAATTCCTTCGGAAAAGCTTGACCTATAACAGAAATTACTCCTGCTCCTCCTGCCAATACAACTCCAAGCGCTAAATCGTCGTCGCCAGAGATGATCAAAAACTCATCAGGTTTATTTTTAAGTAACTCTAAGTATTGTTGTACATTATTACCAGCTTCTTTAACGGCAATAATATTATCAAAGTCTGAAGCCAATCTTAGTGTCGTTTCGGGTGACATGTTTTTTGACGTTCGGCCAGGAACATTATATAATATAATAGGTTTTGGAGATGCTTTGGAAACAGCTTTGAAATGCTGATATAAACCTTCTTGAGTTGGTTTACTATAATAAGGTGCTACAGAAAGAATGGCATCAAAATCAGATAAATCAGTACTTTTAATCTCATCTATAACATCTTGGGTGTTATTACCACCAATACCAAGAACCAATGAAATTCTACCATTGTTAACCTCAATAATTCGCTTCTTAATCTTTCCTTTTTCTTCCTTATTTAAAGTTACCGATTCTCCGGTAGTACCAAAAACAACCAAATAATCAATGCCTCCTTCAATTTGAAACTCAACTAATCTTTGCAAAGCATCATAGTCAACACTTCTATCTTCTTTAAATGGAGTGATTAATGCCACTCCTGTGCCTAAAAATTGATTCATTAAATTAATTCTAAAATCTGTAAATATTTTGCCAGTTCATCATTAAAAACATCTATTTTATTACTGTCAACCGAGATCGTGAAATTATAAAGATCTGCAACTTGCTCCTCGGCAAAACTTACCTTGAATCTTGCTTTTGATTTTAGTGTAATAACATTCGCATAAACACTCTCCGGGTTGCAATAATTGATTAGCAAATCATATTTGGTATCAACAAAACCCTTTAGATTTTCGGCTTTTAACTTTCCATACATGCCAAAATCTTTTTCAGAAAACGTATTATAGTGCTGTGTTACGTAGTCATCTTTAAGGTTTTCAAAAATGATAATCTCAAAATTCTTATGGGGTTTATTCAACTTTTGACTTAAATTTCGAGAAATATCATAGCTGCCAAACAACCTCGAATCTGCTAAAACGCCTATTGAATCGATAAATTCGGGCGCCATAGCTTCTTTCTTTGTTAGTTTTTTAAACTCTTTTTCATAATAAGATTGAACAGTATTTTTCTTTAAACCTCTAAAGCTCATAGATATTTTCTAATGGTATAAAATTAATTAAAATCGTTGGATTGATTTAGCAACACTTAAAAAAATAAACGAATTTAATAGCAAGGTTAGTATTTAAACAGTTTAACATTTTTATTCGCAATTAGTTCATAAATTAGCCTTAACAATATGGAGATAATAATTAGAAAAGCCACACTTGATGATCTAAATATTTTAGATGATTTTTTACAACGACTTATCGCCGTTGAACGACCTATGGATACTTCTTTAGAGCAAGTAAAAAAAATTACATACTATGATATTTCAGATTTTATTAAATCTGATACCGCTGAACTATTTGTAGCCACCATTAATAATGAAATTGTAGGGTCTGGATACGGACTAATAAAGAAGAACAAATCTCATTTTGCATTTAATGAGCATGGCTATGTGGGTTTTATGTTTGTAAAAGAAGAACATCGAGGAAAGGGAATCAGCAAGCTAATTTTAAATGCAATATTTAATTGGTTTAGAAATCAGGGAATTAAAGAAACTCGATTGCAGGTTTACGAAAATAATCCGAGTGCCATAAAGGCTTATGAAAAAGTGGGCTTTAAAAAGAACTTGATTGAAATGCTTTATTATTTAGATTAACCTCATTGCAGCGTTATAACAATCATTTTTCACAATTCACAGTTTACAACTAGACTACAATAAAAAACGCCAAACTTTCGTTTGGCGTTTTCTTTTTTTATGCTTGACCAGCCGGCCCGAAATTTAACGGAATCGGTGGTTGTTCATAGTCTTTTATTTCACCATGCGCATTTTCGAATCTAGTTACATTTTCAGCCAAAGCCTTCGCCAATCGCTTGGCATGTTGCGGCGTTAAAATGATTCTAGATTTTACCTTCGCCTTTGGTGTACCTGGCATTACATTAATAAAATCTACAACAAATTCAGAAACTGAATGATTGATAATTGCCAAATTAGAATACGTTCCTTCAGCAATCTCTTGATCTAATTCTATATTTAACTGACCTTGTTTGTCTTTATCTTGTTCTGCCATATTAATTCATTTCTTCTATTTCTTCTTTAGAACCTACAATTAAGTGATCATAAAAACGCATTCCTGTACCTGCAGGTATTTTCTTACCAACAATTACATTTTCTTTAAGACCTTCTAAGTAATCAATCTTACCGCTAACTGCAGCTTGATTCAATACTTTAGTTGTCTCTTGGAATGATGCAGCTGAAATAAATGATTTCGTCTGTAATGATGCTCTAGTAATACCCTGTAAAATTGGTTCTGCCGTTGCTGGAACTGCATCTCTAGCTTCCGCTAAAGCTTTATCAGCTCTACGCAAAATAGAGTTTTCATCTCTTAGCTTACGTGCAGATATAATCTGACCAGCCCTTAAATTCTCAGAATCACCAGCATTTTCCACAACTTTCATTCCGTAAATGGCATCATTTACTTCCATGAAATCATTTTTATGAACTAACTGACTCTCTAAGAAAATTGTATCACCTGAATCAACAATCTTCACTTTACGCATCATTTGACGTACCACAACCTCAAAGTGCTTATCATTAATCTTTACACCTTGTAGTCGATATACTTCTTGAATTTCATTCACTAAGTATTCTTGAACAGCAGATGGTCCTTTAATATTTAGAATATCTGAAGGTGTAGTCGCTCCATCAGACAATGGCATACCAGCTTTTATAAAGTCATTTTCCTGAACCAATATTTGATTAGAAAGTTTCACTAAATATTTTCTGATGTCACCCGTCTTCGATTCAACAATAATTTCTCTATTACCACGCTTAATTTTTCCGAACGATACAACGCCGTCGATTTCTGAGGTTACCGCAGGATTTGAAGGGTCACGAGCTTCAAATAGCTCTGTTACACGTGGTAAACCACCTGTAATATCACCCGCTTTACCAGATTTACGTGGTATTTTTACTAAAATCTTTCCAGCTTCAATAGAATCGCCTTCATCAACAATTAAGTGCGCCCCTACAGGTAAACTGTATGAACGTACCACTTCTCCATTACTATCTTCTATTAATAAAGTAGGAACAACTTTTTTATTCTTAGATTCAGAAATTACTTTTTCTTGGAATCCTGTTTGTTCATCAATTTCTACTTGGAAAGTAACTCCTTGTTCTATATTTTCAAAAGCTACTTTACCAGCAAATTCTGAAACAATAACACCATTATATGGATCCCATTTACAAACAACATCACCTTTTTTAATGGTCTTTTTATTTTTAACAAAAATATGAGAACCGTAAGGAATATTATTAGTACTTAAGACAATACCCGTTTTAGCATCGAATATTTTAGCTTCTGAAGTTCTTGAAATAACAATATCAACTTCGTTACCATCATTATCTAAGCCTTGAACCGTTTTAAGATCATCGATCTCAAGCTTACCGTCAAACTTAGCTGTTAATGAATTCTCTTCGGAAATGTTTCCTGCAATACCACCAACGTGGAATGTACGTAATGTTAACTGAGTACCTGGCTCTCCAATAGATTGCGCAGCAATAACACCTACTGCTTCACCAATTTGAACCATTTTTCTATTTGTTAAGCTATGTCCATAACATTTTGCACAAATACCTCTTGCAGATTCACAAGTTAAAGCAGAACGCACTTCAACATTTTCTAATCCAGACTTTTCAATCTTCTTAGCAACAACTTCATCAATCTCTACTCCAGCTTCTACGATCAGTTCTTCACTTTGAGGAACATAAATGTCATTTAGTGCAATTCTACCAAGAACGCGCTCACCAATAGACTCAACTACTTCTTCATTTTTCTTTAAGTTACCAACTTCAAGGCCTCTTAAAGTTCCACAATCTTCTTCATTAATGATTACATCCTGAGCAACGTCTACCAATCTACGCGTTAAGTAACCTGCATCTGCAGTTTTTAATGCTGTATCGGCCAAACCTTTACGTGCACCGTGCGTAGAAATAAAGTACTCTAAAATCGATAAACCTTCCTTAAAGTTAGAAAGAATTGGGTTTTCAATAATTTCTCCACCACCAGCAGTTGATTTTTTAGGCTTCGCCATCAAACCACGCATACCAGTTAACTGACGAATTTGCTCTTTAGAACCCCTTGCTCCAGAATCTAACATCATATACACAGAGTTAAACCCTTGCTGGTCTTCACGAAGGCGTTTCATTGACAATTCGGTAAGTTTATTATTGGTAGAGCCCCAAATATCAATTACCTGATTGTAACGCTCTTTATTAGTTAACATACCCATGTTATAGCTCGCCATAATCGTATCAACTTGATCATTAGCTTCGCTAATCATTTTGTGTTTTTCTTCTGGAATAATAATATCACCTAAACTAAATGATAACCCTCCTTGGAAGGCGAACTTATATCCCATATCCTTTATCGCATCTAAGAATTTTCCTGTTGTTGGAACATCTGTAGCTTTAAGAATATCACCAATAATATCTCTCAATGACTTTTTAGTCAATACTTCATTAATATAACCTGCTTCTTCAGGAACTACTTCATTGAATAATACTCTACCAACGGTAGTTTCAATAATTTGAGTAGTTATTTCACCTTCTTCATTAAAGTCATTTGTTCTTACTTTAATACCAGCATTCAAATCTACTTGTTTCTCATTAAAAGCAATAATTACTTCTTCTGGAGAATAGAATGTGCTTCCCTCACCGTTTACCTTATAATCTTTAGTAGATTTACGCTCCTTGGTCATATAATATAGACCCAATACCATATCTTGAGAAGGTACCGTAATTGGCGAACCATTTGCCGGATTTAAGATACTATGTGAAGCTAACATTAATAATTGTGCTTCTAAAATAGCTTCTGGACCTAATGGTAAATGAACAGCCATTTGGTCACCATCAAAATCGGCATTAAATGCTGTACACACTAAAGGGTGTAGTTGTATTGCTTTACCTTCAATTAATTTAGGTTGGAAAGCCTGAATACCTAGACGGTGAAGCGTTGGAGCACGGTTTAGTAATACCGGATGTCCTTTTAATACATTCTCTAAGATATCCCATACTACAGGCTCGCGCTTGTCTATAATTTTCTTTGCAGATTTTACAGTTTTTACAATACCTCTTTCTATTAGTTTTCTAATTATAAAAGGTTTGTAAAGTTCTGCTGCCATGTCTTTAGGCAATCCACACTCATATAATTTTAATTCTGGGCCAACAACAATTACCGAACGTGCAGAATAATCAACACGTTTACCAAGTAAGTTTTGACGAAAACGTCCTTGCTTACCTTTTAACGAATCAGACAGTGACTTTAACGGTCTATTTGATTCTGTTTTAACTGCTGATGATTTACGCGTATTATCGAATAATGAATCAACTGCCTCTTGAAGCATACGTTTTTCATTACGTAAGATAACTTCAGGAGCTTTGATCTCCATTAATCGCTTTAAACGATTATTACGGATAATCACACGACGATATAAATCATTTAAGTCAGAAGTAGCAAAACGCCCACCATCAAGTGGTACCAAAGGACGTAATTCTGGAGGTGTTACAGGAACAACCTTCATAATCATCCATTCTGGCTTATTCTCTCTATTTTTATTTGCATCACGGAAAGCTTCAACAACGTTTAAACGCTTTAGCGCTTCCATCTTACGTTGCTTAGATGTTTCTGTATTTGCTTTATGTCTTAATTGAAACGATAGTTCATCTAAATCTATACGAGCTAAAAGATCAATTAAACATTCAGCACCCATTTTAGCAATAAACTTGTTAGGATCTGAATCTTCTAAATATTGATTTTCAACTGGGAAAGTTTCAAGAACATCTAAATATTCTTCCTCCGTTAAGAAATCCATTTTTTGTAATGGTTCTCCTTCAGCATTTTTTGCCCCGGCAGGTTGAATTACTACATAACGTTCGTAGTAAATGATCATATCTAACTTTTTAGAAGGTAGTCCTAAAAGGTATCCCATCTTGTTAGGTAATGATCTAAAATACCAGATATGCGCAACAGGAACTACTAAGTTAATATGACCAACACGATCTCTACGAACTTTCTTTTCTGTTACTTCTACCCCACATCGATCACAAATAATTCCTTTATAACGGATGCGCTTATACTTACCACAAGCACATTCATAATCTTTAATTGGGCCAAAGATACGCTCACAAAACAAACCATCTCTTTCTGGTTTGTGTGTACGATAATTTATAGTTTCTGGTTTTAAAACTTCACCTCTTGATTTCTCAAGAATAGATTCTGGTGAAGCTAGACCAATGGAAATTTTATTAAACTTTTTTACAGTGTACTTTTCTTTTTGTTTTGCCATGATATATTATAGTACTATGTTGTATTGTAAAATTTAGAGTATCCCGCCGAAGCGGGAATTTATTATTCTTCTAATCTAACGTCTAAACCAAGACCTTTTAATTCGTGCATTAATACATTGAATGACTCAGGTAATCCTGGTTCTGGCATTGGCTCACCTTTAACGATAGATTCGTAGGTCTTAGCTCTACCCAATACATCATCAGATTTTACTGTCAATATTTCTCTTAATGTACTCGAAGCTCCATAAGCTTCTAATGCCCATACTTCCATTTCTCCAAAACGCTGACCACCAAATTGTGCTTTACCACCTAATGGTTGCTGCGTAATTAATGAGTATGGTCCGATAGAACGCGCATGCATCTTATCTTCAATCATATGACCCAATTTAATCATATAAATTACCCCTACTGTAGCAGGTTGATCAAAACGCTCACCGGTTCCACCATCAAATAAATAGGTATGACCAAATTCTGGCACTCCAGCTTTATTCGTTAAATCGGTGATTTCATCAATTGAAGCTCCATCAAAAATTGGTGTTGCATATTTTTGACCTAATTTTTGACCTGCCCACCCAAGAACAGTTTCATAAATCTGACCAATGTTCATACGCGATGGTACACCAAGCGGATTTAATACGATGTCTACAGGAGTTCCATCTTCAAGGAATGGCATATCTTCTTGGCGAACAATACGAGCAACAATACCTTTATTACCGTGACGACCCGCCATCTTATCACCTACTTTTAACTTACGCTTCTTAGCTATATAAATTTTAGCTAGCTTCACAATACCTGCCGGTAATTCATCACCTACTGTAATTGTAAATTTCTCACGACGCAATGCACCTTGTAGATCACTTACTTTAATCTTATAATTGTGAATTAACTCACTAATAAGTTTATTTGTATGCTTATCTGTAGTCCAAACACCTTTTGTTAAATGCTCAAAATCGTTTACTGCATTTAACATCTTAAGTGTAAATTTCTTTCCTTTTGGTAAGATCTCTTCACCTAAATCGTTTTGTACACCTTGAGCTGTTTTACCATTTACTAATGTAAATAGTTTTTCAACTAAGCGATCTTTAAGCTTATTGAACTTAACAGTATATTCTGCTTCTAGTCTTTCTAATTCTTCTTTGTCTTTACTTCGCTTTGCCTTGTCTTTAATGGTTCTTTTAAATAATTTCTTATCTATAACCACACCTTTTAAAGATGGTGATGCTTTTAATGATGCATCTTTTACATCACCAGCATTATCACCGAATATGGCACGCAATAGTTTTTCTTCAGGCGTTGGATCTGATTCACCTTTTGGAGTAATTTTACCAATTAAGATATCACCAGGTTTCACTTCAGCTCCAATACGAATCATACCATTTTCATCAAGGTCTTTTGTAGCCTCTTCTGAAACATTAGGAATATCTGCAGTTAATTCTTCAGCTCCTAACTTCGTATCGCGAACATCTAAAGAATATTCATCAATATGTATCGATGTAAAGATATCTTCGCGAACCACTTTTTCTGAAATTACGATCGCATCCTCAAAGTTATATCCTTTCCAAGGCATGAAAGCAACTTTCATATTTCTACCTAAGGCAAGTTCACCTTTTTGAGTAGCATATCCTTCACATAATACCTGCCCTCTTTTAACTTTATCTCCCTTTTTAACAATAGGATGTAAGTTGATAGAAGTACCCTGGTTTGTTTTTCTAAACTTAATAAGTTCGTAAGTCTTGCTATCTTCATCAAAACTTACTAAAGTCTCTTCATCAGAACGATCGTACTTAATGATAACCTTATCAGAATCTACGTATTCTACAACACCATTTCCTTCGGCATTGATCAAGATTCTTGAATCTGTAGCTACTCTACGTTCTAACCCTGTACCCACAATTGGAGATTCAGGTCTCATTAATGGAACTGCTTGACGCATCATGTTTGATCCCATTAATGCACGGTTTGCATCATCGTGCTCTAAGAACGGTATCAGTGATGCAGAAATAGATGAGATCTGATTAGGAGATACATCCATATAGTCAACATCAACCGGTGTAACCAATGGGAAGTCACCTTCTTCACGAGCTACAACTTTATCAAGTGTTATGTTACCGTCTTTATCTAAATCTAAATTAGATTGTGCGATTTTCTTACCCTCTTCTTCTTCAGCACTTAAATAAATTGGTTCTTTCTTCACATCAACTTTACCTTCTTGAACTTCGCGATATGGCGTCTCAATAAATCCTAAGTTATTTACTTTCGCATATACAGAAAGTGAAGATATTAAACCAATATTTGGACCTTCAGGCGTTTCAATAGGACATAGACGGCCGTAATGCGTATAGTGAACATCACGAACCTCAAAACCTGCTCTTTCTCTTGATAAACCACCAGGACCTAAAGCCGATAAACGACGTTTATGTGTAATCTCTGCTAATGGATTTGTTTGATCCATAAATTGAGATAGCTGGTTGGTACCAAAGAACGAGTTAATTACTGAAGATAACGTCTTCGCATTAATCAAGTCTATTGGTGTAAATACTTCGTTATCACGAACGTTCATTCGCTCACGTATCGTTCTCGCCATACGAGAAAGACCTACACCAAACTGCCCCGCTAACTGCTCTCCTACAGTTCTTACGCGACGATTTGATAAGTGATCGATATCATCAACTTCTGCCTTAGAGTTTACTAACTTAATAAGGTTTTTGATGATGGTAATAATATCTTCTTTTGTTAATACTTTCTCATCAATATCAACATTCAATTCAAGTTTTTTATTCATTCTGTAACGACCAACTTCTCCAAGGTTATATCGTTGTTCTGAGAAGAATAATTTGTTGATAATACCTTTTGCCGTTTCATAATCTGGCGGCTCGGCATTACGTAATTGACGATAGATATGTTCAACAGCCTCTTTTTCTGAGTTTGTTGGATCTTTTTGCAAGGTGTTATGAATAATTGCATAATCACCTAAATTATCATCTTCTTTATGTAATAAGATTGTTTTGGCTCCAGCTTCTAAGATCTCTTCGATATGTTCTTTTTCAAGAATGGTATCACGATCTAGCACAATTTCATTTCTTTCGATCGATACTACTTCACCTGTATCTTCATCAACGAAATCTTCGTGCCAAGTCTTCAAAACTCTTGCTGCTAACTTACGACCTAATGTTTTCTTAAGTCCAGATTTAGATACTTTAACTTCATCAGCTAAATCAAATATTTCTAAAATATCTTTATCACGCTCAAAGCCAATTGCTCTAAATAATGTAGTAACAGGTAATTTTTTCTTTCTATCGATATAAGCGTACATAACGCTATTGATATCTGTAGCAAACTCTATCCAAGATCCTTTAAAAGGAATTACTCTTGCAGAGTATAACTTCGTACCATTTGCGTGGAAAGACTGACCAAAGAAAACCCCAGGAGATCGGTGTAATTGCGATACTACTACACGCTCGGCCCCGTTAATAACAAATGTACCACTATGTGTCATATAAGGTATGGTACCTAAATACACATCTTGTACAATTGTTTCAAAGTCTTCATGCTCTGGGTCAGTACAGTATAATTTTAAACGTGCCTTTAAGGGAACGCTATAGGTTAATCCTCTTTCGATACACTCTTGAATTGAGTATCTTGGTGGATCAACAAAATAATCTAAAAACTCTAATACAAATTGGTTTCTAGTGTCAGTTATTGGAAAATTGTCTGAAAATGTTTTAAACAATCCTTCATCACCTCTTTCATCAGCCTTCGTTTCTAATTGGAAGAAATCTTGGAAAGATTTAATCTGAATATCTAAAAAATCAGGATAGTCAGTTATTAATTTTGCTGATGCGAAGTTTACTCTTTCGGTACTTTTTGTTGTTGACAATGGAGAAAATTTTAATTAAAAAACCTATTAATTTATAAGAGCGAATATATACGCAAAATGGTTTAGGTCATTCCGGATTCATTTCCGAAAGACCTAAACCTTAGTTGTTTAAGCTAAGAAGAGCTTACTTAAGCTCAACTTCAGCTCCAGCTTCTTCTAAAGATTTTTTAAGACCTTCAGCCTCGTCTTTAGAAACGCCTTCTTTTACTGCAGCAGGTGCGCTATCTACAATACCTTTAGCTTCTTTAAGACCTAAACCAGTTAATTCTTTAACTAATTTAACAACAGCTAATTTTGAACCACCAGCGGCTTTTAAGATTACGTCAAACTCAGTTTGCTCATCTCCACCAGCAGCATCACCGCCACCAGCAGCAGGACCAGCAACTGCTACAGCTGCAGCAGCAGGCTCAATACCGTACTCTTCTTTTAAAATATCAGCTAATTCATTAACTTCTTTTACAGTTAAATTAACTAATTGTTCTGCAAATTCTTTTAACTCTGCCATTTTCTATTTGTTTTAAATTTTATTATTTAGTTATATATGTGTTATGATTCTTTTTCTGATAAAGTCTTTAAGATACCAGATAATTTACCACCTCCTGATTGTAATGCTGAAACAACATTCTTAGCAGGTGATTGTAAAATAGCAATGATATCACCAATCAATTCTTCTTTAGACTTAATATTTACAAGTGCATCTAATTGATCATCACCAACATAGATTGCTTCTTCAATATAAGCGCCTTTTAGAACTGGTCTATCAGATTTCTTACGAAATTCTTTGATCACCTTAGCTGGTGCATTACCAGTTTCAGAGATCATAATTGATGTATTACCTTTTAATGTTTCAGGTAGTTCACCAAAATCTTTATCAGCTTTTTCCATTGCTTTTGAAAGCAATGTGTTTTTAACAACTGCCAATTTCACGTTAGCTTTAAAGCAAGCTCTACGTAAATTAGAAGTACTCGTTGCATCTAACCCTGAGATGTCTGCTAAATAAATAGTGCTACTCTCAGCTAATTGGCTTGTTAAATTATCTATTACCTGTGATTTTTCTTCTCTAGTCATAATTCAAAAATTTAACTCGCTTATACAACAACTGATTTAGCATCTATCTCAATACTAGGACTCATCGTACTAGACATGTAGATACTTTTAATATATGTTCCTTTTGCAGTATTAGGCTTTAATTTTATTATCGTTGATAATAATTCTTGAGCGTTACCTGCAATCTTTTCAGCATCAAAAGATGATTTACCTACAGCAGCATGAACAATTCCAGTTTTATCAACTTTAAAATCGATCTTACCACCTTTAACATCTTTTACAGCTTTTGCAACGTCCATAGTTACTGTTCCAGTTTTAGGGTTAGGCATTAATCCTCTTGGTCCTAAAATACGTCCCAAAGGTCCTAGTTTACCCATTACACTTGGCATTGTAACGATAACGTCAACATCTGTCCAACCTCCTTTTATTTTTTGAAGGTATTCATCTAATCCTACATAATCAGCTCCAGCTTCTTTTGCATCTGCTTCTTTATCCGGAGTAACTAAAGCTAAAACCTTAACATCTTTACCAGTACCATGTGGTAATGTTACTACACCACGTACCATTTGATCTGCTTTTCTAGGATCTACCCCTAAACGAACAGCAACATCAACAGATGCGTCAAACTTTACATTTGTTACTTCTTTTACTAAAGCAGAGGCTTCAGATAAAGTATATGCTTTATTAGCTTCTACTTTAGCTCTAGCTTCTTTTTGCTTTTTAGTTAATTTAGCCATCTTTCTATAAAATTATAAAGTTTAAACAGGCGCGTTTCCTTTTACTTTAATCCCCATTGAACGAGCAGTACCAGCCATCATTTTCATTGCAGATTCAACAGTAAATGCATTTAAATCTTGCATTTTGTCTTCTGCAATTGTACGTAGCTGATCCCATGTTACAGTAGCAACTTTGTTTCGATTTGGTTCTCCAGAACCTTTTTTAACTTTAGCTGCTTCTAGAATTTGAACTGCTGCAGGTGGAGTTTTTACTACAAAATCAAATGATTTATCTGAATATACAGTAATAACCACAGGCAATACTTTACCTGGTTTATCTTGAGTTCTAGCATTAAATTGCTTACAGAACTCCATAATATTAACTCCGGCAGCACCCAAAGCAGGTCCAACAGGTGGCGAAGGATTAGCAGCACCTCCACGAACTTGTAATTTTACAACCTTACTAACTTCTTTTGCCATTTTTTAAACTTTAAATTAGATAACACAAATTTTGGAAGCTTTTGCGTTATATAAAATATGTAACACTTATGAAATTTTCTCTACTTGCATATAGCTTAGTTCTAATGGTGTTTTTCTACCGAAAATCTTAACCATTACTTCAAGCTTACGCTTTTCTTCATTTATTTTTTCTATCGTACCATCAAATCCGTTAAACGGACCATCAATTACTTTTACAGTTTCACCCAATACATAAGGGATTGCAACATTTTGGCTTTGTACAGCCAACTCATCAACCTTACCTAACATTCTATTCACTTCAGCCTTACGCAATGGAACAGGATCACCTCCTTTGGTTTCTCCTAAGAACCCGATAACACCAGTTACCGATTTAATAACATGAGGCAACTCTCCACTCAAATTTGCCTCAATCATGATGTAACCAGGAAAATAAACACGTTCTTTATTTATTTTCTTTCCGTTACGTATTTGAATAACTTTTTCTGTTGGTACTAATACCTGATCAACATAATCGTCTAAACCTAGTCTTGCAACTTCATTTTCAATATAGGTTTTAACCTTATTTTCTTGACCGCCTATGGCCCGTACTACATACCATTTCTTCACAGAATCAGTCATAATCACTTTTTATTAATTAAATAGATTAAAATATTGTTCTAACCCTAATTGAAAAACTTTGTCTACAGCAAATACCGCCAATGCGAACAACACAGAAAATACAGCTACAACAACAGTTGATTTTTGTGCCTCTGATATTGGCAACCAACTCACATGTGTATTTAGTTCTTTAAAAGAATCTTTAATATAATTAACCATACCCATTTTCTTTTTTTATTTGCACACCTCGACATGCTCAGTGTAAACTTATTGAGAGACTGAATAAAGTCTCGATTAATTCGCACGGGTTGAGAGACTCGAACTCCCGACACCTGGTTTTGGAGACCAGTGCTCTACCAACTGAGCTAAACCCGTAAATTTAGTGGACTAACTCAACTGAAAAGCAACCAAAATGAGCCACGTCCGTATAGAATATAAGGTGCTTCTCTTTACAAAGAAGCACCTAATCCTATAATATATTTAACTAAAAACTTAAGTGTCTGTCTTATAAAATTTCAGTTACCTGACCAGCACCTACAGTTCTACCACCTTCACGGATCGCAAAACGTAAACCAACATTCATTGCAATTGGTTGGTGTAAGTCAACAGTAATAGTTAAGTTATCACCTGGCATTACCATCTCTACACCATCAGGTAAGTTGATAGTACCAGTTACGTCTGTAGTTCTTACATAGAACTGAGGACGATAGTTATTGTGGAATGGAGTATGACGACCACCTTCTTCTTTCTTAAGGATATAAACCTCAGCTTTGAATTTATCGTGTGGAGTTACAGAACCTGGCTTACAGATTACCATACCTCTTTTGATATCAGTTTTCTCAATACCTCTTAATAAGATACCAACGTTATCACCAGCTTCACCTCTATCTAAAATCTTACGGAACATTTCAACACCAGTAATTGTAGAAGTAAGTTTTTCAGCACCCATACCAATGATATCAACAGAATCACCTGTATTAGCAACACCTGTTTCAATTCTACCAGTTGCTACAGTACCACGACCAGTAATTGAGAATACATCTTCAATTGGCATTAAGAAGTCCTTTTCCACATCACGTGCTGGAAGCTCAATCCAGTTATCTACTGCATCCATTAATTCTTCAACAGTTTTAACCCACTTGTCTTCACCATTAAGTGCTCCTAAAGCAGAACCTTGAATTACTGGACCATTATCACCATCATACTCATAGAAAGAAAGTAATTCTCTTACCTCCATATCAACAAGTTCTAATAATTCTTCATCATCAACCATATCAACTTTGTTTAAGAAAACAACGATACGTGGAATACCTACCTGACGTCCTAATAAGATGTGCTCACGAGTTTGTGGCATTGGACCATCTGTAGCAGCAACTACTAAGATAGCACCGTCCATTTGAGCAGCACCAGTTACCATGTTCTTTACATAATCGGCGTGACCAGGACAATCAACGTGTGCATAGTGACGATTAGCCGTTTGATACTCAACATGAGAAGTATTAATAGTAATACCTCTTTCTTTTTCTTCTGGAGCGTTATCAATTTGATCAAAGTCTCTAGTTTCAGAAAGACCTTTATCTGCTAATACTTTAGTGATAGCCGCAGTTAATGTAGTTTTACCGTGGTCTACGTGACCGATTGTACCAATATTTAAGTGTGGTTTCGAACGATCAAAAGTTTCTTTTGCCATGATTATTTAATTTAAAATCTTAGTTATATATATTTAGTTTTATTTTATATATTTGAGCCAATGACGGGATTTGAACCCGTGACCTCTTCCTTACCAAGGAAACGCTCTACCCCTGAGCTACACCGGCGTAAAGTGTTTATCACTACAACCCTCAAAGGCCTCCGAAAGGCTTGTAATTTGAAAGGAGAGATTTCTGCCTTCACAGAATTCAAGAGCAAGAATTATTTATAACAACAATTTCTTACTTCTTTATTATTTTTTTGAGCGGGAGACCGGGTTCGAACCGGCGACATTCAGCTTGGAAGGCTGACGCTCTACCAACTGAGCTACTCCCGCTTATAATTTTTTCAGAATCTAAATTCTGAATTGGTAATTTAAAAATGTAGTGGGGAGAGCAGGATTCGAACCTACGAAGTCGAAAGACAGCGGAGTTACAGTCCGCCCCAGTTGGCCGCTTTGGTATCTCCCCAACACTATTTTTTATTCAAAGAACTTCTTTAATTCTGAGCCGATAGAGGGACTCGAACCCACGACCTGCTGATTACAAATCAGCTGCTCTAGCCAGCTGAGCTATATCGGCTTTTTTTGTTGCTTTTTTACATAAAAAAACAAACCGCTTTTTCTAACGGTTTGCAAATGTATAAAGTTTTATTTTTTCTACAAAACTTTTTGAATTTATTTTTTGTTTTTTCAAGAAAGGTGTGCCCGTTGTTTTTCTTTCTTTTTACGTAGCTGTCTTCTCAAAGCATCTGTAGCCAAGTCAACACATTCTTCAAATGATTTGCACTGCTTTTTCACAATAAGCTCGTCACCTGGTACATTTAATTTTATTTCGGCAATCTTATTTTCTTTTTCGCTGGTATTTTGAACTTTCAAATACACTTCAGCATCAATGATTCTATCATAAAATTTTTCGAGGTTGTCAACTTTATTTTCAATAAACTGAATCAAACCTTTATCTACATTAAAATTTACTGATTGAACGTGAACTCTCATAGGCATTTAGTTTTTTGAGCTTCTGGGGTGCGCTCTGTTATACACTTTTTTCAATTCACTCAAGCTATTATTAGTATATACCTGTGTGGAAGCTAAGCTTGAGTGACCAAGTAATTCTTTTACAGAATTCAAATCTGCCCCTTCATTTAATAAATGTGTAGCGAAAGAATGTCTTATGATGTGTGGACTTTTTTTCACTTTAGAAGAGACAGTACTAAAGTAGTTATTTATTATTCTATAAACAAGTGTTCCATAGATTTTATTTCCTTTTTTAGTAATAAATAAATAGTCATTTAAATCCTTTTCAAAAGGCTCCCTCACACTTAAGTAGTTCCCTATTGTTTCTTGCACTGACTTTAATAAAGGTATGTATCTTTCTTTAGTTCGCTTACCTAAAACTTTAATCATTTCATTGGTCAAATCTACATCGGTAAGCTTAATGTTAATCAACTCAGAGCGTCGCATTCCGGTTGAATAAAACAACTCTACGATAAGTCTATTACGTATTGATTCGAAATCATCTGCAGATTCTAGCTCTTCAATTACAGTTGTTATTTCATCTTTTGAAAATGGCACCTGCAGTCGCTTCGCCACCTTAAGCGCTTTATGCTTCACAAATGGATCTTCACTAATCTGTTTCGTTTTTAATAAAAATTTATAATAAGCTTTTAAGGAGCTCATCTTTCTATTGATGGTGCGATTTGATTTTCCTTCATCTACCAGGGCGACAATCCATGTTCGAACCTGTGCATAATTCACCCTCGTTAAATCTTCATCATCAAATTTATCTTTACAGAAAGATTGAAACGTTATAAGATCGTCTTGATATGCCCTAATAGTATGTGCAGAATATTTTTTCTCTAAAGAGAGGTAATCTATAAATTTTAGAATGGGCATAAAAAAACCGTTAGCAAAACAAAGCTACAAATAGTCTTTGTGAAATACTAACGGTATATTTTGAAAGTTCTTGCCACTACAATGGCAAACCGAACTTGCTATTCTTCTTTCGTTCTTAAACCTTGAACGTACTGTGCTTTTTGTAATTGCTGACGTTTAGTTACAGAAGGTTTTGTGAAATGCTTACGTTCACGTAATTGCTTCATTGTTTTCGTTCTATCAAATTTACGCTTAAAACGTTTCAATGCTCTGTCGATATTCTCACCATCTTTTACTGGAATGATTAACATAATTTGGTCCCTCCTTTCATGTCGTCTATATATTTGTTTTTAAGTTTTGGGCTGCAAAGATAAAAAGAATTTGATTAACAACAATTTATCTTGTTATTTTTTACATTAAATAATCTATATTCGTTAACATGAAAAGACTCGTTAAAATTACCTCGTTTTTTTTATTAATACTTATAGTGCTGTCAGCTCTATTTTTTATATGGGCTTCATCACCACAGCTCTCAGAAAAAGAATATAGTAAACTCACTACCAATTCTTATACACAACGCATAGTTAATGACTCCATTTATAGCATTGTTACCTATAACATAGGATATCTAAGTGGTATGACCAATAATAAAGCAGTTGAAAAACCGAAATCGCTATTTGATAATAATTTAGAAAAAGTAAAGGAACTATTTAATTCACTTAATCCCGATATAATTGCTTTTCAAGAAATAGACTATGCTTCGGAAAGATCTTATGAAGTAAATCAACAGAACGAACTGGCCAAATTAGGATATAATTATGTCGCAGAAGCAGTAAATTGGGACGAGACTTATTTACCTTTTCCATACTGGCCACCATCTATGCATTTTGGCAAAATGCTTTCTGGGCAATCAATCATTTCAAAATTTCCATTAAAAGAACATGAACGCATTGTTTTAGAACGCGTGGCTGATGCACCTTTTTACCGCGATGCTTTATATCTAGAACGTTTAGCACAAGTAGTGAAAACTACCATTGAAAATAAAACCATTGTACTCATTAATATACATCTAGAAGCATTTGATAAATCTACAAGAGTTCATCAATTTGACTATGTTCTCGATTTATTTGAAAACTACGCAAAAGAGTATCCAACTATATTATTAGGTGATTTTAATAGTGAAGCTCGAGATAAGGACGCTATTATTCAAAAACTATTGAACATGCCTCATGTAGGTAATGCCGCTTTTAATAAAAGTGCCATTGCAAACACTTTTGACACTAAAGACCCTCACAAAAGGATCGATTATATTTTTTATACTAAAGCGTTTATAGAATATATTAAAGGTAAAGTGCTAACGGAATTTGGTGAAGCCTCAGATCATTTACCTGTTGAAATGCATTTTAAACTAAAGTAGTTTGCTTTCCTAGCATCATATAACCGTAAGTTACCGGTTTTAAATTATTAATTTTTGGCCTTATAGTGTCTCTCACAATTTCTAGTGGATTTATTTGAATCTTGTTACCACTGTTTTTCGAATAGAATTTGACTAACGTTAAGCTAATAACTGACGTTCGAAGAAAATAAACTAATAGGCAAATATAATTGCCCTATCGCTTATTGCTAAAATACTTTTTAATATCTACATCAGCCATAGGTTGCAGAACACCAAAAACAATTTCTTTATAAACCTTATTGGTAATTGCATTCGGTGCTAAAAAAGAAGTTCCCATTAAATGGCGCGCTTTAGTTATAATTGCCTCAGAAAAGTGTGTCGAATGATATTTAGCGAGAACAGTAGCTTCAAATAATTGCTCTAACGTCTTATCGTCATCCTTTTTAAACTCAGCTAACTTTTGAGTGGCATTGTCACATAATTGTAGAGCAGTTTTGTATTGTAAGTTTAATTCACCAAGGCTTTCTAAAAAACTTTCAGAGTCTGAAAGTTTTTTACCATTCTTGATCTTTTGTTCACTAAATTTTTTTAGCTCCTCTAAGACTCTAAATGAAGCACCTAAATATGGTGCAGGTACTAAGCCTTGAAACCAGGAACGCTGGTAGACCAATATTTCACACCTTTCGTCTTCTGAATTGTCTAGTTTGATTACATTTCCATCGCTTACGCCTACATTATTAAATTGAACTGACTTCGTAAAAGAACCTTCCATAGCCTCACCAAAAGCTGAATCTCTAAATTCAATGTTCTCATTCTTGGCTGGTATAAAAAAAATGGCCTTTTTAGCGGTATCGTTTTCTGGCAATGGTGCCGTAAATACCATATAGTCTGCTATTCCTGATAAAGACATAAACGAAGCTTCTCCATTAACATAATAGTTATCTCCCTCTTGTTTAATTAAAATAGCTTTATTGTCAGTCACATTTTTAAATGTTCGTACAGAACCTGTGTTGGCTATAATCAATCGCTCTTTTTTAATTTTTTGAAGTAGCATTTCTCGTTTCCAATACTCTTTACTTTTTTTAGAAAATGGATACAAGGCCATAGAATTCAATACATAATAATGCATGGAAAGAGCTACTGAAACTGGAATAGAAACCTTACCTAATTCGTGTAATACTTGAAAAGAATTTTTACATGCTTTTTTTACATCTTTCTCGTAACAAGGAATAAATGGCAATTGTGTGTTCTTAAAAGCATTATAAAAATGTTTATAGTCTTGACTGGTTTTGGCTGCAGAAAGCAATGCATTCATTTCTTGAAGCTCATTGGCTTCAAAGTTATCTTTGTTATTTTTAAGAATTGAATACATGAATAACTATCTGACGGTAATCACCTTAAAAAGTTACAAATTAAAAACCTCATCAAGTCTTGATGAGGTTTTTAATTCTTCACTAAGCTCAAAATAACATTTTACTTAGGATCTAAAATGGCATCTATACGCTCTAATGCATCTTGCAAATGTATCCGCTTCATTCCTCTAGACGTACCTAAAGCTGCTCTAATAGATCTTTTCAACGTTTGTAATTCAGCTCTAACAACCGCTCTAATATCAGATTGACTTGCATTTACAATCGTAGATTTTTGATAACCACCAAAGGCGGGAGCTTTACCTTGATTCTTAGCTGTCATTAAATATGCTAATCTATCAATATGTGCGCGCTGTAGGTTTCTTCTATACGCATCAATGTTTCTACCTGTTCTCAATTCACTCCAAACACCATTTCTGAGGTCACTCATCATTGTTCGTAAAGAATAGGCTTCGCTACTATTGAGCGCTTCATTTTCTAACAGACGAGCCATTTTACCCAAACTTAAGATTCTATTTAAAGTTCTTTCTTGCAATCTTCTAATACGTTCTGTTGAACCAGAATATTCTGTTTTACTAAAAACATTTTTATCAAGCATCCATTTGGGAGTTGCGAATAACTGCTCATTTAAAAATTTCAAAGCATTTCTTTGATGCTCTTTAGATACGTAGGTATATACCGCTCCATCTTGACCAGCAGTTTTATAATGTTCATATACTCCGCCGATATTATTTGAAACATGCCCCATATAACGGTTATACTGAGCCAACACCTGACCATACATTGTTTTTAAATCGTCGTATGTTTCTCCGTTTTTTGTAGTCCATTTTTCAAGATTAGGAAGAATACGTTTTAAGTTTGCAATTCCATAAGTACTCGCTTTGATCGCGTCATCTCCCAAATCTTCCGTCTGTGCGCTTGGGTCTACCACATCACCAACTTGTTGATGGCCGAATCGGTACATCGGATCACCTGCATGATCTGTAATCCATTTATTTAAGGTTTGCTTTTCATCTTCGGCTGTTTTAGCATCTAAAATCGGACGGTATCCCCATCGAATTGCATGCTTATCATAGACTCCAATATTAGGCATTAGTGCCACACCTTCATCTCCTGGTTGTGCCACATAATTAAATCTGGCATAATCCATAATTGATGGTGCTGTACCGTACTTTTTTGTAAATGAGGCCGAGCGCAAAGAATCTACCGGATAAGCTACGCTACTTCCCATATTATGTGGTAAACCTATGGTGTGTCCTACTTCATGAGCTGATACAAAACGGATCAAACGCCCCATTACTTCGTCTTTAAATTCTGTAGTTTGCGCGTCAGGATTTATTGCCGCTGTTTGCACAAAGAACCAATTACGTAATAAGGTCATTACATTATGATACCAGTTGATATCAGATTCTAAGATTTCTCCAGAACGAGGGTCACTCACGTGAGGGCCATTTGCATTTGGAATTGGTGAAGCTAAGTATCGAACTACTGAATAACGAACATCTTCCGGGCTCCATTCAGGATCTTCTTCCTTTGTAGGTGGATCTTTTGCTATAATCGCATTTTTAAAGCCAGCCTCTTCAAAAGCTACTTGCCAATCTTCAATACCTTGTTTGATATATTTTCTCCATTTTTTTGGTGTTGCGCGATCAATATAATAAACAATCGGTTTTTTTGGCTCTACCAATTCGCCTCGTTTAAATTTTTCAATGTCTTCATCTTTCACCTCTAAGCGCCATCTATCTAAATAACGCGTCGTTTTACTTTTATGAGCCTCATCTCCGTAGTCAACCTGACCTCTAGCGAACCATCCTACGCGTTCATCAAATAAACGTCGTTGCATTGGCGTTTTCGGTAAAAGAATCATTGAATTATTCATTTCTACGGAAACAGTACCAGTACTGGCATTTGATGGTGGTGCACCAGCGGCATAGGTCTTTACATGACGGGCTTCTATGTTTAATGGATAGCTTTTTACACTTTCTATAAATGACTTACCTCCATCTAATCGCGTTACTTTATACTGCTTTCTTCTACCTTGTGGAAGACCTAACGCTTTTACATCTTTATTAAAAAGTTCTGTTACATCGATAACTGTAGCCGTAGTATCTTTATTAAATGCCTTTATAGGAAAGGTATATAAAACTGGTTCAAAATTTGAATTTACTACAGCTTCGTGAACCGGAAGTGAATCGGCTGCAACAACTTGGTGAGATACTACCCTTAAAACGATCTTCTTTCCTTTCTTTTGCCAACGTAATACTTGTGTGTTTGCTTTACCTCCTCCAAAGCCAATACCAGAAGCAGTTTTAGCAATACGGGTTACCATTAACATTTCACGATCTAACAAAGAATCTGGAATCTCATATAGAAACTTATCATCAATTTGATGCACTTTGAAAAGACCTTCATCGGTTTTAGCATCTTTCGTTACTACTTTGTTATAAGGTAGTATCGCTCCTTTTTTAGGCTTAGGTTTTGGAGCTTGTGTTTCTGTCTTTTTTTTCTTTTTATTTCTGTTTTTCCAAACAGGCTTTTTTTGTGCTATAGCATCAGCAGACAGGCCAAATATAAATAACACTACTAGTAATTGAGTTAGTTTTTTAACCATTTGTAAAAATATATTTTGAAGTTAGTCTAAACTTTATAGATAAAGTTACAGCCGCGAAGTTAACAAATGTTAGTTTTAAAAGTTCTTAAGTTACTGTTAAAGAAAAAGCCAGCTAATAGCTGGCCTTTTCTAAAATTATCAAAAAAATAGTTATTTGGTTCCTCCTCCACAAGAGTCATTATATTCTTGTACGAAGGCTAGCAAACTCTCTTCATTGTTTGAAAAAGATCCTTCTTTCGCTAATTGAGCTAAATCTGGGCAGTCTGCAACTAGCTTTGCTAATTTTTTCTTAAACCCAATAGTATAGGCTAATGAAGATGTTGATTGTCCTTTTTTATCTTCAGCCTTTTTAAATATTAGCTCATTTTTATAGCGATATAGATTTAACTTATCTGACTTATATATAACTTTTACGAAGTGATATTTAGCGCCGTCAAGACTAACTACATTTCCTTGAGAACCGGCATCGACATTCGGCTTAAACTTTACAGCTTCATATGTTATACCTCCCGCAACGAATGATGCATTTTCTCTTGCAAAATAATTCTTAGCTTTTACTTGATCATCATCAGTCAAGGTATATAGTTTTATAGCATTCTTAAAATATTTTGTTAAGTCTATAGAATTAATATCTGTATCTTCTAACAGCTTTAGTTTTAGCTTCCCTTCAATTTTAGAACCGTCGGCATTTGTAAATACTGTTTCTATATACTTATCAATCTTATTATTTTTTGGAGCCTCTTCAGCAACGACCTCTTCGGTGTAATTACTACTTGAGTTATCAATTGTTTCAACAGGAAAATGTCGTGAAGTCAATTTATTGATCTCAAACATTTTTTTAAGTCGTTCGCTTTGTTTGATCAGCTTTTTTCCATCAGATTTATCGTAATTATTTTCAATCAATTTATTAGCATATTCCATCGCTTCATCTGGCATATCAAAATGATAATATAAACGTCCTATATTATAGTAGCTAGCATACCTCATCTTACGATGCCTCTTTTTATCTTCTGTATATTTTGGCACAACACTTAAAAAGTAATCTACTATTGGCTGTAATTCTGCTTTTAAGCCATCAATTGGCTCTTCATGAGATATTTTCCCTAATAGTGTTTTGATTTGAGTTAATGCATTTTGATGTCCTTCATAATCATTATTCTTTTTAGAATCTAATATCCAAAACAAGTCATTATGCGTATAAGGCTCATAACCGTAAAGCGTATTCAATTTCTTATTTATGGTACCAATAGAACTAGAAATAAACTCATTTCTAAATCTACTTTTTAAGCTGTATTTATTGTTCTTAAAATAATTCGAAGCCTTTGAATAAGAATTATACTCGCTTCCTTTATGAGTATACGTGCCGCCTAAAGCATAAGAAAATGGTTTTCCTTGAGAATTTTCAACATTATAAGATCCTTTAGTTATGTAAGTAATATGTGGCGTGTAGTATCTATCCACACTAGTTACATTACCCTCTTTGTCTTTATTTACTTTTTCTCTTTTTTTGATTTCAACATTATCAATAATAACGCTCTGAATAGAAACATCTACATTGACTGTACCTTTATCGCTTAACTTTTCGAAGCCATAAAGTTTTATATCATGCGCAATTTTTTCATTATTTGAAGTAACTGAATAGGTTCTAAATTCAGCATCTAAAATTGGCTCGGTTGGTAAATTGGTATATTTAACTTTAATATAATGTCTGTCTAAATCAACTTTTTGAGCTGTAGCATAGACCAAGCTAAATAAAAGAATCGTTAATGTTAATAGGGGTTTTTTCATTGTTGGTTAATTAATAGTTTTTAGTTTTTTTACAGTTTTGATAACGACTTAAAACCAAAATTATTTGTGATATGACTCTTTTTTTTAAGAATAAGTTCTTAAATCACTACCTCATAGCCACTTATGAAAAAGCACTTGAATTTTAAAATTCAAGTGCTATACGTTAAACCAATCCAATTATGCGCTTTATAATCTTTTCTTCCCGGCTCTTTTTCCTTTTTTGAATGTTCTTTTTGCTTTTTTATGAGCGTTTTTAGCTCCTTTTGATGTACCGTTTTTAATGACCATTTTTTTGCTACCATCAGGTTTTTTCACCCCATAAGCTCGCTTTTTCGTGCCATCTGCCTTGTTAACTCCGATAGCTCTTTTTTTAGTTCCATCAGCCTTATTTACACCCACAGCACGGTATTTATCTCCATCTGCTTGATTAACCCCTACCGCTCGATACTTATCACCATCCGCCTGATTTACAGCTGCGGCCCTCTTCTTTGTGCCGTCTGCCTTATTCACGCCAGCCGCTCGTTTTTTTGTACCATCAGCTTTATTAACACCTCCAGCTCGATATTTATCGCCATCAATTTGATTAACACCTCTAAATTTTTTTACATCGCCATCAGCTTCTTTTCTCTTTACAGAAAGGTGTTTATTGCCTTCGTTATCCACACCCTTTTTTACAACGGTAGTATTTCCATTGTTCTTTACCACTTTAACTTTTCCCTTTTGAGCAAAGCTCTCAACACTAACAAAAAGAGAAACTATTGCTAAGCTTAAAACTATCTTTTTCGTTTTCATAATTCGTTTTTTTGTTGTTCGAATTTAAGACTCCTCTATTTTTAAAAGGTTTAATTCTTAGAACAAATAAGGAATTACAAATTGAAAAAGTAAAATAAGAAGTCCAACTGCAATGAGGTTTAAAATAATCCCAGCTCTTGCCATCTGATGTACTTTTATATAACCACTTGCAAAGACAATGGCATTTGGGGGTGTTGCCATTGGAAGCATAAAGGCGCAACTACTCGCAATGGTAACTGGAATAAGTAAATGTATAATAGGTATATCTAAGCCAATTGCAATACCCGCCACAACAGGAGCTAATACGGCCACCAAGGCCACATTACTCATCAATTCTGTCATAAAGAGCATTAAGAGTATTAAGAGTGAGGCCGTTAGTAAGATACTTATATTACTCGATGCGATCGCGTTAGAGACTAAATCAACAATCCCACTACTTGACATACCTTTTGCTAATGCCAACCCTCCTCCGAAAAGAATTAAAATACCCCACGCCAATTTTTCGGTGTCTTTCCATTGTAGAATAAATTCTCCCTTTTTTAGATTAAACGGAATTGCGAAGATAGAAACAGCGGCGGTCATACTAATGATCGTATCTGAAAGCTTTAAGCCCGGAAGTAACTTATTGATTAGGGTTCTAAAAACCCACAAAAAAACGGTTATACCAAAAATGACCAATACTTGTTTTTCTCTAGCCGATAGCTTCCCCAATTTGTTCAATTCAGCATCGATCACTTGTCTTGATGCTTTAAATTGTAGGTTCTTGTTTGGATACATCCATTTCACTAAAACTAAATAAACAATGGTGATCATTAAAATAGAAAATGGCAATCCGATGGTCATCCACTTTAAAAAGGAGATCTCTATATTATATTCATTTTCAAGTAATCCTATTAAAACCGAATTTGGTGGTGTTCCGATAACTGTAGCGATTCCACCAGCATTTGCCGAAAATGCAATACCCAGCATAACGGCCAACGCAAAATTCTTATCATCTTTAGTAAATCCATCTTCATCATCAATTAATAAATGAATTACAGATAGTGCTATCGGTAGCATTACAACCGTACTTGCTGTATTACTTATCCACATACTTAATAGGCCTGTGGCTATCATGAAACCCAAAATTACTTTATTAGGTGTTGTTCCTGTAAGTTTTATAATATTTAGTGCAATGCGTCTATGTAGATTTACTTTTTCTAACGCCAGTGCCAGTACAAAACCTCCAAAAAAGAGAAAGATAATCGGACTACCATAATTTGCCCCTACTTCGGCAATTGGCATAATTTTTAACAACGGAAAAAGAATTAATGGTAATAATGCAGTTACTGAAATTGAAACGGTTTCGGTTATCCACCAAGTAATCATCCATAAGGCCACTCCGATTACAGCATCTCCGTTTTGAGAAATAAGTTCAAAAGGTAAACTTACATCAATAATAAAGAGCAATGGACCTAGAAAAAGGCCTATCTTTTTTGAGTTTGGCATAGGCGAATATAAATGATTTCAAACAAAAAAGGAATTACATTGTTGTAATTCCTTTTCTATTCTATTAGATTCTTCGATAAGCTTAGATGAAGTATATATTAATCGACAAGCTCAACCAACAAACCTTCCTCTGTTTTATTCACTTTCGCAAGGTTATTCTTAGTTAGCCCTTTAATGGTTTTATCCCATTTCTTATTGCTCAAACCTGATTGACTTTTTAATTCATTTAAATCAATCTTTTCTTCTTTTTGAAGTATTGCAAACACTACTTTTTCCTCTTCATTTAATTCTATAGAAGGAGCTTTTTTCTCCGGTTTCATTTGTGGGAAAAACAAAACTTCTTGAATCGATTGATTATTTGTCATAAACATCGTTAAACGATCAATTCCAATACCAATACCTGAAGTTGGAGGCATTCCATATTCTAAAGCTCGTAAGAAATCTTGATCGATGAACATTGCTTCATCATCTCCTTTTTCAGAAAGTTTTAATTGATCTTCAAAACGCTCTCTCTGATCGATAGGATCATTCAACTCCGAATACGCGTTCGCCAACTCTTTACCATTCACCATTAGCTCAAAACGTTCTGTTAAACCTTCTTTCGAACGATGCTTTTTAGTAAGTGGACTCATCTCTACCGGATAATCGATAATAAACGTTGGTTGAATATAATTTCCCTCACATTTTTCTCCAAATATCTCGTCAATCAATTTGCCAACGCCCATCGTTTCATCTACTTCTAAACCTAATTCTTTGGCAGCATTTCTTACTTCGTCTTCACTTTTTTGGTATAAATCGTAACCGGTATGTTCTTTAATAGCGTCTAATATACCAATGCGTTGATAAGGAGCCTTATAATCAATCGTATTATCACCAAACTGAACCTTTGTAGTACCATGCAGTGCTAAGGCAATTTTTTCTAAAAGCTTTTCAGTAGTATCCATCATCCAGTTATAGTCTTTGTATGCAGCATACATTTCCATAACAGTAAATTCTGGGTTATGAGTTCTATCCATTCCTTCATTTCTAAAATCTTTGGCAAACTCATATACTCCGTCAAAACCACCAACTATTAAGCGTTTTAGATACAGCTCATTCGCAATTCGCAAATACAAAGGCATATCTAATGTATTGTGATGTGTAATGAATGGACGAGCCGCGGCTCCACCCGGTATAGGCTGTAGAATAGGTGTCTCTACCTCTAAAAAACCCATTTCATTATAAAAATCACGTATAACATTAGTGATCTTGGTACGCTTTATAAAAGTATCTTTTACTTTTGGGTTAACAATTAAATCTGCGTAACGTTGACGATATCTTAATTCAGGATCGTTAAATTCATCAAAGGTATTACCTTCACTATCTGTTTTAGGTAATGGTAAAGGCTTTAATGATTTAGAGAGCAATGTAAAATCTTTAACCCGAACGCTTATTTCACCAACTTGCGTTTTAAATAATTGGCCTTCGATACCTATAAAGTCACCTATATCTAGTAATTTCTTATAAACTTCATTGTACTTTGTTTTATCATCGCCCGTACAAATCTCATCTCTATTAAAATACACTTGTATGCGCCCTTCGGCATCTTGTAATTCTGCAAACGAAGCTTTACCTTGAATGCGACGGCTCATTAACCTACCTGCAATTACAACCTGTTTCCCATCTTCATAAACATCTTTAATTTTAGTGGAATAATCTTTTACAGGATATAAATCAGCCGGATAAGGTTCTATTCCCAAATCACGTAGCTTAACCAGCTTGTCTCGTCGTATTAATTCTTGCTCAGATAATTGCATAGTGTAATTTTTAAGACTGCAAAATTACACTAATTCTATTTAATTATTAACACTCGCAAGCTCACTTTTTATTTGAGCTATTTTATTCTTAAAATTTTGATTTTTAGGGTTAAGTTCATATGCTTTCACATAGTTATCCAGGGCTTCTTGTTTTTCACCAAATCTTAATTGCAAATCAGCTAAGTTTTTATAAACATTCGGTTGATCAGGAAATAAATGAACATTGATTTTTAGCACCTCTTTTGCCTTAACTTCTCTATTAGAATTTTGTAATATTCTAGCATAGGTATTTAGTTCATACATGTTTGCCACTAGTTCTTTATATGCATTAAGGTTTTGATGCGCTGCTTCGTAAAAGTTGTCATCTTCAATTAATTCATTTACCATTGTTACTACGTGGTAATTAGAAACGTAATCTCCCTTTATAAGATTCAAAATATCTTCTTCTAAAGTCTTTACAGGATGTTCTACAATTCTATTAACTTCTTTTCCCTTCTCATAAAATATAAAAGTAGGTACTCTATGAATGTTCAGCCCCTTTTCTTCATGATTAGGGCTTTGCTTATACATACCGGGTTCACTACTTACCGCGATTACTTCTAATTGTTCTATGGGATAATTTACGGCTTCTAAAACCTTATAAAAACGAGGCACTTCTCTTCTACTATCGCCACACCAAGTTCCCATAAACAGCGTGATATTGTATGGATGTAATTTCTTAGCGATTAGATCGATAATTTCTTGCTTGGGTTCATACTGATTAAAACCACTTAAAAACCAATCTTTATAATTGCTGGAAGTGAGTCCTTCTTTATCAATTTTACCTAAAAGGTAAGGTTTCTTACCTATTTTAGTGATTTCATTATTAAGTTGTTGTGATTGAGTTGTACATGACCAAATAGTAATGATGGTCAGAAATAATAAGTTACGCATGATTGAAATTGTTTTTAAAACGAAATTCAAAAATCACGCGCTCAATTAACTAAAAATTGGGGTTGAATTAGGTACTAGAACTCGGGTTGATTTTTAAAATTACTTGATAGACAGCACCTTAACTTCTTCTCTTGAAGAAACACCTAATTTCTTGTATAAATTATTGATATGGGTTTTTACGGTACTCAGACTCACAAAAATCTCTTGTGCTATTTCTTTATTGGTCTTATTTTCCAAAATTAAATCTAATACTTTTTGTTCTTGTTTGGTAAGCAAGCTCGTGTCAATACCATGAGGCTCTTGGTTCTTTTGTTTTGTTCTTGACCAAATCCATGCAAAAACAACTACTAAAGCAGCTAAAATTAACAATAGGTATTGCCAGCGAACCAAATAAACACCATTATTGTAATTCATTCTATATTTATCTGAAGCAATCTCTATCTCATACTGCTTGGTAAAGGGTGCACTGGGATAGTTTGAGCTTAACCTTTCTAAAAGCTCATCGTAATACGAATTTGTTTGTAAGTCTTTAAGATAGTAATCGTAAAACTCATTGCTTCTATCTGATAAGAATTCATAAATATATAATTCAGCTAAAGGTTCATTTAAGCTTTTTCCAAAATGTTGTAATTTATCAAACCAGCTCTTATTATTAATCGTCTTATTGGCTTCACTTCTATAACTTAAGTAGTCAAAGGTCATTAATTCTCTCAAAGAGTCGACCTGAGATAAAGCTTTTGCTTGCGATTGTTTTGACTCTATGCTGCACAGCGATTGATCTTCGAATGATAATGGTAAGCGAATTGTATCTTTATTGTTTGCGATAAATAATATCGACTGACTAGAATTACATTGACCGTTAAAATGACCACTTATTACTCCATCATTACAATTGTCTATATGTATTCTGTAAATTCTGTTACGATCATCTAAGTTAGACCCGGTAAATTGAAAAGAATTACCGTCTATAACAGTGCTATTTATAATTTGATCTTCATAAATACCAGAAACTTTTCGATAGTCTTCAACCAATGATAAATAAGCTCTTTTGTAGTTAGCGTCTTCTTGCAATTCTCCAGAAAACATAAATTGAGCATATCCTGTAAATAAACAGCTTAAGGTACCCAAAAGACTTATAAGCAACTTTACATTCATATCAACGAAACTACTATAAAAAACTAGTTTAAAAAAGGCTTTTATAAAAACGTAACAATATTAAGTCGTTAACGTCATATTTTAAAGAGATTCACTTAACTTTGTATTAGATAATTATGGGATGTTTACGCGTACTACTTGCTATTGTTTGTCCACCACTTGCGGTTGTTGATAAAGGTTGCGGTTCAATTATTATTGTTTTTATTTTAACTTTACTTGGATGGGTACCTGGTGTATTAGCAGCCCTAATTATTTTAAATAATCCAAAAAATTAAACTATGAAAATCAAAAATCTACTCCTACTTTTTCTTGCAGTTACTGTATCAAGCTGTGTTTTTACGGAAGAAATACGTTTAAAGAATGATGGAAGTGGCTATTACGCTTTTAAAATGGACATGAGCAAAATGATGGAAGCTATGGATGAAATGGGGCAAAAAAGTGATTCTATAAAAAAGGCTCCAGAAAAAAAGGATACTGTAATTGTTTTCAAAGATGTATTGAAGGAAATGAAAGACAGCATTGCTAAAATGTCTAAAGATGAGCAGGATGCCATCAAAAGTTTAGAAGATCTTAAAGTTCGTATTCATACAGATGAAGAAAAGAAACAAATGAACATGGATTTTCTTTTTGACTTTAAAAACATAGCTGATTTAAAAAACATGAGTGAAAAGATTCAACGAGCTCAATCTTTAAGTGATAAAAAGAAGAAAAAGAATGGTATGGGTGATGCATTCGATGAGATTACAGATGTAGAATATTCTTTTAAAGGCAATGTATTTAAGCGTACAGTTAAATACAAAGAGGGTATTACAGAAGAGAAAATAGAAAAGCAAAAACAAATGTTTGTGCAAGGGGGCGAAATGCTTCAAGAATCAACTTATAGGATTGTTTATCATTTCGAAGATAAAATTAAAAGTGTTTCTTTAAAAGATGCTAAAGTAAGTAAAGACGGTAAATCTGTAAGTATTGAGATGCCTATGGATACCGTAATGAAAAATCCATTTTTACTCAATTTTGAGGTAAAATTAAAATAGATACGTGCAAAAAATATTCTTACAAGATTTAGGTGTCAAAGATTATAAACAAACCTGGGATTATCAGGAAGAATTGTTTGATGCCATAGTTCAAATTAAGAGAAAAAACAGAAACGAAAATCTTAATTTAGAGACCCCAAATCACTTTTTATTTGTAGAACATCCTCATGTTTATACCCTAGGCAAAAGTGGAGATTTTAATAACCTGCTTTTAAATGAAAATCAACTAAAGGAAAAAGGTATCACATTTTATAAGATTAATCGAGGAGGTGATATTACCTATCATGGTTATGGGCAAATTGTAGGTTATCCAATTTTAGATTTAGACAACTTTTTCAATGACATCCATAGATACATGCGCTCTTTAGAAGAAACCATCATACGTGTTTTGGCTGATTATGGAATTAAAGGAACTCGAAGTAAAGGTGAAACCGGTGTTTGGCTCGATGTAAACACGCCTTTCGCTCGAAAAATTTGTGCATTAGGAGTACGTAGTAGCCGATGGGTAACCATGCATGGATTTGCATTGAACGTAAATACGGACCTAGGATATTTTGATCATATTATTCCTTGTGGCATTCGAGGCAAGGCCGTTACTTCTATGGAAGTAGAATTAGGTAAAAAGCTTAATTCTGAAGAAGTAAAGCAAAAAATCTTAAAGTATTTCTCTGAAATTTTCGAGGCAGAATTTATTGAAAAAGTGCAAATTTAGCTTTTCACTTTAACATGATTAGTTCTAATCTTCTTCATTAAAATATACTTTATAATATTTCATACGTTTCTCCTCATCGTAGCCTTTCTCAATGTATTCTTCAACCGCATCAGGTGCGTCAATATCTAGTTTTATCTCAATATTGGTATCAAGTTTTATTTCCGTTTTAAAAGCACGCTTTTGTTTTTTAAGAACTGCATCAGCCACAGCAAACTGATTTAATACTAAAAGGTTATTTGTTTCTTGAAACTGATTTTTATAATCGTCGAACAGACCTCTATGTTTATCTTCATCAAAGACAGAATCTTTAAAGTCATGTATATTAACTGTTTCGTTTTCTTTAAAAAAGTCAACGGTACGTGTTAAAAATTGATTCTGTTCATGGTTTCCAAATTCTTCCTTAACTACCTCTTCTGAGAAATCTTTACACATTTCAAGATATACTTGAGTATGTCTATTATTATCATTCGCATATTTAATGTTCAAAAAATTTTGAATCCAATATTGTGCGTCATAATTATTATTGTCTATTGACAGTACTGTATTCCCGTCATCATCAGATGAATTTAAGATTAAACATCCTTTATCTAGCTTCTTAGTACTAATTCCTTTTTGAACAAATACATCAAAACTACTGTCTTCAAGGTAGGTTTGAAAAAAATCGACTTTATTCTCAATTTTAAAAATTCCTAGAGCACTCGTTGCGGCCTCACGGTATTCAATATTCTCAAATAAAGCAATGATTACATCGCCCGTTTTAATTTGAGCTGAGCTAGATTGCTCATACAAATGATTTACGATATTCTTGGATACCTCAACAAAAGTTACTTCGTCTTCAAATACTTGTTTTGAATATGAATTAAGCTCATTTAAGTTGATATCAGCATGATGATTAAAACGATAAGATTCTGTAGTATTCACAAATGATTTTAACAAAAAAGGTAACATCGTGTTATAACTATCTTCGTCAAAAGTGATCACATTTTCAGAAAACACATTTGTTGCCTCATTAAATTTGTTACCAACTTTATGAATAATAAATTTTGAAATTACGGCTTTATTACGCTTTATCATTTGTAGTATTTTTTAAGAATGCAAATGTAGCTTTTTGACAGTATGTTTTAAAGAATAAAAACAAAAAAACCGAGGCTATGCCCCGGCTGAAGTTGCGTACTTCTTTTTCATATATTTTACTAAATCTTTACAAAAACTACACGCCTATTTTGGGCCTTACCATTGACTGTTTTATTATCTCCAACAGGCTCACTTTCACCTTTACCATCAGTTTGCAGTCTATCATCAGAAATATTATAAATTTTAATAAGAGCATCTCTTACTGCATCGGCGCGCTTTTTTGATAGTGTCATATTAGTGTCATCAGGTCCGTCTGAATCAGTATGACCAATAATATTTAAACGCATATCGGGTACTTGTTTTAATGCTTGCGAAACTTGTCTGATAATCCCATAAGATTGTGGTTGTATATTCGCAGAACCCGAGTCAAACAAAATACCATTAGTTGAAAATTTACCTTGGTTAATAAGTTGTCGTCTTAAGTCAATACCACCCTCGGCTACTTTGAGATTCTTTATAAATAAACGCTCCTTACCATCTTTTAAATAGGGGATTTCAAATCTCAATCTATTTAAAATATTTCCAGGGGGTAAAAATCGTGGAATATCAACATATTTTTTCTCATTAACCCATAATCTAAACCGTTGTTTGTTTACGGCAACCGCAATATGAGGCCTCTTTAAAATCACATTCCTTATATCGGCTGTTATATTATTATTAATACCCGATTTGTTCGATCGAACTCTTATACCAACAGGATGATATTGGCATAGCGGTATGCTTACATAAGCATTATTACTCCATTTAAATTGATCGGTATCGTTTAAAATAACTCTAAAAACAGTACTTGAAGAAGTTTTTTGATCAATCCCTGTAGCCATAATATCAAATTCAACAGTATACTCTTCTGGTAATTCTGGGACATCTGGTATATAAAAGGTATTATACCCTGCCTTAATTTCAAACCACTTTTCGGTGCCTTCATTAATGGTTACCACCTCACCGGTTCCATTTGTATTCCATTTTGATGGAAAGTCACCTATAAAATCATTAGAAAAATCATCATAGAATAAGAGTTTATCACCAGGCACAAAATCAAACTTACTATATACTTTAACGTCATTCGGTGTATTCGATTCATTAGAGGCATTACCACTTGATCCTGAACTTTGATTTGAACCAGAATTATCATTTGAAGCGGTATCATTTGAAGCAACCTCAGCATCATCTTCATTTTTTTCCTTTCGTTTCTGGGTAATTAATTTTTTAGCAGTTTTGATGCTATACTTCAATGCTTTTTTGGCACGATTCATTTGTAATGTAGCCTTTCCTTGCTTTAAAATACCTGCACCATCTATATCAGAAATTGCATCTGGCGCAGTAGCCAAAACGCGTTCACTGTCTTCGACGGCGTCTAATAAAAGCTCTAAATCATCATCTTCTAAAGGCTTTCCAGCTTCAGCATAACCATCAAATCGGTAAACTTTGTCATATAGATCAAATGATTCGCGTACAAAGGCATCTACACTAGTTATTCCTACCCTACCATTCGGACGTTTTAATTTTTTAGTTTGAGCTTGGATGCTATATTGAAAAAGGAAAAATGCAAAAATCAAGAAAACTAAAAATGTTCTTGTTGACGGTTTCATTACTTTTAATTTAGATAAGAGATGTTAGAAAGAAAAATACTAAAGACAAAAATTAACACTAAATCGAAATTTACAATTTAGGTGGAGGATCGTATAATTACAAAAATAAGGCTGTAGGCTTATTTGATGTATAAAATATGTAACATTACTTACCACATATGTAACTATATACTAACTTTTAACAGGTGAGAATCAAAAATGAAAAAAGGGGAAAAATCCCCCTTCATCATAATTGAAAAACCTTTTTCATAGCAAATTATTTTTACTCTTTTTCATAACTGGCATAACGGTTCTTTTTCATAGCGTAACCTTATAGCCCTAAATAATTAACACCACAAATCTCACTAAAGAAATGTATTCATCAAACAGATTTTGTATAGTTGGTATAAAAAAGTGTATAGATTTCATAATACCTAGCAATTGTAAATTATAAGTTAATTCTAACTTTTTATACTTAATTTAGTGCAACGCATACATGAACTCAATAAACAAATAAGGGTTTATGTTACATTTGATTAAATTTAACTCTAGATGTTAAAAGCCGTAATTATAGATGATGAGCCAAAAGCCATTCAAGGATTATCTTGGGAACTTTCAAATTTTAGCGACGAAATTGAAATTGTGGCTACATTTACTGAACCCGAAAAAGCACTTTATTATATTAAAAGTGCCAATATAGATTGTCTTTTTTTAGATGTGGAAATGCCAACTATGGATGGTTTTCAATTTCTAGAAAAATTAGATAATAAAGATTTTGCGGTTATCATAACTACAGCTTATAATGAATATGCTATTAAAGCGCTTAAGAAAGAAGCTATTGATTATCTCTTGAAACCAATAGATTCGGACGACCTTAAAGACGCAATAACAAAAATTAAAAAATACAATTCACGAATTACCAATGCCGATAAATTTGAAAAAATCCTGCTTAATTTTAATGATAAACTAAGTCATAAAAAAATTACAATTAATACAGACGGTAAGCTTGTTTTTTTAGAACCAGAAGATATTTTATACGCAGAGTCTGATGGTAATTATGCGACACTTTTTTTGCAAAACAATAAACAGATTGTTTTAACAAAAAAATTAAAAGAGGTTGGGGCACTACTGCCCGAAGATCATTTTTTTAGAATTCATAATTCTTATATTATTAATTTAAATAAGATTAAGGAATTCTTAAAGACTGATGGTTATGTTGTTTTAGAGAATAATAAGAGAATCCCTGTTTCTCGTCAGCGTAAATCAGATTTTCTAGGTAAACTATAATGTAAAAACTAATGAAAAAGATTTTTTGCTTCATTTTAATCTTAACATGTGCACATGTTTATGCACAAAAAAAAGTATTTAGTGTAGCAAAAAGTGCAGATAGCATTCTAAAAACGCGGCCTATAACCTATAAAGAGATAAACAACATTTTAAGGTTTTATCGCAACGATACTGTGAAGCTTCGCTTTTTAATCGATAAGTTCGATAAAAACAAATATTTAGATGGCAAAACCTATGTTCTAAATCTTTTAGGAACTCGTTTTAGAAACTATTCTGAGTACAATAAAGCCATTACGATTCACAAAGAGGCTCTGAAAGCCGCCGAACAAGCAAAAAATATTGAATTTAGGGTTTTCAGCCTAAATATGTTGGGAGTTGATTATAGGCGAATGGATGCCAATAGAACGGCTTTAGACTATCACCAAGAAGCGTTGGTACTCGCCGAAAAAATAAAAAATCCTAATATTGGTATTAGAAGAAGTATTGCTGTTTCCTATAACAGTATGGGTAATATCTATTTACTTTTAAAACAGTTCGAACTTGCCATTGAACAATTTTTAAAATCACAAGAAATTGAAAAAGATATAAATAACCAATTAGGCTTAGCCATTAATAATCAAAACATTGGTTATGCTCAAGAAGGACTTGGAAACTTAGATGAAGCCTTGAATTATTACAAAACTTCACTAGATATAAATACTAAAATCAATAATCGATTGGGCAAGGTGATTTGCAATAGTAGTGTCGCCCAAATTTATATAAAACAAAATAAGGCAAAAGAAGCACTAGCCATAATTGAGAAAAACCTTCCAGAAGCCTTAAAGCAAAAGGACAAATACTTTATTTCTTCTGAATATATCAATTTAGGCTGGGCGCAAACTAAGTTAGGAAATTACGTCGCGGCAGAGAATAACCTTATCAAAGGATTGGATCTAGCTAAAGAGTATAATTTATCTTTTGTAATATCTGAAGCCTATACACATCTATCTGAACTAGCAGAAAGAAGGAATGACTATAAGAATGGACTTGCATATTATAAGTTGGCTGAAGAGTTTGATGAAAAAATGTCTAACGAGCGGAACACCCAATATGTGAATGACCTTATTATAAAATATGATAGTGAGAAAAAGAATAATCAAATTGAAGTACTAGCTAAGCAAAATGAAATTGCCAATTTAAGTCTTCGAAAAAATAGAAACATCTGGCTTATTAGTTTAATTGCTTTATTCCTTCTAGGTACTGTTCTTTATTTTCTATACAGACAGCGATTGCTTAAAAACGAAAAACGGATTCTAACGTTAGAACAAGATATGCTTCGTATACAAATGAATCCTCATTTTATCTTTAATGCTCTTAATTCTATTAAACTTTATATTATAAATAATGAGCAAAAAAATGCAGTTCACTACTTAAATAAATTCTCTAAACTTATTCGTAAAATATTAGATGCTTCTTCTGTTAAAGAAACTACACTTTCTCAAGAATTGGAAACCATGGATCTTTACATGAGTATTGAAAACATTCGATTTTCAAATGAAATTCAATATGAGATTAATGTTGATCCTTCCATTAGTTTAGAAACTATCAAAGTGCCCCCATTGGTCTTGCAACCTTTTATCGAAAATGCTATTTGGCACGGCTTATCGTCTAAGAAAGGTGATAAAAAGGTAAATATCTCGGTAAAACAGTCTTCTGATGAGTTCATACAAATTAATATTGAAGACAACGGTATTGGCAGAAAAGAGTCAGCTAAAATCAAAGCAAAAAAAGTTATCAATCGAAAATCAATTGGTATAGAATTAACTCGTGAAAGATTGGCGAATTTTGTAAAGAATTTTAAAAATTCTTTCTCACTTACCTATAAAGATTTGGTAGATGATGCAAATAATGCCTTGGGCACAAAGCTTATACTTCAATTACCTCTTTATTAAAACTTTAAATCGAGTGTCAATTGTTCAGGTAATAGCTTGAATGATTTTCTATGATAGTGAGTTGCACCATATTTTCTAATCGCTGCTCGATGCTCTTTGGTAGGATAACCTTTATTTCGCTTCCAATTAAAGTTAGGAAATTCTTTATGAATCTTTTCCATATATTCATCGCGATAGGTTTTCGCTAAGATCGAAGCAGCTGCTATGCTTAAATATTTACCGTCACCTTTTACGATAGTTTCATGCCCAACATTTTTATAATTCTTAAACTTGTTTCCATCTACTATAATAAATTCAGGTTGAATTTTCAAATCTTCAAGAGAACGATGCATTGCGAGAATTGAAGCATTTAAAATATTTATTTCGTCAATTTCTTCTTGCCAAACAAAACTTACTGCATAGGCAAGTGCCTGCTTTTCAATAAAAGGTCTCAACTCTTTTCTTTGTTTTTCTGTAAGCTGTTTTGAATCGTTTAAAAGCGGGTGTTCAAAACTTTCAGGTAGGATAACGGCTGAAGCCACTACCGGACCGCACAAGCAACCTCTACCCGCCTCATCGGTTCCTGCTTCAAATTTATATTTCGAGAAATTATGCAATAACATCTTTTCAAAAATAGATGTAAATGTTAAAACAGCCTTTAAAATTTTAGTAATTTTTTATGATCAAATAATGTACCTTTGCTAGTCTATTTAAAAGTGTATGCAAAAATCGATTTTCGTACTTATCTTCTTACTAACCACTTTCTTTTCGTTTGCCCAAATTGTTCCAAGTAAATCTGGAGAAGTTAATGATTTTGGTAATTCACAACGAAATGATACGCTTAGAAATCAGAAAGAAAAAACGATCAAGTTAAGTGGAAAAACAACCTATAAAGATTATAAAGTTATTTCGTATGCATTTGATACTACTTATGTAGACACCACCTTATCAAGATTAAAAGATTATAAATTCAATTATATACGAAAAGAAAACTTTGAATTATTACCTTTTCATAATCAAGGGCAGACCTTTAATACTTTGGGTTACACTTTTGGCGAGGCTATTCTTTATCCAAGATTAGGAGCAAGAGCTAAACACTTCAATTACTATGAAACTAAAGACATCGATTATTATCGAGTTGCCACTCCTACTACTGAATTAATGTATAGAACGGGTTTGGAGCAAGGGCAGGTATTAGATGCACTGTTCACCTTTAACACCTCGAAAAGATTAAATTTCTCTATCGCCTATAAAGGATTAAGATCTCTAGGTAAATACCGTACAACTTTAAGCAGTCATGGTAATTTAAGAATAACTACAAACTATCAAACTAAAAATAAAGCTTATAATCTGAGGGCTCATCTTGTTACACAAGATTTAACTAATGATGAAAACGGAGGTCTCACTGATGAATCTGTTATTAATTTTGAAACTGATGATGGAAATTTTTCTGATCGTGCCCGTTTAGAAACCAACTTTAATGATGGTGAAAACCTTCTACGCGGTAATCGTTATTATCTAGAGCATGATTATAAAATTTGGCAACGAAAAGATTCGGTAAACAATGTTAAAACCTATCTAAAAGTTGGTAATATACTTAATTATGAACGTAAGCATTATGATTACCGACAAGCAGCTGCATATAGTGGTTTTGGAACTTCATTTAATTCGGTTATCAATGATGAATTAGAAAACACTTCGTTGAAGGCACAGGCGTATCTCGCACTAAAATCACCAATCGTATTGGGTGAAGTAAAATTTAAAACTGATTATTACGACTTTCAGCATGGTTACAATAGCATTGCAATAATTAATAATGAAACAATAACCGATAAACTCAACGGCAATACGATTGCCATTGGTGGCGAATGGAAAACGCGCTTAAAAAAATTCAACATCAATGCAGACGCTTCAACTATACTCTCGGGAGACCTTACCGGGAACTACATCAAAGCTTCTGCCAGTTATTCTCAGGATAGCTTATTCACTTTTACAGGAACAATCTTAAATAATAACCGTTCACCTAATTTCAACTTTTTATTAAATCAAAGTAGTTATTTAGGATATAACTGGAGAAAAAATTTTAGAAATGAAATTACTAGAAGCTTGATTTTTGATTTGAAATCTGATAAGCTTTTAAACGCAAATGCACAAATTACGCAATTAGATAATTACGCATATTTTGGTGATGCCGCAACCTCTTCAACGGGTCAACCGGAACCCTTACAGGCGGACGAGACTATTAATTACTTAAAAATAAAAATCTCAAAAGATCTTAAAATTGGGAAATTTGGCTTTGATAATACCATAATGTATCAAAAAGCAACCAATGGAAGTGATATTTTTAGAGTTCCAGAATTTGTAACTCGAAATACGATTTACTTTGCTGATCATTTATTTAAAGGCGACCCACTCTATATACAAGCTGGAGTAACGCTAAATTATTTTACTAAGTACTTTGCGAATAGTTATAACCCCGTGATTTCAGAATTTTATCTTCAAAACGAAAAGGAAATTGGAGGCTACCCCGTTCTGGACTTCTTTATTAATGCGCAAATACAACGAACGCGTATTTATTTTAAATTAGAGCATTTCAATTCTGGCTTCGGAAATACCAATGAGCACTATTCTGCTCCACTTTATCCTTTCCGAGATTTTACCGTTAGATTTGGTTTAGTTTGGAATTTCTTTATTTAAGAAGTAGTTACCTTTGTGGCAAGCTGCTTAATTTTTATATGAAAGGCCGCAAAAAATAATGTCATAAACGGACTTAACCAATTAAATATAGCATAAAAAGCATAATCTACTACTGGTACACCTAATACGCCGCTATGATAAGCTCCGCATGTATTCCACGGAATAAGTACTGAGGTTACAGTACCAGAATCTTCTAAGGTTCTACTTAAATTCTCAGGGGCTAAACCTTTATCTTCATAGGCTTTTTTAAACATTTTCCCTGGTACAACAATAGCGAGGTATTGATCTGAAGCCGTTGCATTTAATATTAAACAACTACCAATTGTACTGGCAAACAGTCCAAGAACCGATGTTGCAAGCTTTAGTAATGATGCTGTAATCCTTGCTAATGCACCAATGGCATCCATTACTCCTCCAAATACCATTGCGCAAACTATGAGCCATATGGTTCCTAACATGCCCTTCATCCCTCCGGCCGAAAAGAGATCATTCAGTTCTGCGCTACTAGTCTCAACAGCAGAGTTTACGGTCATTGCATTCATAACACCTTTATATGCTGATGTGAAATTTAGCGAATCAGCTCCTCCTACTTTAGCAACAATATCAGGTTGCGCTATAATCGCCGCAGCTCCTCCCAACAAAGTCCCCACTAAAAGTGCTACCAATGGTGGTGTTTTTCTCACAATCATAAAGATTACAACAACTGGCACAATAAATAACCAAGGACTTATATTAAAGGCGCCATCTATAGCGGTTAATTTATCAGAAATATCAGGACTCCCCGTTGTTTCTATACTTAAACCTATAATGATAAAAACAATTAAAGTAATTGTAATCGTTGGTATCGTCGTATATGTCATGTATTTAATATGACTAAACAATTCTCCTCCAGCCATAGCCGGAGCAAGGTTTGTTGTATCACTTAATGGAGACATTTTATCTCCAAAATAAGCGCCTGATAGAACGGCACCAGCGGTCATCCCTAAGGATATACCTAAAGTATTACCAATACCTATTAATGCTATACCTACGGTAGCAGCAGTTGTCCAACTACTTCCTGTGGCAATAGAAATAATAGCACATATAATTACACAAGCTGCCAAGAAAATGGTTGGATTTAATATCTGTAAACCATAATATATCATTGAGGGAATTATACCGCTTATAAGCCAAGTACCAGCTAAAGCACCAACCATCAATAATATAAGTAAAGCTCCTGTTGTAGATTTAACATTCTCGGCAACCTCTTCTAACATTCTTTTGTAAGAAACCTTATTTCTGAACCCTACAATTGCAGCAAACGCAGCGCCTAACAATAAGATAAACTGATTACTACCACTTAAAGCATCATCACCATAAACATATACATTATAGAAGAGCATGATAACGAGCACAAGCACTGGTAACAATGCTTCCCAAATACTAAGCTCTCTATTTTCAATTATCTTTTGGTCATCTATTTCAATTTCGGTAATATTTTTATCATCGCTCATATGGCCGTTTTTAAACCTTGTAATGATACAAAGAAATATAAAACTATGCAATTTGCTCTAGCAGTTGCCTAGGCATCAAGAGCGTTCTTATCAAAAAAATGCTTAAATTTATCAATAACTTAAACTAAAATAGAAACATGAAAAAACTAACAAATTATTTGCTCATTGCTATTGTAGTGCTGGGCACACTTGCATTTGTAAGCACTAAAGAATCATCGGATACGTTTGCTATTGAAAAAGCAGCTTTTTTAGAACTTCTTGAAGAGTCTAAATCATATACTATAGAATTGGCGGAAGCAATGCCAGCGGATAAATATACTTTTAGACCTCACGACTCTATCAGAAGTTTTGGAGAACAATTAGCACATATTGGCATGTCTTCAAAATTCTTAACTGATATTTTTATTAAGGGCGGGCCGATGCCTACTCAAGAGCAATTTGCAGAAGCTGCAAAAATGGAAAAGGAAATGGGGGCCGATAAAGAGAAGTGTATTGCAACTTTAAAAGAAACCTTTAAATATATTAAAGACACTTATAAGGGAATGAGTGAAGAGCAAATGAAAGAAACTTTTAAAGTTCCATTCGACCCAAAACAACCCGAATTCACTAAGAAAAAAGGGTTTGATTTTATTAAAGACCATGCGATACATCATAGAGGGCAAGCTTTAGTTTCCTTACGTATGCAAGGTGTTAAAGCGCCTCAGTACAGATTATACTAAGAGTAAAACACTTAAATGAAAAAGCCCGCTCGATGAGCGGGCTTTTTCATTTAAGTGTTTAGAAGAATTAGATATTTGTTTCTGCAAATTGTTTATAAAACCTCTCCAGATTCTTTCAGCTTTTCTGCATTCTCGGCTAATTTTAATTCCTCAATAATTTTATGAATATCGCCATCTATAATTTTACCTAAATCGTAAAGGGTTAAACCAATTCTATGTTCTGTTACGCGTCCTTGGGGGTAATTATATGTTCTAATTTTTGCAGAGCGATCACCACTTGAAACCATACTTTTTCTTCGCGCAGCATCTTCAGCTTGTTTCTTTGCTAATTCGGCTTCATACAAACGAGAACGCAATACCTTAATGGCTTTTTCTAAATTTTTATGCTGCGATTTTTCATCTTGACATTTGGCTTCAATACCTGTTGGAATATGTTTTAACTGAATCGCAGAATATGTAGTATTTACACTTTGTCCTCCGGGGCCTGTAGAAGTAGTACGGATAATCTTAACATCTTTCATATCAAGTTCTACGTCAAACTCTTCGGCCTCAGGAAGTACCATCACGGTTGCTGCTGATGTATGCACTCTACCTTGTGTCTCCGTTTGCGGAACTCGTTGTACTCGATGTACACCTGCCTCAAACTTTAGGTCTCCATAGACATCTTCACCAGTAACACTGAAAATAATTTCTTTAAACCCACCTGAGGTTCCTTCATTCAAATCTACCACCTCAGTTTTCCAACCTTTATCAGAACAGAATTTAGTATACATGCGATATAAGTCACCTGCAAAAATGCTCGCTTCATCTCCTCCTGTACCTGCTCGAATTTCCATCATAACATTTTTCTCATCTTCAGGATCTTTAGGAATTAACATGTATTTTATTTCTTCTTCTAGCTTTGGTAACTTTTCATTGGCTTCATCTAATTCAAGTTGAGCCATCTCTACCATCTCAGCATCAGAGCCATCGTCAATTATTTCTTTAGCTTCTTTGATGTTAGCTAAAAACTGTTCATAAATCGCCCCTTTGTCTGTTAACGCTTTCAGATCTTTATACTCTTTGTTAAGCTTCACATATCGTTTTTGATCAGAAATAATATCGGGTTGAATAATTAAGTCTGAAACTTCATCAAAACGCTGTTTTACTATACGTAATCTATCTAACATCTTTGCTTTTTAAGGATTGCAAATTTAATGAATTCTAAACAGTTAGAAAACCATCTAATAATATTTGCTAAGCCCTTATTTTAACTATAAATTTGTATAAATCTAAATAATCTCAATTTTAAAATATGAAAAAACTAGTATATCTACTCAGCCTTAGTTTATTAGTAACCTATGGTTGTGGTGAAAAGAAAAAAGAGGAAACAAAAAAAGTAGAAACTTCCACCGAAGAAGTTAAAAAACCTGAAGTAAAAGAAGACCCCATTAGCAATGATATAGTCATAGAGAGTGATGATAATATGCGTTTTAGCCTGAAGAAAATTACCGTAAATGGTGGGCAAAAGGTTAAAATTACATTAAAGCATGTAGGTCAAATGTCTAAAGAAGTAATGGGGCATAACTTGGTGATCTTAAAAAAAGGCACTAACCTCAATGAGTTCGGACAAAAAGCCAATGTCGCAAAAGACACTGATTATATTCCTGTTGATATGAAAGATAGTGTAATTGCCATGACAAAAATGATTGGTGGCGGAGAAGAAACTACTATTGAGTTTGATGCTCCTGAAGCTGGAGAATATGACTTTCTATGTTCCTTCCCGGCGCATTACGCTATCATGAAAGGTAAATTTATTGTAAAATAACAAATACCGTTATGTTAATTAAGAGCATCCTCTATTGTTAGGATGCTCTTTTATATTCAGGATTCTTTCTTGCTTTAAAAATTTCTCTTAATAACCTTACCCAGAAATTCCATTTTGTTTCTTTTTTGACATTCAGAAAATGGTTTTCTACATTGTCAAAAGCATCTTCAATAAAAGCATCATGGAGCCATCTAATTGCTAAAGGCCAACTTAAAAAGGCTTGCCCTTTAAGTTTCATCCTTATGGTATGTTTCAACTGCGTTTTAGATGCTTCAACTTCTTTTATTTTGAATTCATGAATACCAATAAAGCCTGTAGGTTTAGAAAATTGAAACTGAATATACTCGCCAGGTATATATTCTTTAACAACATATCGAATTATACCATGACCTCCTTTTGACCCCACTTTAAGCCCTTGATCTAATTTCATTCTGGGCCATTTATCTACGGCAAGTATTTGGTCTTCTTTTGATGCTAACGTTTCAAACAACTTAGAAATTTCCAATAATGGTTGATCAATAATCCTAGCATGCTCATTTAATATTCTCATGCCTTTGTAGGTATTTTTACTGTTAGTGCAGCAATTTGTAATTCTATTCTTTTTAGTTCTCGTAAAACATCATTCTTATGCATAAGCTGCCAAACATATACTTTAATCATGCTTATAAACAATGCACTAAAAAGCCCAATGACTGCCCATAAAAGAAGTTCGTTAGTAACATCTGTGTTGAAAAACTGTACAATGCAATAAACGAAAAGTGCTAAAAAGGCCATTGTAATTATATTCATAATAATCAGTAACCAACCATTTTTACCTTTAAACACACCTCCTATTTTACTAAAAACATCTAATTCATCTAACTCATCGTAGAATTTCGATTCTTCTAATGTTAATGTTTCTTTTATTATTCTATCAATCTCTTCATTATGATTTTTCATGATCCTTATTTTTTAATATTGATTTTAATTTTTCTCGAGCATAAAATAATCTCGATTTTACAGTGCCTCTTGAGACTTTTAATATGTTGCTTATGTCTAATACAGAGTACTCTTCAACATAAAATAATCGCAATACCACTTGCTGATTTTCGGGTAATTGATGAATTGCCTTTAAAACAATCTTAGAATGATCGTTAGTAAAAACAGTATCATTATTAATAATAGTTCTATCATCATTATAATTTTGATTCGTTTTTAAATTCTCATAATAGCTTTTCAGCTTTTTATCAGTTCTTGTCTTCTTCCGTAAAGTATCAATCGCTTTTCTATTTACAATACTTAATGCCCAACTTCCAAAGCTATTTGGGTCTTTTAACATATCTAACTTTCCAAAAATAACAGTCCAGCTGTCTTGTGCGATATCTTTTGCCAAATCTAGGTTTTTAACATGCCAAAAAGCTTGTTTACAAAATCTTGTATGCCAACGTTTAACAAGTAATGAATAGGCATTCTTATCGCCATTCTTGCATTGCAATACTAATAACCCATCAAAGACTTTATTGGTTGATTTCATATGTTCTCACATAATAGACGATAAACAGTATTTTAGGTTCAATATATTGATAAAATTAGTGAAACATTATTAGCATTAATTGTTAACTATATGTATTGCTATTAGTATTTTTGCCACATGGCAAGAAAAAATAGAAAACAATTTTTTGAACAATTGGAGGTAATTGATGCTGGTGCAAAGGGTAAATCGGTTGCAAAAGCCCCAGACGGGAAAGTGATTTTTTTACCAAATGCAGTTCCAGGTGATGTGGTAGATGTGCAAACTTTCAAAAAGCGAAAAGCGTATTACGAGGGTAAAGCTGTTTCATTTCATTCATTGTCAGATAAAAGAACAAAACCGGAATGTAAGCATTTTGGTACCTGTGGCGGTTGTAAATGGCAATATATGGCTTATGAACACCAGTTATTTTACAAACAAAAAGAAGTCACTAATAATTTAACTCGTTTAGGAGGTATAGAATTACCCGAAGTGACACCCATATTAGGATCAAAAGAACACTACTTTTATCGTAATAAAATGGAGTTTTCATTTAGTGATAGTCGTTGGCTAACACAAGAAGAAATTGAATCAGATAAAGATCTAGGCGATAAGAATGCACTTGGATTTCACATTCCTGGTATGTGGGACAAAATTTTAGATATCGAAAAATGTCACTTACAAAAAGACCCAAGTAATGCCATTCGAGTAGCAATAAAAAACTTTGCAATAAAAAATAACCTTGCATTTTACAATACCAGAAATCAAACTGGGTTTTTACGCACATTAATGATTCGTACTTCTACCACAAATGAAGTCATGGTGTTGATTCAGTTTTTTAAGGAAGATATTCTAAAGCGAGAATTGTTATTAGATTTTATCAAGACCTCATTTCCGCAAATAACTTCGTTATTATATGTTATCAATTCTAAAGCTAATGATACCATTTATGATCAAGAAGTACTATGTTATCATGGACGCGATCATATCTTTGAAGAAATGGAAGGTTTAAGCTTTAAGATTAATGCAAAGTCTTTTTATCAAACAAATTCTGAACAGGCGTATGAATTGTATAAAATCACACGTGATTTTGCTTCTCTCAAAGGAAATGAAATCGTCTACGATCTTTATACTGGTACAGGTACTATTGCTCAGTTTATTGCGAAGAAAGTAAAAAAAGTAATTGGTGTTGAAGCGGTATCAGATGCTATTAGTGCAGCGAAAGAAAATGCCCAAAGAAATGAAATTACGAATGCAGAATTTTATGTAGGTGATATGGCTAAGGTTTTTGATGAAGCTTTTATTGCTAAACATGGTAAACCAGATGTTGTCATTACAGATCCTCCAAGAGATGGTATGCACAAGAAAGTAGTTGGACAACTGCTAAAATTGCAAGCACCAAAAATAGTTTATGTAAGCTGCAATTCGGCAACACAAGCTCGAGATTTAGCAATTTTGGATGAAAAGTATAAAGTTGTTAAAACCCAAGCAGTAGATATGTTTCCACAGACCCATCATGTAGAAAACGTGGTATTACTTCAATTAAAATAAATTAAAAAAGGGGTTTTTCCTATAAAGAAATAGGGTTTTCCCTCTTGATAAAAATCACTTTAAATTGTATCGTTGTTAATCAAACGCTTGATTTCAAAAATCTAGGCACTGGTCTCTGATTATTTAATTCACAGCCTACACCCTTTTAAGTTTAGGTTTACTTTTCTCAGATTCAAGTGCCTTTTTCTTTAATATAAATTGAGTACTGTTAAAGGTACTAATTATATATTGATCTTCGCATAATCTCATAATATTCAAAATAAAAGAATTTACCTTAAAAAGCACCTTTTGTGTTTTTATAGAATTGCGTTACTTTGCAATTAATGAAAAAATACTTTTTACTTCTTATTCTAATCATAAGTACTGCCGGTTGCGAGCGTGATGATATCTGTATAGACCCTACCACACCTAACTTAATACTTAAGTTTTTAGATGCAGCAGATTTAAGCAATACCAATGGAGTTAGTGGGTTAGAGATAAAGATTCTTGATCTTGAAGAAGACACCATAGTTACTAGAACGGGAGATTCAATTTTTATTCCTTTAAGAATAGACAACGATATTACCACGTATACGCTAACAAATCAAATCGCTACGGACGACATAAGAACAGACACGATTGTATTGAGCTATCAACGCAATGAAACTTTTGTGGGCCGTTCCTGTGGGTTTAAAACAACATTTGAAAACGTTAACATAGAAAGCTCAACCAATAATTGGATTCAAGCCATTACAACTATAGAAGATCCTCAAAACATTGAAAATGAAACAACAGCACATATTACCATATCTCATTAGTATTTTATTATTGAGCTGTTTCATTTCATTTGCTCAGCAGAAAACTACCGTAAAAGATAGTATTATAAAAAACAAGTATGGCCTTCGCGTAGGCATTGATCTTTTTAATCCAACCGCTGCCATCGTAGAAGACAAACGAAAAGGCTTAGAGCTGGTTGCCGATTATAGAATTGGCAAAAAATGGTATGTCGCTGGCGAATTAGGTTATCTTGAAAATAAGTCAGATCTCGATAATATTAATTTCACAACCGACGGTCAATACATAAAAGTTGGTGTAGATTATAATGCATATGAGAACTGGCTTGATATGGAAAATGCCATTTATATAGGTTTCCGTTATGGTTTTAGTACTTTTTCGCAAACTTTAAATAGTGGTACCATTTTAAGTTCAGATCCACTTGTGCCCGATCAACCAATTAATGCACCTCAAGAATTTAGTGGATTAAATGCACATTGGGCAGAACTAGTAGTTGGAGTAAAGGCCGAAGTTCTTAATAATCTTTACCTTGGATTTAGCTTTAGCGGTAAACGAATGCTTACTACCAAAGAGGCTGAAAACTTCAAAAATTTATTTGTGCCCGGATTTAACCGCGTGTTTTTAAACAATTCAGGTTTTGGCTTTAATTATACCATTTCTTATTTAATTCCGCTCTACAAAAAGGCTAAATAAAGATTTTTTCCGTAAATTTATATTTGCTTAAAATTTAAAATAATTATGAAAAATATACCTAGTGTAGATCTATCTGACTTTTTATCAGATGATCCAAACAGAAAGCAAAAGTTTGTAAGTGAAATTGGTAAAGCATATGAAGATATTGGTTTTGTTGCTTTAAAAGGACATTTTTTAAGTGATACCTTAGTTGATAACTTATATGGTGAGATAAAAAAGTTCTTTGCGCTACCTGTGGAAACTAAGCGAAAGTATGAGATAGAAGGTATAGGTGGGCAAAGAGGTTATGTGTCATTCGGAAAAGAAAGTGCGAAAGGGAAAAAAGAAGGCGACCTTAAAGAATTTTGGCACTTCGGACAGTATGTAGAAAATAACCCGAAGCTCGAAGCTGAATATCCGAAAAATGTGACCGTTAATGAATTATCTGAATTTAATTCGGTAGGTAAAGAAACTTATAAAATGCTTGAAAAAACAGGTGTTTATGTATTGAGAGCATTGGCTCTATTTTTAAGTTTAGAAGAATATTATTTTGATGACTATATAAAGAATGGGAATAGTATTTTAAGACCGATTCATTACCCTCCTATTACATCAGAACCTAAAAATGCTGTACGTGCAGCTGCCCATGGCGATATCAATCTTATTACTTTATTGATGGGCGCTCATGGTAAAGGCTTACAGGTTCAAAATCATAAAGGAGAATGGCTCGATGCTATTGCAGAACCTGATGAGTTGGTAATTAATGTTGGAGACATGCTCTCACGTCATTCAAATAACAGATTAAAATCTACCATACACAGAGTTGTTAATCCTCCAAGAGAACTTTGGGGAACATCACGTTACTCCATTCCGTTTTTTATGCATCCAATTAGTGAAATGCCATTAGATTGCTTAGAGAATTGTATTGATGATGAACACCCAAAACTCTATGATGATATCACTGCTGGTGATTTTTTAAATGAGCGTTTAGTAGAATTAGGATTGATTAAAAAGTAATTACCCTATTAGATTTACGCCATCTTTCAAATTGTAAATCTAAAAAGAGTAAACAAAAATCATTGTATGGACTTACAAGATCAGTTAAGAAAACTGTTCCCAGATCAAATTTCTGAACAAGAAGAAATTCCAAAAGAAAAAAATGATCTATGGATGCAGGATGCTCCTATTGTTTGTAAATATGAGAAGCGAAAAGGCAAACCTATTACCATTTTAGAGGGCTATACAGGTGCACAAAGTGATTTTAAGAAATTAGCTAAGGAGTTGAAAACCAAACTAAGTGTTGGTGGTAGTTATAAAGATGAAAAAATTATTATTCAGGGTGATTATCGCGATAAGATCATGTCTTTATTAAAAGAGAAAGGGTTTAAGGTAAAGCGAGTTGGAGGATAATATGAATAAGGTTTTAATATTTGCTTTTCTGTTTTCTATTGCACTTGGTGGATGTAAATCTGAAAAGAAAAACACACCTGTTATGGATCCAGATAAAGTAGAAAGAAGCTCAGCAAAAAAAGAAACAAAGATTTTCTTCACAAAAGATGAAATTTCACTTCCTGCGAAGGATAGTATTTATACTTCTAAAGGAAATGAAGTTATTTTTTTTAGACCTACAGAATTTGATTTTGGCCTACGTCTAGAAGATACCCAAGACAAAAGCTTACTAGATCTTGATGGAAATTTTGAAGAGCTTACCCTCGAAGTAATTGATACCTTTAAAGCAAATAAAAATGTAAAGATTTCTATTTGCGAAAAGCCAATGATTGCGATTCCTCTGGCAAACGAAACGTTATATTTTAGTACATCCAAAAAACTATACGGCATCATTTTTTGTAAAACAGAGACTCGACCAACTTTTAAACTTCCAACAGAAAAGAACATTATTGAACAAATAAAAACTGCTTACAATTTATAATGAGAAGAATTGCAGAATCTGAATTAATCATAAATCCTGATGGAAGTATATACCATCTTAATTTAAAGCCCGAACAGGTTGCTACCACTGTGATTACGGTTGGTGATCCAGATCGAGTCTCTAAGATTACCAAACATTTTGATAATGTTGAGTACTCTATAAGATGTAGAGAATTTAAAACGGAAACCGGCACCTATAAAGGAAAGCGATTTACTGTTATTTCAACAGGTATTGGCACTGATAATATAGATATTGTTTTAAATGAACTTGATGCATTAGTGAATATTGATTTTAAATCTAGAACGTTAAAAGAAAAATTGACATCTTTAGACATTGTTCGTATTGGAACTTCAGGAAGTATTCAAGAAGACATTCCGGTTGATAGTTTTGTAATTTCAGAATATGGTATGGGCTTAGATTGTATGCTTCAGGCTTATGAATGCGATCATATACTTGAAAAAGATCTAGAAGATGCTTTTGTACAGCAAATTGGATGGAATATTAGAAGAGGAATTCCTTACATGGTAAAATGTAGCGCTCATCTCTTAAACAAACTTAATACAGACGGAACTGTTGTTGGTTGTACGGCTACCATGAATGGCTTTTACGGACCTCAAAGCAGAATAATCCGTCTTTCAGTTAAAGATACTAAACTCAATGAAAAAATGAGTGATTTTAATTTTAACGGTATTCGAATCACTAATTTAGAAATGGAAACTGCAGGTATTTACGGTCTTTCAAAATTATTAGGACATAATGCCTTATCAATGAATGCAATTCTCGCAAATAGAGTGCAGGGAAAATTTAGTGAGAATCCTGCTGAGCTCGTTGAAAAATTAATCGTGTATACTTTAGATAAACTCACCAAATAGTACATGAACATTGAGGAGTACAGAGCTTATTGTTTGTCCAAAAAAGGCGTAACAGAATCTTTCCCATTTCCTAAACTGCCAAGTGTATTAGTATTTAAAGTTCTAGGCAAAATGTTTACTGCTACTAATGTCAACTCCTTTGAAAGTATCAGTGTCAAAGCCAACTCTGCTACAATTGAAGAATTACGAGAACGCTATTCTTGTTTAGATACACAACCCTATATGCATAAAAAACATTGGAATAAAGTTACTTTGGATAATTCTGTTTCAGATGATCTAATTTTTAATTGGATTGATACTTCTTATCAGTTAGTAATCAGTAAATTTTCTAAAAAACAACGTACTCAACTAAAAGCTATTTGATTTAAAATGAAGAAAATAAAGATTGGCGGTGTACCCGAACATTTTAACTTACCCTGGCATCTCGCTATAGAAAATAAAAAATTCGAAAAAAAAGGTGTTGATCTAGAATGGGAAACATTTCACGGTGGCACCGGAGCTATGTGTCAAGCTCTCAGAGAAGGTACTATTGATGCTGCGATTATACTAACCGAAGGCATTATTAAAGATATAATTAACGGTAACCCAAGTAAAATAGTTAAGGTTTATGTAGAATCTCCACTGCTATGGGGAATACATGTGGGTGCTAAATCTAAATTTCAAAAAATTGATGATTTGCGCAATGCAAGAATAGCCATTAGTCGTTATGGTTCTGGCTCTCAATTAATGGCAATTGTCAATGCACATAATAATGACTTTGATATTAATAACCTCAAGTATGAAGTTGTAAAAAATCTTAAAGGAGGTATAAAAGCACTTACTGAAGGTAGTGCCGATTATTTTATGTGGGAACATTTTACAACGAAACCATATGTTGACAAAGGAATCTTTAGAAGAATTGATAATGTTAAAACGCCTTGGCCTTGTTTTGTATTGGCTGTTAGAAATGAAGTACTAGAGAAAGACAATGAAACTGTTCAAACAATTATTAGAGTAATTAATAAACAACTCAAAGAATTTAAAAATCCGTTAGAGATCGAGGGTTTAGACATGTTATTTTCTGAGCGATATGAACAAAAAATAGAAGACATAAGAACCTGGTTATCAATCACAAAATGGAACAGAAAGAAAGGCGTTTCAAAGAAATTAATTAATGATATACAAAATAAATTGGTAATGTTTAGCGTTATTGAGCAACACGTTCATTATAAACAACTGATTAAAAAAGTTTTCTAACCTAAAAACTAAAGTCATGAAACGAAATTTATCTTTTATAATTTTTGTGATTGCTATGGCTTTACTATTAATATCATGCGGAGGATCACATCAGTGTTCTTATGCAGAAAAAGAAAAAACTAACCCTAACCCTACAGAAGTTACTGCTACAGAAGTTTCAGTAACCGAATAATTAATCAACAAGCCAACCGAAAAACCGTATTATCATTGATAGTGCGGTTTTTTTAATGTGCTGCACTAAACCTTATTCTGTTATTATAGAAGAAGTGACTCCGTTTGTAGTTCGTATTAAGTAAAATTAGGCCTTAGGTAAAAAAACTTCCGCCATCATACATCGCGCACTGCCCCCACCGCATGCTTCTATTGTGTCTAATGAACTAGACATTATATTGCAATGCTTTTCAAGTTTTTCAATTTGCTGAGATGTTAAACTATCATAAGCCGCTTGGCTCATTATTAAATAACGTTCATCATCTGCACCTTTCACTTGCAACATATTTCCGGCAAAATTGTTTACCTGATCTTCTGTAATGGCGATGATCTCTTTACCAGAACCCTTTAAATGTTTAATTACATTTTTCCTTTCTTTTTTATCATCAATACAATCTAGGCAAATAACTGAAAAAGTTTCACCTAAGCACATCATCACGTTGGTATGATATATTGTTTTGCGTTTATTATTTACCGTTTGATAAGAAGTAAACGTAACAGGTGTATATTCGAAATCTTCACAAAACTCAATGAACAAATCTTCGTCGGCACGAGGCGATAAAGCGCAATAGGCAATTCTATTAAGTCTATCTAAAACTACACTACCGGTACTTTCTAAAAAAACATCACTCTCTTCTGCAGAAGTATAATCAATAATATTTTTAATAATATAACCTTGCTCTTCTAATGTATCTAAAATATCTTCACGTCTTTCAAATCTCCTATTTTCCGCAAACATAGGATATAAGCCTACATTGCCATTCTCGTGAAATGAAACCCAGTTATTTGGAAAAATAGAGTCGGGTGTATCGTGTTCTTTCGTATCACTTACTACCACGACATTGACACCAATTGAGCGCAGCTTTTCTACATAAGTGTCAAATTCATTTTGTGCTTTAGTATTAACCGTTTCTGGTAATAGATTATCAATTACTTTTTGGTAGTAATTATTAACCGCTGTTTGTTCGTTCATTCTAAAACTAACAGGGCGAATCATTAAAATGGTATTTGTAGTTTGTTGCATTTAAGAATTGAAATAGGGCTCCAAATGTAATAGATTTAATAGAAAAAATAAATTAACTTTCTAAAAAAAATAACCAAGTTTCGTTATTAATCTTTAAGGTGAATTAATGTTGAATTCGAATGCTTATTGGTTTCGAAGCTTAGTCTCTAATTAACGGCATTGTCGAGCAACGCAATAAACCTTCTTGCTTTGCAATCTCTGCATAAGGAACCTCTTCAACTGTAAAGCCTTGCTCGCGTAGCCATGTATTTAAGCGAGTAAAGTTTCTTTCAGAAATGACCACTTCTGGAGAAATAGAAAAAATATTACTATTCATATGATACATTTCATCTTTAGTAATTTCAAAAACATTCTCTTTGCCGAAGTAATTCACCAACCATTCATACTCTTCTTCAATAAGAAAGCCATTTTTATGAAGTATTGCTTTGTTCTTACCAATAGGTTGAAAACAACAGTCAAGGTGCAGCGCGTTCTCTTTCGGGCTTGTATTGCTCTTTCTAAGTTCAAAAGCCTTGACTTTTTTATGCGGAAATAATTGTTCTAGAGCCTTAACAGCCTCATTATTTGTTCTTGCCGTAATAAAATCGGGGTAATCTTCACCTGTATATGTTCCTATAAATATATACTCATTCCAAGGCATGACATCACCTCCTTCTACATGACATTCTTCCGGTAAGGTAATAACTCTTTCGGGATCAATCTGATCGATTACATATTGAATGGCATCAATTTCTTGATCGCGATCGGGTAATATATTCGACTTAATAAATTTATCGTCAATTACAAAAGCAATATCTCGTGCAAAAATCTGATTATAATCCTTTATTGCGTTAGGTCTAAATACCTTAACGTTATACTTTTCAAAAACTTTAGCAACCGCTTCCATTTCAACAACCATATCTTCTATCTTAGGGTAGGTACCAGCTAAAATATGTTCTCTTGACTTTGGATCATAAGCCTCTTCAAAAGTAGGCGTAGGCCCATTACTATTGGCAGTTCCTAAAACTACAGCGCGTAATCTTGAGGTTTCGTTTTGAATATTAAGTTTTAACATAGAGCAATAAAAAAAGCTTCACGTATTTCTCTATGAAGCTCACTTTAAATTTTGAAATTTATCGTTTATCTAGTGTTTTGAAATCACGGTGATTTTCACCGATATAAACTTGACGTGGTCGACCAATTGGTTCTTTTCGTAAGCGCATTTCACGCCATTGAGCTATCCATCCTGGCAAACGACCTAATGCAAACATTACAGTGAACATTTCAACAGGAATTCCCATTGAACGATAAATTATACCTGAATAGAAATCAACATTGGGATATAACTTCCGTTTTACAAAATATTCATCTCTTAGAGCTTCTTGTTCTAATCCTTTCGCAATATCTAAAATAGGGTCTTCAACGCCTAAATCACCTAATACTTCATCTGCTGCTTTTTTAATAATACGTGCGCGCGGATCAAAGTTCTTATAAACTCTATGCCCAAAGCCCATTAAACGGAACGGGTCTTCTTTATCTTTGGCTTTCGCCATATATTTTTTAGTATCCCCACCATCTTCTTTAATAGCCTCCAACATTTCAAGTACTGCTTGATTTGCACCACCATGTAATGGGCCCCAAAGTGCTGAAATACCCGCTGAAATTGAAGCAAATAATCCGGCATGTGACGAGCCTACAATGCGTACCGTAGATGTAGAACAATTTTGTTCATGATCTGCATGCAATATCAATAATTTATCTAGAGCATCTACCAATATAGGGTTTTGCGTATATTCTTCATTAGGTTGTTTGAACATCATTTTTAGCAAATTCTCTACATAACCCAAAGATTTATCGCCATAATCTAATGGTAATCCCATATGTCTTCGCATGGTCCAAGCCACAAGTATGGGCATCTTTCCTAAAATCTTAACAATGGCATTGTACATTGCTTCTGGTGATGAAACATCAACAGAAGAAGGGTTAAACGCCGTTAAAGCACTCGTTAATGAAGATAATATCCCCATTGGATGCGCCGTTCTAGGAAAGCTCTCTAGAATCTTCTTTAAATCTTCATCTACTACCGATTTCGACTTAATATCAGTATGAAATTTCTCTAATTCTTCTTTAGTTGGTAGTTCACCAAAAATTAAAGCATACGCCACTTCCAAGAAATCAGCTTTTTCAGCTAAATCTTCTATGGAATATCCTCTATAGCGTAAAATTCCTTTTTCTCCATCTAAAAAAGTAATCGCACTTTCGCAAGAACCTGTATTCTTATATCCTGGATCAATTGTAATTAATCCTCCTGTACTACCACGTAGACTCTTAATATCAATAGCAGTTTCGTTTTCAGTTCCGTGTATTAACGGAAATTCATACTTCTCACCATTGACTTCTAAAGTTGCTTTATCTGACATATTTCTTCGATTAGATTATTAAAATTGAAAGTATGCGAATTTACGAATTTCCCCTCGAAATATAAAGTCACATTCAAAAGGATTGCTATATGCCAATATTGCCTATTTTAGAACCATATAAAAAGGGCAATTACCTAGATAATTGCCCTTCATTGATATTTCTTTATTAAGAACTATTTTGACACTTTAAATGCCTTTTCTTGAGGATAATAAGCTACTTCTGCCAATTCTTCTTCAATACGTAATAATTGATTGTATTTTGCCATTCTATCAGAACGAGAGGCTGAGCCCGTTTTAATTTGTCCTGTATTTAAAGCTACTGCCAAATCAGCAATTGTATTATCTTCGGTTTCACCAGAACGATGACTCATTACAGAGGTATAGCCTGCATTATGCGCCATATTTACTGCTGCAATTGTTTCAGTAAGCGTTCCTATTTGGTTTACCTTAATTAAAATAGAGTTAGCGATACCTTCATTAATACCACGTGAAAGGCGTTCAACATTCGTAACAAACAAATCGTCACCTACTAGTTGAACTTTATTCCCAACTTTATCGGTCAATGATTTCCAACCGTCCCAGTCATTTTCGTCCATCCCATCTTCAATAGATATAATTGGGTATTGCTCACAAAGGTCTGCTAAGTATTGTGCTTGTTCTTCGCTGCTTCTCACTTCTCCTTTCTCACCTTCGAATTTTGTATAATCGTATTTACCATCAACATAAAACTCAGCAGAAGCACAGTCTAACGCAATCATGATCTCATCGCCAAGCTTATAGCCTGCATTTTCAACGGCCTTTGCAATGGTATCTAAAGCATCTTCGGTACCATCTAATGTTGGAGCAAACCCTCCTTCATCTCCCACCGCAGTTGATAAATTTCTATCGTGTAGTACTTTTTTCAGGTTATGAAAAATTTCAGAACCCATTTGCATGGCTTGTGTAAAATTAGTGGCTTTTACAGGCATTACCATAAATTCTTGAAATGCGATTGGCGCATCAGAATGTGAACCTCCATTGATGATATTCATCATGGGTACCGGTAAGGTATTCGCAGAAACACCTCCTACATATCTATATAATGGCATTCCTAATTCATTTGCTGCTGCTTTTGCACAGGCAAGAGAAACGCCTAAAATGGCATTTGCACCTAAATTTGACTTATTGGGTGTACCATCTAAATCAATCATTAATTGATCGATTGCATTTTGCTCAAAAACCGAAGTTCCTAATAGTTCCTGGGCTATTTTAGAGTTTACGTTTTCAACGGCTGTTAACACTCCTTTACCCATATAGCTTTTTCCTCCATCACGTAATTCAACGGCCTCATGTTCTCCTGTAGAAGCTCCTGATGGCACTGCAGCTCTTCCAGAAATACCATTCTCTGTAACTACATCTACCTCGACCGTTGGGTTCCCTCTTGAATCAAAAATCTGTCTTGCGTGAACGCTAATAATAATGCTCATTATACTATTTTTTTGTCTTGTAAAGTTAAAAATTATGTTAGGTAAATTATTCTTAAAAAACAGTTTTGTGCGATAACGTTTTCGGCTTACGCTCCTACCGGATTACTTTTTTTAAGGTTCTCAATAAATTGATCAAATAAATACGCTGCATCATGTGGTCCAGGGCTAGCTTCTGGGTGGTATTGCACTGAAAAGCAATTTTTATTTTTTAAGCGAATACCAGCAACCGTATTGTCATTTAGATGTACATGTGTAATTTCTACATCATTATTAGCTTCTGTTTCTTCTCTATTAATTGCAAAACCATGATTCTGTGAGGTAATCTCGCCTTTTCCGGTAATTAAGTTCTTAACAGGGTGATTGATACCTCTGTGACCATTATGCATTTTGTAAGTAGAAATTCCTTGAGATAATGCAATCACTTGATGTCCAAGACAAATGCCAAAAACAGGTAAATTTCTTTCAATGATTTCTTTTGCAACAGCCTGAGCATTTTCTAAAGGTTCTGGATCTCCAGGCCCATTTGATAAAAAGTACCCATCGGGATTCCAAGATTGCATTTCTTCAAAAGACGTATCATAGGGAAACACTTTAATATATGCTCCACGTTTAGCTAAGTTTCGCAGAATGTTCTTTTTAATCCCCAAGTCAAGAGCTGCAACCTTATATGTGGCATTTTCATTTCCAACAAAATAAGGTTCTTTAGTAGAAACTTTAGATGCTAATTCAAGTCCATTCATTTCCGGTACTTTTGCTAGCTGTGTTTTAAGAGCATCTATATTTTCAGTTTCGGTTGAAATGATAGCATTCATAGCACCATTTTCGCGAATATAACTTACCAAAGCACGTGTATCAACGTCTGAAATTGCAATAAGGTTATGCTTCTCTAACCATTCTTTTAGCGAACCACTAGAATTAGGACGGGAATGTGTAAAGCTAAAATTTCTAACTATAAGCCCAGATATTTTAATTCCATCTGATTCTATTTCTTCATCATTAACACCGTAATTACCAATATGTGCATTGGTGGCCACCATAATTTGGCCAAAATAAGATGGGTCTGTAAAAATTTCTTGATAACCTGTCATTCCGGTATTGAAACAAATTTCACCGGTTGTAGTTCCTTCAATTCCGATCGATTTTCCTTCAAAAATGGTTCCGTCGGCTAATAAGATAATTGCTTTTTTTCTGGATAGGTATTGCATTTTCAAAAAGTTTGACAAAAATAGCATAAAAAAAAGGACAAACTCAAATTTAGTTTGTCCTTTTTAATAATATACTTTATTCTATTCTTATAATGATTCGTAATGTGTGAACATTGTATTAATATCTTTGTCTTTTTTATAAGATAAATTATTATCTGAAATAAATTTCTTCATTTTACCTTCTTTTTCTTTATCTATAAATTTAAAGAATGCTTTCTTCGAAGGTTTAAGTTCGGTCATCATGTTTCCGTCATAGGCCACGAGCTTATCTCTTTGAAAAATTTTTCTATGTTTACGATTAAGCATTGGATCTGGGTGAGCTTCTTGTATTTTAATATAATGCTCTCTAAGTATTGAAAGGTCTTTACCTGAATATATCACCTCATACACTTTATCTTTACCCTCTTTTGAATCATAAAAACTTTTAAAAAGTCGTCCGTTAACAGTAACTTTATCATCACGCGTAACATTATAGACAAAAACAGAGTCATTTTCGATCTTAGACATAAATGCTTGCTTATCTAAACTAAAATTAATGTTAGGAACAATATACTTTTTCTTACCTATATAGATTTGTCCTATATTTTTCCATCCGTCAAATAAGTATTGAGATCCTTCAACAAAAACTTTATCATAGCTAAATTTTTTAGCTTCTGAATACAAACCTCCAGAATTACCTGAATAACTTCCTTTAATTTTCCCGATCGGTGTACCTCCTTTAGCAGATTCAAAGGAGCCTCCTCCTTCAATTAGCTGGCCAAAGCTAATACCACTAACAAAAATGAACGCCATAAATACTATTTTCTTCATAATTTTGACTTCTTTATTAATAAAATTCGTAATAAAGATAATAAAAAAGGCTAAATGATGGTCTCATTTAGCCTTTTTATAAAGTATTTAAGAATATAACTCTATTCTTCTTCTTCTGTAGATTTTGTGTCAGCCACTGGAGGAGTAGCAACATCTCCAGCTTTTTTACCACCTCTTCTTCTACGAGTAGCTTTTTTCTTCTTTCCTTTAGGATTATATAATTCGTTGTAGTCAACCAATTCTACCATAGCCATATCAGCATTATCACCTAATCTATTTCCTAATTTGATGATACGTACATAACCTCCTGGTCTATCAGCCACTTTTGTAGAAATTTCTCTGAACAATTCAGTTACAGCATGTTTATTACGTAAATAACTAAATACAATTCTACGGTTGTGTGTAGTATCTTCTTTAGATTTTGTAATTAATGGCTCAACGAACTGACGTACTGCTTTTGCCTTAGCAACAGTAGTATTAATGCGCTTATGCTCAATTAAAGAACAAGCCATGTTAGCTAACATTGCTTTTCTATGCGCAGTTTTTCTGCTTAAATGATTAAATTTCTTTCCGTGTCTCATCTTTCTTCAGATATTAGACGCTAGACATTAGGAGTTAGACAACAAGGTCTATCCTTCTGTCTTGTATCTTGTTTAATTATTCTTTATCTAATTTATACTTACTTAAATCCATTCCGAAAGTTAACCCTTTGTTCGCCACTAACTCATCCAATTCAGTTAATGATTTCTTACCAAAGTTTCTAAATTTCATTAAGTCATTCTTGTTAAATGACACTAAGTCACCCAATGTATCGACTTCTGCAGCTTTTAAACAGTTTAGTGCTCTTACAGAAAGATCCATATCAATCAATCTTGTTTTAAGCAACTGTCTCATATGTAATGATTCTTCATCATAAGACTCTGTTTGTGCAATCTCATCTGCTTCTAATGTGATACGCTCATCAGAGAATAACATAAAGTGATGGATTAAAATTTTAGCCGCTTCAGTTAACGCATCTTTAGGGTTAATTGAACCATCAGTAATGATATCAAATACTAACTTTTCGTAGTCAGTTTTTTGCTCAACACGATAGTTTTCTACAGCATATTTCACATTCTTTATTGGAGTGTAAATAGCATCTGTAAAAATTGTTCCTAAAGGAGCATTTGCTTTTTTATTATCTTCAGATAAAACAAAACCTCTACCTTTTTCTATAGTAATCTCCATATCTAATTTCACAGAAGATTCCATGTTACAAATCACTAATTCTGGATTTAAAACCTGGAAACCTGAAATAAAATTCTGAAAATCACCTGCTGTCAATTGTTCTTGACCGCTTATTGAAATCGCTACAGTTTCATTATCTGACTCTTCAATTTGTTGCTTAAAACGAACTTGTTTTAAGTTTAAGATAATTTCGGTCACGTCTTCTACAATTCCTTTTATAGTAGAAAATTCGTGCTCAACGCCTTCAATTCTAATAGAGGTAATTGCATATCCTTCTAAAGAAGACAACAACACTCTACGCAAAGCGTTACCTACTGTTAAACCGTAACCAGGCTCTAAAGGTCTAAATTCAAATCTACCTTCAAAATCGGTAGATTCAATCATAATTACTTTATCTGGTTTTTGAAAATTTAAAATTGCCATATTTTTTCTTCGTTTTAATTGTTATTTAGTTGCGCGGTTTATAAGTGTGAAGAAATACAAACAAACCCTTTGGCTAAATACCAATATGTTTAATTTATTATTTAGAATATAACTCTACGATAAATTGTTCGTTAATGTTTTCTGGTATTTGAATTCTTTCTGGAATTGCAACAAATGTACCTTCCATTTTATCTCCGTTCCAGTTTAACCATTCGTAAACATTACTACTATTAGCTAAAGAGCTTTCAATTGCTGTTAAAGATTTAGATTTCTCTCTAACCCCTATTACATCACCAGCTTTTAATTGGTACGATGGAATATTCACAATCTCACCATTAACTGTAATATGACGATGTGATACTAATTGACGTGCACCTCTACGAGAAGGAGAAACACCCATTCTAAATACCACATTATCTAAACGAGATTCACATAATTGTAATAAAATTTCACCCGTAATACCTTTACTACGTGAAGCTTTATCGAATAAATTTCTGAATTGACGTTCTAAAATACCGTATGTGTATTTTGCTTTTTGTTTTTCCATTAATTGAACAGCATACTCAGATTTTTTACCTCTTCGTTTGTTATTTCCATGCTGTCCTGGAGGATAATTTCTTTTTTCAAAAGATTTATCATCTCCAAAAATTGCCTCGCCGAATTTACGAGCAATCTTAGTCTTTGGTCCTGTATATCTTGCCATTTTTAGTGATTTATGAAAGGGATTATGAATTAAGGCTTCCTCCTTCGATAATCTTAGTCCTTTCTCTTAATTAATTATTAAATAAAACTGAACTGCTTAGCATCTCTTTAAAACTTAAATTGACGCAAAAATTAGTTCTGTATAAAATTATACTCTTCTTCTTTTTGGAGGACGACATCCGTTATGAGGAATTGGAGTTACATCAATAATTTCTGTTACTTCAATACCAGCATTATGAATTGTTCTAATTGCAGACTCTCTACCATTACCTGGGCCTTTTACATAAACTTTCACTTTACGTAAACCGGCTTCTAATGCAACAGCAGCACAATCTTCAGCAGCCATTTGAGCAGCATAAGGCGTGTTCTTTTTAGAACCTCTAAAACCTTGTTTACCTGCAGATGACCAAGAAATTACGTCTCCTTTTTTATTTGTTAAAGAAATAATGATGTTATTAAATGAAGCTGTGATGTGTGCTTCACCAATTGCATCAACTATAACTTTACGTTTTTTTGAACTTGACTTTGCCATATGTTTTTTAGTTTCTAGTTGTTAGTTTTTAGTTGTTAGAATCCTAAACATTTCTATTTCAATCAGATTCATCTAACTTCTAAATACTAATGACTAATGTCTTACTTATTATTTAGTTGCTTTTTTCTTATTAGCAACAGTTTTTCTTTTACCTTTTCTTGTTCTAGAGTTGTTCTTAGTACGTTGACCTCTTAATGGTAAACCTACTCTATGACGGATACCTCTGTAACAACCTATGTCCATTAATCGCTTAATGTTTAATTGTGTTTCAGAACGTAATTCACCTTCAATAGTATAAGAACCTACTTGCTCACGAATTCTACCGATCTCGTCATCAGACCAATCCTGAACTTTAGTACCTTCATCAACTTTAGCATTTACTAAAATTTCTTTAGCTCTACTTCTACCAATACCGTAGATGTATGTTAATGAAATTACTCCTCTTTTTTGTTTAGGTATGTCAATTCCTGCTATTCTTGCCATAATTATCCTTGTCTTTGTTTAAATCTAGGATTCTTTTTGTTGATTACATATAATCTGCCTTTTCTACGTACAATTTTGCACTCGGCACTTCTCTTTTTTACTGATGCTCTAACTTTCATCGTTTTAGTATCTATAAGTTATGCGAGCCTTTGTTAAATCGTATGGGCTCATTTCTAATTTTACTTTATCTCCTGGTAATAATTTTATATAATGCATACGCATTTTTCCAGAGATATGTGCAGTAACAATATGACCGTTTTCTAATTCAACACGGAACATAGCATTTGATAATGCTTCACTAATTGTTCCATCTTGCTCTATTGCTTGTTGTTTTGCCATAATTATGCTACTGATTTTCTTTTAGTTCCGGTCTTCATTAAACCATCGTAATGACGATTTAATAAATAAGAATTTATTTGCTGAATGGTATCGATTGCAACTCCAACCATAATCAACAATGACGTTCCGCCATAAAACATAGCCCAACCTGGTTGCACACCTGCCTTAACAATAATAGCAGGTAAAATAGCTAAGAAAGCTAAGAATAACGATCCAGGTAATGTTATGCGTGATAATATTGTATCTAAGTAGTCTGCCGTTTCTTTACCAGGACGAATACCCGGCAAAAAGCCTCCACTTCGCTTTAGATCATCTGCCATTTTATTGGTAGGTATTGTAATCGCAGTATAGAAATAACTAAAGATAATTATCAAAATAGCAAACAATACATTATACCATAAGCCAAACATGTCTATAAACTCAGTACCAATAGCCTTTAAAGTTTCATTTTCTGCTTTGGCTAATAAGCTTGGTACAAACATTAATGCTTGGGCAAATATAATTGGCATTACACCCGAGGCATTTACCTTTAATGGTATATATTGTCTCGCTCCAGCAATATTTCCAGCATTTCCAGCAACTGTTCTTCTGGCATATTGAACTGCAATTCTTCTTACAGCTGTAACTAATAACACACAGGCTAAAATTACAACCAACCAAACAATCACCTCAATAAATACCATCAATAAACCTCCATTACCTTGTGTAACTCTAGAAGAAAACTCTTGCATAAAGGTAGATGGGAACGTAGCTATAATACCGATCATAATCAATAATGAAATACCATTTCCAATTCCTTTATCAGTAATACGTTCTCCTAACCACATCGCAAAGATCGTTCCGGCAGTCAATAAAATAATGGAAGAAAACCAGAACATTGGTCCGTTACCTAATAAGAATGCGCTTTGAGGAATTCCTAAAGTAGGTAAACTAACAATATATGTTGGTGCTTGTATTAACAAAATACCAACTGTTAACCAACGCGTAATCTGCGTAATTTTCTTCTGACCACTAGCGCCTTCTTTCTGTAGTTTCTGTAAATAAGGAACCGCAATTCCCATTAGCTGAACTACAATAGAAGCTGAAATATATGGCATAATACCTAATGCCATTACAGAAGCTTGTGCGAATGCACCTCCTGTAAAAGCATTTAACAGTCCTAAAATATTATTATTATCTGTAGTGTTTTGAAGCCCAGAAAGCTGTGTAGGATCAATACCAGGTAATGGTACTTGCGCCGCTAAACGGTAAACTACCATTAATCCTAGTGTAAGAATGATCTTATTTCTAAGTTCTTCAATCTTCCAGATATCTTGTATAGTACTTATAAAATTCTTCATGTACTTTTATACGTATTAAAGGGCTACAGCTTCACCGCCTGCTTTTTCAATTGCAGCCTTTGCAGTAGCAGTAAACTTATGAACTGTAACATTTAGTTTAGCTTTAAGCTCTCCTCTACCTAATATTTTTACTAAATCATTTTTACGAGCTAATCTATTTTCTACAAGAACATCCATAGTAACGGCATCTTTAATTCTACCGTTATCAACCATTTCTTGTAATTTATCTAAGTTGATACCAACATATTCTTTACGATTAATGTTAGTAAAACCAAACTTAGGAACTCGGCGTTGTAAAGGCATTTGACCACCTTCAAAACCAATTTTCTTAGAATAACCTGAACGAGATTTAGCACCTTTATGACCTCTTGTAGCGGTACCACCTTTTCCAGATCCTTGACCACGACCAATTCTCTTTCCTTGATTTTTTACCGAACCTGCTGCAGGTTTTAAGTTATTTAATTCCATAACTCTATATTATTAAGCTTCTTCTACAGAAACTAAGTGTTTAACTTTATTTACCATTCCTACTATAGTAGGTGTAGCGTCATGCTCTACAACTTGATTTAACTTACGTAAACCTAGAGCTTCTAACGTTCTCTTTTGATCTTGAGGACGATTAATTTTGCTACGAATTTGCTTTACTCTAATTTTTTTCATCGTAATCGCTCTATTTATCCGTTAAATACTTTTTCTAAAGAAATTCCTCTTTGCTTAGCAATTGTATTTGCATCACGTAACTGTAATAAAGCATCAAAAGTTGCTTTTACCACATTATGAGGATTTGATGAACCTTGAGACTTTGATAATACATCGTGTACGCCAACAGATTCTAATACCGCACGTACAGCACCACCAGCAATAACTCCGGTACCATTTGATGCAGGTTTTAAGAATACTTTTGCACCACCATATTTACCTTTTTGTTCATGAGGTAATGTATTATTTATGATAGGTATTCTTATTAAGTTCTTCTTTGCGTCTTCAATAGCTTTAGCAATTGCAGAAGCAACATCTTTAGATTTACCAAGACCATGACCTACTACGCCATTTTCATTACCAACAACTACAATAGCAGAAAAACCAAATGCTCTACCACCTTTTGTAACTTTAGTAACTCTTTGTACGCCTACCAAGTGATCTTTTAATTCTAAACCACTAGGCTTTACTCTTTCAACGTTTCCGTATTTTTGATACATAATCTTTGATTAAAATTTTAAACCTGCTTCTCTTGCTCCGTCAGCTAATGCCTTAACTCTACCGTGATATAAATATCCGTTTCTGTCAAAAGCAACCGTTTCGATACCTGCCTTAGCAGCTTTCTCGGCTAATGCTTTACCAACATTCGCAGCAACTTCTATTTTAGTTCCTTTAGCATCGATACCTTTTTCTCTAGATGAAACAGCTATTAATGTTTTGCCAGTTACATCATCGATTAATTGTGCATCGATCTCTTTATTACTTCTAAACACAGATAGTCTTGGTCTCGCTTCTGTACCAGTTACAATCTTTCTAATTCTGTGTTTTATTCTTTGTCTTCTTTCAAGCTTTGATAATGCCATAATATCTAGTTATTATGCAGATTTACCTGCTTTTCTTCTAATTTCTTCACCTACAAATTTGATTCCTTTTCCTTTATAAGGCTCTGGCTTACGGAACGAACGGATCTTAGCCGCTACTTGTCCTACCAACTGCTTATCATAAGAAGTCAATTTTACTATAGGGTTCTTACCTTTTTCTGAAACTGTTTCAACTTTTACCTCTGGAGCTAAGTCTAATACGATGTTATGTGAAAAACCTAAAGCCAAGTCTAATTTTTGACCTTGGTTATTCGCTCTATAACCTACACCTACAAGTTCTAACTCTTTAGTAAAACCTTTAGAAACACCTTCAACCATATTATTTATCAAAGCTCTGTATAAACCGTGCTTTGCTTTATGATCTTTAGCCTCAGAAGGACGCTCTAGTGTTAAAGTACCTTCTTCAATCTTTACGTTAATATCTTTTATCTCTTGAGATAATTCTCCTAATTTACCTTTTACAGTAAGTACACCATCTTTTAAATCAATGGTTACACCTTCTGGAATTGAAATTGGAGCTTTTCCTATTCTTGACATCTCTTTCTACTTTTTAATAAACGTAACATAAAACTTCTCCACCAACGTTTTCTTGACGCGCTTTTTTATTGGTCATTACTCCTTTAGAAGTTGACACAATAGCAACACCTAAGCCATTTAAAACTCTAGGCATTTCTGACGCGCTTGAATACTTGCGTAAACCAGGTGTACTAACACGCTCTATTTTCTTAATTACAGGTTGCTTTGTTATCTTATCGTATTTTAAAGCAATTTTAATAGAGTCTTGAACTTTATCTTCTTCAAACTTATAGCTTAAGATATATCCTTGATCAAATAAGATTTTGGTCATCTCTTTCTTTAAGTTAGAAGCAGGTATTTCAACTACTCTGTGTCCTGCACTTGCAGCATTTCTAATTCTTGTTAGATAATCTGCTATTGGATCTGTATACATATATAATCATTTGCGGTTTTGGTTTTTAGCAATCTCTATTGACCTACGGTTAAACCGTGATTGCTAAACCTGAAACCAATTAATAAATTCTTACCAACTAGCTTTTTTAACACCAGGAATTAATCCTTGGTTAGCCATTTCACGAAAAGTAACACGCGAAATACCAAATTGACGCATATAACCTTTTGGTCTACCGGTTAACTTGCAACGATTGTGCATACGAACTGGAGATGCATTTTTTGGTAACTTCTGTAATGCTTCATAATCACCAGCTTCTTTTAAAGCTTTACGTTTTTCAGCATATTTAGCTACAGTTTTTGCTCTTTTTACTTCGCGAGCTTTCATTGATTCTTTAGCCATCTCTTAATTCTTTTTAAATGGTAAACCTAATTCGTGTAATAATGATTTTGCCTCTTTATCGGTATTTGCTGAAGTAACAAAAGTAATATCCATACCACTAATTTTGTTTACTTTATCAATATCGATTTCAGGAAAAATAATTTGCTCTGTAATACCTAAATTGTAATTACCTCTTCCGTCAAATCCATTAGGTTTAACCCCTCTAAAATCTCTTACACGAGGTAAAGAAGCCGTTACTAATCTGTCTAAGAACTCATACATTCTGTCTCCACGTAAAGTAACTTTAGCACCAATTGGCATGCCTTTACGTAACTTGAATGATGCAACATCCTTTTTAGACATTGTAGCTACTGCTTTTTGACCAGCAATCTTTGTTAATTCATCAATTGCATAATCAATTAATTTTTTATCAGCTACTGCTGCTCCAACTCCTTTGCTAATTACTATTTTCTCTAGCTTAGGAACCTGCATTACATTTTTATAACCAAATTCTTCGGTTAATGCAGCCTTTACTCTGCTATTATAATCTTCTTTAAGTCTTGGTACGTATCCCATAACTAAATAGCTTTATCAGTTTTTTTAGAAAACCTAACTTTCTTATCACCTTCCATTCTAAAACCTACTCTAGTAGTATTTCCACCTTCAACCAATGCTAGGTTAGAGATGTGGATTGGTGCTTCAAATTTTGAAATTCCTCCTTGCGGATTCTGAGCGCTAGGCTTAGTGTGTTTAGACACCATGTTCACTCCTTCAACAATCGCTTTATTCGTATCTTTTAGAACTTTTACGATTTTACCTTCTTGTCCTTTATTATCTCCAGCAATTACTTTTACTGTATCTCCTGTTTTAATCTTTAGCTTTGTCATCTTTAATAAATTAAAGCACTTCTGGTGCTAATGATACAATTTTCATGAATTGTTTTTCACGAAGTTCTCTCGCCACAGGTCCAAAAACACGAGTACCGCGCATTTCTTCTGTTGGATTTAATAATACACATGCGTTATCATCAAATCTTATATAAGAGCCATCTTTACGACGTACTTCTTTTTTAGTACGTACTACAACAGCTCTAGATACTTGTCCTTTTTTTACAGTTCCGTTTGGTGTTGCGTCTTTTATAGTAACTACAATTTTATCACCAATTGATGCGTAACGTTTTTTCGTTCCACCAAGTACACGGATCACAAGAACTTCTTTCGCTCCTGTGTTATCTGCTACTTTTAATCTTGATTCTTGTTGTAACATAATTATTTAGCTCTTTCTAAGATTTCTACTAATCTCCAACGCTTGGTTTTACTTAATGGACGTGTTTCCATTATTCTTACTGTATCACCAATATTGCAGTCATTTTTCTCATCGTGCGCAACGTATTTTTTAGTTCTTAATACGAACTTACCATACATTGGGTGTTTTACTCTTGTTACATCACTAACAACTATAGACTTGTCCATTTTGTTACTTGCAACTACACCTATACGTTCTTTTCTAAGATTTCTTTTTTCCATCTTGTAAATCTCGGATTACAATTATTGTAATTCTCTTTTTGTTAATTCTGTAGCAATTCTTGCAACTGTTTTTCTTAGTTCTCTCAATTGAATTGGAGATTCTAATGGAGAAATGGCATGCGCCATTTTAAGATCAGTATAATTTTTTTTCAAATCGCCTAACTTCTCTTCTAATTCAGCTACAGATAATTCTTTAATTTCTGATTGTTTCATCTTCTTACTTTTTAAGCGTTATGATCAAAATCTCTTGCTACTACAAATTTTGTTTTTACTGGTAACTTCTGTGCAGCCAAACGTAAAGCTTCTTTAGCAATTTCTGCTGGCACACCACCAACTTCAAACATGATTCTACCCGGCTTTACAACAGCTACGAAATATTCTGGAGCACCCTTACCTTTACCCATACGTACTTCTAATGGTTTTTTGGTGATAGGCTTGTCTGGAAATATTTTAATCCATAACTGTCCTTGTCTTTTCATATAACGTGTTGCAGCAATACGAGCAGCTTCTATTTGGCGAGAAGTAATTAGGTCTTGCTCAAGGGCTTTAATACCAAACATTCCGTTAGAAAGTCTGTGGCCCCTTTGAGAATTACCTTTCATATTCCCTTTACCTTTCTGAACCTTACGATATTTAACTCTTTTTGGTTGTAACATCTTCTAAATTTTTAAAAAATTTATTTTCTTCTTTGAGGTCTTCTTCCGCCACCTTTGCCTGATGATTTACCACCTTTTTGCTTAGATAAACCAACTAACGGAGACAATTCTCTTTTACCATATACCTCGCCTTTCATAATCCATACTTTTACACCAATACGGCCATAAGTAGTATGAGATTCTACAAGTGCATAATCAATATCTGCTCTAAATGTAGATAGAGGGATTCTACCTTCTTTATAAGATTCAGAACGTGCCATTTCAGCACCATTCAAACGACCAGAAATTTGAACCTTGATACCTTCTGCATTCATACGAATAGCAGCAGCTATAGCCATTTTAATTGCACGTCTGTATGAAATTCTATTTTCAATTTGACGGGCAATTGATGATGCTACTAAATAAGCATCAAGCTCAGGTCTTTTAATCTCAAAAATATTGATCTGTACTTCTTTTCCGGTAATTTTTTTAAGCTCTTCTTTTAACTTATCTACCTCTTGACCACCTTTACCGATAATAATACCAGGTCTAGCAGTAGTGATAGTAACGGTTATAAGCTTAAGAGTGCGCTCAATAATTACTCTCGAAACACTTGCTTTTGCAAGTCTAGCACGTACGTACTTTCTTATTTTATCATCTTCTGCAATTTTATCGCCATAGTTCTTTCCACCATACCAGTTAGATTCCCATCCTCTAATAATTCCTAAACGATTCCCTATTGGATTAGTTTTCTGTCCCATACTATTTACGAATTGCTTTTATTTTTAGTTCCTAAAACCATTGTTACGTGGTTAGAACGCTTACGAATTCTATGCGCTCTACCTTGAGGTGCTGGTCTTAATCTTTTTAACATACTTGCACTATCAACATAAATTTCTTTTACATATAGACCAGCATCTTCGATGTCTGCATCTTCATTCTTTTGTTGCCAGTTATTTATTGCCGATAATGTAAGTTTCTCTAAATTACGTGCTGCTTCTTTTGGGCTGAATTTTAAGATAGCCAAAGCTTTCTCAATTTCCACACCTCTAATTTGATCAGCAACTAAACGCATTTTTCTCGGTGACGTAGGGCAACCGTTAAGCTTCGCTAAGAATTGGTTCTTGCGTGCTTCTTTACGTTGCTCAGCTCTTAATTTTTTACGAACTCCCATGATTCCTACTATTTTTTACCTTTATTTTTAGCACCAGCGTGTCCTCTAAATGAACGAGTTGGTGAAAATTCTCCTAACTTATGACCTACCATGTTTTCTGTAACATATACAGGTACAAATTGACGGCCATTGTGAACGCCAATTGTTTGACCAACAAAATCTGGGGTAATCATAGAGGCTCTTGACCAAGTTTTGATTACTGTTTTCTTACCAGATTCAACATTAGCTTGTACTTTCTTTTCCAATTTATGGAAAACGTAAGGTCCTTTTTTTAATGAACGTGCCATAGTTTACTTATTTTTTCTACGTTCTATAATATATTTATTACTTGCCTTTGTCTTAGAACGGGTTTTGAATCCTTTAGCAGGAATACCATTTCTAGAACGTGGGTGACCACCTGAAGCTCTACCTTCTCCACCACCCATTGGATGATCTACTGGGTTCATTCTTACAGGATTTGTACGAGGTCTTCTACCTAACCATCTGCTTCTACCTGCTTTACCAGATACTAAAAGCTGATGATCTGAGTTAGACACCACTCCTATTGTAGCTTTACAAGTAACCAAAATCAGTCTTGTTTCACCAGAAGGCAATTTAACTGTTGCATATTTACCATCTCTTGCCATTAATTGTGCAAAAGAACCAGCTGAACGTGCCATAACAGCACCTTGACCTGGGCGTAATTCTATACAAGAAATTACCGTACCTAGTGGTATATCATTTAAAGGCATTGCATTACCTACTTCTGGAGCTACTTTATCTCCTGAAACTACAGTTTGACCAACCTTTAATCCGCCTTGAGCGATTACATATCTTTTTTCACCATCTGCATAACTCAATAAAGCGATAAATGCAGTTCTGTTAGGATCATACTCAATAGTCTTTACGGTTGCAGGAATACCATTTTTATCTCTTTTAAAATCGATAATACGGTACTTCTTTTTGTGACCACCACCTAAGTAGCGCATGGTCATTTTACCTTGACTATTTCTACCTCCAGATCTTTTTTTCGGAGCTAATAAACTTTTCTCCGGCTTATCAGTAGTAACGGTGTCAAAATCATTTACTACTCTAAAACGCTGCCCTGGGGTTATTGGTTTTAATTTTCTTAATGACATCTTTTTTCGTCTTAGATATTGCTATAAAAATCTATGTTATCTCCCTCAGCTAATTCAACGACCGCTTTTTTATAAGCACCTTTCATACCAGTTACCAACCCTTTTTTAGTGTACTTAGTAGTACGCTTAACAGGATAGTTCATCGTTCTTACTTTATTAACTGAAACTCCATAAGCTTGTTCTACAGCTTCTTTTATTTCTATCTTATTAGCATTCATATCAACTACAAATCCATAGCGGTTAAATAACTCACTAGCATCGGTTGCTTTTTCTGTAATAATAGGTTTAATTAAAATACTCATCTCTTCTATTATTTGCTAAAGTTAGATTCAATTTCTTCTACGCAAGCCTCAGACACTACAATTTTATTTGCATTTAAAACATTGTAAGTGTTTAATCTTGAAGCAGTTACAACTTTTGTGCCTTGTAAATTGCGCGATGACAAATATACGTTTTTATTTGACCCATCCAACACAAACAAAGACTTTTTATTTTCTAACTCTAAAGCTTTCAAAACGTTAATAAAATTCTTTGTCTTTGGAGCATCAAAATTAAAGTCTTCTACCACGACAATATCTTCAGCTTTTGCTTTCATAGAAAGTGCTGATTGACGTGCTAAACGCTTTAAGTTTTTGTTTAACTTAAAACCATAATTTCTTGGTCTTGGACCAAAAATACGTCCACCTCCTCTAAAGATTGGAGACTTAATACTACCGGCACGAGCTGTACCCGTACCTTTTTGTTTCTTGATTTTACGAGTACTTCCCGTAATTTCTGCTCTTTCTTTGGCCTTATGTGTACCTTGACGTTGATTAGCCAAGTATTGCTTCACATCTAAATAAACGGCATGTTTATTAGGCTCTATACCAAAAATAGCATCTGAAAGTTCAACGTTTCTTCCAGTTTTTTTCCCGTTGATATCTACTACTGCTACTTTCATTATTTCTGAATGATTACGTAAGAGTTTTTATGCCCTGGAACTGCACCTTTAACAACTAAAAGGTTCTTTTCTGGAACTACTTTTAAAACTCTTAAATTTTGAACTTTTACCTTTTCGCCACCCATTCTACCGGCCATTCGCATTCCTTTAAATACTCTTGCAGGATACGACGCTGCACCAATAGAACCAGGAGCTCTTAAACGGTTATGCTGACCGTGCGTTGCTTGACCAACACCAGCAAATCCATGACGTTTTACAACCCCTTGGAAACCTTTACCTTTTGATGTACCAGATACATCAACAAATTCACCTTCTTCAAAGTGCTCAACTGTTATTGAATCACCTAACTTATACTCTTCTTCAAATCCTTGGAATTCAACAACTTTCTTTTTGGCATCGGTACCAGCTTTTTTAAAGTGACCGTCTAAAGCTCTATTTGAGCTTTTTGCCTTCTTGTCATCGAAACCAAGTTGAAGAGCTTCATACCCGTCAACCTCTTTGGTTCTGACTTGGGTAACTACACATGGTCCAGCTTCGATTACTGTACACGGAATATTCTTTCCGTTTTCATCGAAAATGCTGGTCATACCAATCTTTTTTCCTATTAACCCAGACATTTAATTTAATTTAATTTAATTTATGATTTGGTAAACCCAAATCGATTATTATACTTAATTATTTATTCAAAAAAATTCAGGGAAGAAAACGAATTCATCCCTGAATTTTTGTTTTCTATCCGTTTTTCCCTCGACAACCGCTCGGGACATGTTATCCGCTTAAGCGGAAAGTTTTATCAAACCTTAATCTCTACTTCTACACCACTTGGTAATTCTAACTTCATCAAAGCATCAATCGTTTTTGATGAAGAAGAATAAATATCAAGTAATCTTTTGTAAGAGCTTAATTGAAACTGCTCTCTAGACTTCTTGTTTACGTGTGGAGAACGTAGTACAGTAAAGATCTTTTTGTGTGTTGGTAATGGAATTGGTCCATTAATAACAGCACCAGTACTTTTTACTGTTTTTACAATCTTCTCAGCAGATTTATCTACTAAGTTATGATCGTAAGACTTTAATTTTATTCTAATTTTCTGACTCATCGTTTAAACTATTTAGTAGATAATTATCCTTGAACGTTTTTAATTACTTCTTCCGCTATGTTATTAGGAGTCTCTGCATAATGAGAGAATTCCATCGTAGAAGTTGCTCTACCAGAAGACAATGTTCTTAATGCAGTTACATAACCGAACATTTCTGATAATGGAACCTCAGCTCTTACAACTTTAGAACCAGCTCTATCTGACATATCGTTAACTTGACCTCTACGTCTGTTTAAGTCACCAACGATATCACCCATATTCTCTTCAGGAGTTAACACCTCCAATTTCATGATTGGCTCCATTAATACAGCACGTGCAGCTTTAGCAGCAGCTTTGTATCCTAACTTAGCAGCTAATTCGAATGATAATGAGTCTGAATCGACTGCGTGGAAAGAACCATCTTTAAGTGTTACTTTCATGCTATCCATTTCAAATCCTGCCAAAGGACCATTTTGCATTGCCGTTTTGAAACCTTTTTCTACAGAAGGAATATATTCTTTAGGAATATTACCTCCCTTAATTTCATTGATAAATTCTAAACCAGATTTACCTTCTTCTGCAGGTTCCATCGTAAATACAATATCAGCAAACTTACCACGACCACCAGATTGTTTCTTATACGTCTCTCTATGATCTGCAGCTTGTGTAATTGCTTCTTTGTACTCAACTTGAGGCTGACCTTGATTTACTTCAACTTTAAACTCACGTCTCAAACGGTCAACAATAATATCTAAGTGAAGCTCACCCATACCAGAAATAATAGTTTGGCCTGATGCTTCATCAGTTTTTACAGTAAATGTTGGATCTTCTTCTGCTAACTTACCTAAAGCCATACCTAACTTATCTACGTCGGCCTTTGTTTTAGGTTCAACAGCAATACCAATTACCGGATCAGGGAAGTCCATAGACTCCAAAACAATCGGAGATTTTTCAGCTGACAACGTATCACCTGTTTTAATATCTTTAAATCCAACCGCTGCACCTATATCTCCAGCTTCAATATATTCGATGGCATTTTGTTTATTTGAGTGCATTTGGTAAATACGAGAAATACGCTCTTTTTTACCAGATCTATTATTAAGCACATAAGAACCAGCATCTAATCTACCCGAATACGCTCTAAAGAATGCTAAACGACCTACGAATGGGTCTGTAGCAATCTTAAATGCTAACGCAGAAAACGGCTCCTTTACATCTGGTTTACGCGAAATCTCTTCACCAGAATTTGGATCTGTTCCAATAATCGCTTCTTTATCTAACGGAGAAGGTAAATAACGACATACGGCATCTAATAAGAATTGTACACCTTTATTCTTAAATGCAGAACCACATACCATAGGAATGATAGACATATCCATTACGGCAGCACGCAACGCAGCATGAATCTCATCTTCTGTGATAGAGTCTTCATCCTCCATGTATTTTTCTAATAAGTTCTCATCATAAGCGGCAACTTCTTCAATTAACTTACCTCTTAATTCATGAGCCTCTTCTTTTAACTCTTCAGGAATATCAACCACATCGAATGTAGCACCTTGTGTTTCATCATGCCAAACAATTGCGCGATTCTTTACAAGATCAACAATTCCTTTAAAATCAGCTTCGTCACCAATATTTAATACAATAGGCACTGCATTAGAACCTAACATATCTTTTACCTGTTGACATACTGCCAAAAAGTTAGACCCTTGACGATCCATTTTATTTACAAAGCCCATTCTTGGCACTTTGTAATTATCAGCAAGTCTCCAGTTAGTTTCTGATTGAGGCTCAACCCCATCAACAGCACTAAATAAGAATACCAATCCGTCTAATACACGCAATGAACGATTTACCTCAACAGTAAAATCTACGTGACCAGGAGTATCAATAATATTAAAGTGATATCCTTTTGCATCAGAAGTTGGTTTTCCATTTTCAGTTGGGAAATTCCATGTACAAGTAGTTGCAGCTGAAGTAATTGTAATACCTCTTTCTTGCTCCTGCTCCATCCAATCCATAGTCGCAGCACCGTCATGTACTTCACCAATTTTATGAGAAACACCTGTATAATAAAGGATACGCTCAGTAGTTGTAGTTTTACCTGCATCAATATGTGCAGCAATACCTATATTTCTAGTATATTTTAAATCTCTTGCCATTTTCTAATTAAAATCTAAAGTGTGAGAATGCTTTATTCGCTTCTGCCATTTTATGAACATCTGTTCTCTTTTTAACGGCAGCTCCTTCTTCTTTAGCCGCTGCTAAAATCTCAGCTGCTAATTTTTGAGCCATTGATTTTTCGTTACGCTTACGCGCATAACCGATCAACCATTTAATAGCCATAGACACTTTACGATCTGGTCTAATTTGCATAGGAATCTGGAATGTAGCTCCACCTACTCTTCTGCTACGCACTTCTACATGAGGCATAACATTAGACAAGGCATCTTTCCACAATTCTAATGAAGTTTTTTCTTCGTCTTGATTTCTTTCTTCTACAATCTCTAAAGCATCATAGAATACTTTGAACGCTACAGATTTTTTACCATCTAACATCAAATTGTTCACAAAACGTGTAACTAACTGATCATTAAATTTTGGGTCTGGTAAAAGAACTCTTTTTTTGGCGCTTCTTTTTCTCATTTCTCTTTACATTAAAGTGATTAAACTTATTTCTTTGGGCGTTTAGCACCGTATTTTGAACGACGCTGAGTTCTTCCCTCAACACCTGCTGTGTCTAAAGCACCACGAACAATGTGATATTTTACACCAGGTAAGTCTTTTACTCTTCCACCTCTAACTAATACTATCGAGTGCTCTTGCAAATTGTGACCTTCTCCAGGGATATAAGCGTTCACCTCATTTCCATTAGTTAACCTAACCCTAGCTACCTTACGCATAGCAGAATTTGGTTTCTTCGGAGTTGTTGTGTAAACACGCGTACATACACCTCTTCGTTGTGGGCACGATGTTAAAGCAGCCGATTTATTCTTCTTAGTTATTTGGGTTCTTCCCTTACGTACTAACTGTGATATAGTTGGCATACTAATTAATTATTATTTTTTTCGTTTTTATAAAGTCTCTTTTTAGAGGCTGCAAATGTATAAATAATTTCTTGTTAATCAAATACCTGCAGGCTAAATTTTATTTACATTGAAAAAAACGCTCATCTATTCCTTTTTTAAAGCAGTTTTTCGGCTATTTTTACCCTGTTTTGAAACAGTTATATACACTATATATATATATGGTATGTTTTTTATGGAGTTTTCAAGTGTTAAGCGCCCAGCGCTTAACACTTGAAGTTTCCGCAAAAAATAATATTCAAGATTCCGTTCTAGAAAATTTAAACTTTCAAAAAAAACATCAAACCATTAAAAGCGTTCTTTCTCAAGTTGATTCACTACAGCTAAAATTTGAACAGCTTGGCTTTTTCAATAACAAATTAGATTCGCTTGTAAAAACCGACTCTCTTTATACGGCATATTTTTCATTAGGGAAATCCACAAAGCGCATTAAAATTTTTTATGACAAAAACAGGATCACCAAAAAAGATATTTCTCAATATGTAAAAAAGGTAAATGATGAATATTTTGAGATAACCGTTGAAAAAGTTCCACAAATATTAAATAACCTATTGCTGCATTTCGATAAACAAGGAAAATCCTTTACAGCTATAAATCTTAAAAACATAACATTCTATAGGGATCATTTAGCTGCAACATTAAATATTAGTACTTCAAAAACTAGAATCATAAATAAAGTAATTGTCAACGGATATAAGAACTTCCCTAAAACTTTTCTAAAGCATTTTCTTCAGATTACACCCAATACCACTTTTTCTGTTGAAAAAATTACAAATATTTCAAAACAGCTTAAGGTGCTACCTTTTGTATCTGAGTCAAAACCTTCTGAAGTACTATTTACCAAAGACTCGACCTACCTTTACTTATATCTTGAAAAAGAAAAATCAAATCGCTTTGACGGACTCGTAGGATTCACTTCTGATGAAACCAGTAATAAATTAATCTTTAATGGGTATCTTGATCTCGACCTTAATAATGTATTAAATGGAGGAGAGAACATTCAACTCAACTGGAAAAACAATGGTAATGACAGACAGCTTTTTAATTTTAGTATTGAATTACCATATATTTTTAATTCGCTTGTTACTCCTAAACTTCATTTGAATATATACAAACAAGATTCAACATTTATTAATACCAATTTCAACATTGGGTTTAACTATCGTTTAAATTCAAGAAATAAAATTGGTCTCATCTTAAATTCGAGAAACTCGAACAACTTATTAGACAACCCCGTAATTGATGTCACTAGTTTTAACACAGTTAAATACGGAGTAAACTATGATTATAAAGTTTTGAGCAATACAACACTTCATCCAATAAAATTTAATATAAACGCTTCTATATTATTTGGGAATAGAAGATCTCAAGACACTAAGGAAGATCAATTTCAGTTTAATGCGTTAGCAAATTATTTATGGAGTTTGAATAACAGAAATCATCTATTTATTCAAAGTGAAACGGCTTTATTAAGTTCTGATAATTATCTCACTAATGAATTATTTAGAATTGGTGGTGTCAATAGCATTAGAGGGTTTAACGAAGAAAGTATTTTTTCTTCACTATATAGTATGGTTAATCTAGAATATCGATATAACCCAAACAATTCTTCATACCTATATACCATATCTGATGCTGCATTTGTAAGAAATCAACTAAATAATTTATCAGAACAGATCTTTAGTTTAGGCCTTGGCTACAGGTTCAGTACCAGTTTTGGATTCTTAGATCTAAGCTATGCAATTGGTAAATTTGGTAAGCAAGATTTCGATTTTAACAATTCAAGGTTTCATTTAAAAATCACTAATTCTTTTTAAAAATCACGCAACCAAAATACACTATTTTCATCTACACCTTAAGTCTATCTCGAAATTCTTAATATTTTGTTAAATTATTTTTTTTGTTAAAAAGTTTGTTTTTTAACTATTTATTAAGACTTTTGGGAGCAATTAATTCAAATAATTATACAATGAAGACAAAGTTTAGTGGAATTTTAGCGCTATTCCTAGCGCTAATTGTGCAATTGTCTTTTGCACAAGAAAAAACTATTTCTGGTACTGTTACTGATGACTCAGGACCTTTACCTGGAGTAAGTATCTTAATAAAAGGTACAACTTCAGGTACTGAAACTGACTTTGATGGTAAGTACTCTATCAATGCTAATACAGGAGATATTCTAGTATTTAGTTTTGTTGGAATGACTACTCAGGAAGTTACAGTTGGAGCTTCAAATACAATTAACGTGGTATTACAAGCTGACAATGTATTAGAAGAAGTAGTAGTAACAGCACAAGGTATTAAAAGAGAGAAAAAAGCTCTTGGTTATGCTGTTACCGAGGTTAAAAGTGACCAACTCGAGCAACGCGCCGAAGGTGATGTTGCCAGAGTATTAAACGGTAAATCTGCCGGTGTACAAATCACACAACAAAGTGGTTTATCCGGATCTGGTACAAACATCGTAATTAGAGGACAAAGTTCTTTTAGTTCTAGTAACCAGGCTTTGTTTATCGTTGATGGTGTACCTTTTAGTACAGATACGAACTCTCAAGGTCGTCAAGGTGACCGACAAGATTTCGTAAATGGTAACAATGGTTCAAGTCGTTTTTTAGATCTTGATCCTAACAGTATTGAAAGTGTGAGTGTGTTAAAAGGTTTAGCCGCTTCTACACTTTATGGTACACAAGGTAGAAATGGTGTAATCTTAATTACAACCAAAGCTGGTGCAGCAGGTAATGCTAAAAAGAAAACTGAGATAACAGTTAATTCTTCTTACTTTATCAATGAAATAGCATCGTTACCAGAATATCAAAATGAATATGGTAATGGTTTCGACCAAGCATTTGGATGGTTCTTCAGTAACTGGGGACCTTCTTTCCGTGAAGGAGGCGCATCTGGTTGGGGTAATCAAGATGCTATTAATGGTACCTTATCTGGTACTCCTGGCTTCTTAAGACATCCTTATTCTACAGCTGCAGGAGCAACTGGTATTCCAGCTGCTTTTCCAGAATTCGCAAATGCACTATATGAGTGGAGACCTTACGACAGTGTAGAAGATTTCTTTAGAAAAGGTGGGGCTGCTAGCGTATCATTAAACATTAGAGGAGCTTCTAATGATGGTAATATTTCTTATAACGTGAATTATAGCCATTTAGATGACAAAGGATTTACACCAAATAACAAGGTAAATAGAAATACATTAGGTATTGGTGGTAGAGCTAAGCTTTCTAACAAGTTTACTGTAAACGGTACCTTAAACTTTGCAAAAACTGATTTTGTTTCACCTCCAGTTTCATTGAGTCAGGGTAATGGTTCTACAGGTACTGGTTCTTCTATTTTTGGACACTTGTGGTTTACTCCTCGTAGTGTGGATGTAATAGGATTACCTTTCCAAAACCCAATTACAGGTGGTAGTGTTTACTATAGACAAAATAACAGTATTCAACATCCTTTATGGACATTGAATAACGCTGAATCAAGTCAGGAAACAAACCGTGTTTTTGGTAATGTAGCTTTAGCGTATGAGATAAATGATCACATGAATCTATCATATAGAGCTGGTATTGATGTATATAATGAAAACAATACAAATGTTCAAAACAAAGGTGGTATTACAGGTTTTGTAAGATCAGATTCTGGTTTTTATGAAACATGGAATAATAGAAATACAATTTGGGATCATAATTTAGCTTTAACAGGAAATTATGACTTATCTGATAAAGTTGGTATGACCTTTAACTTAGGTGCTACTACAAGAAGAGAGGTTTTTGATCAAAACGGTGTTGCCAGTGACGGGCAGCAAGCATTTGGTGTTCAAAGACACTTTAACTTCTTAAACCAAAATGAAATTCAATCTTTCTTTGAAAGAAACATTGCTGGTGTATATGGTCAAGCCGAGCTTGATTATGGAGACTTCTTATTCTTAACACTTGCTGGTAGAAATGACTGGGTATCTAACTTCTCTAAAGATAATAGATCAGTTTTCTATCCTAGTGCGAGTTTATCATTCTTACCAACAGCCGTGTTTGAAGGTTTAAGAGGTGATGTTGTTAACTATCTTAAAATTAGAGCTGGTTACGGTACTTCTGCAAACTTTGGTGATTTAGGGTATCCAATTGCAAATACACTATTCTTAGATACACAAGATGCTCAAGATGATTCAGGTTCAAATATTGTAACTAATACTACAGGATCAATATTAGGTAACCCAGCATTAAAACCTGAGCTTTTAACTGAATATGAAGTTGGTATAGAAGGTCGTTTCTGGAAAAACAGAATTACATTAGATCTTTCAGCTTATTTAAGAGTTACGGAAGACTTAATTATAAATAGACCATTAGATCCATCTACTGGATTCTCTTCAACCAGAACTAATATTGGTGAAATTGAAAATAAAGGTCTTGAGATTGACCTAGGTTTAGCATTGTTCCAAAGCGAGGAAGATGACGGCTTTAACTGGGATACGAACTTAAACTTTACTACTTATAAATCTGAAGTAACTGATTTAGGTTTAGACACTGATTTAGTTGTGTATTCTGGATTTAGTAACTTAGGTAATGCTGCTATTAAAGGAGAACCTTTAGGTGTGCTTTACGGTAGTCAGATTCAAAGAGATGCAAATGGTAATGCAGTAATTGGTGCAGATGGTTTCTATGTAACTGATCCGAACGATGGTGTTATTGGTGATCCGAACCCAGACTTCGTTACGAATCTTAGAAATAATATTTCTTATAAAAACTTCAATTTAGGCTTCCAGATTAACTATACGCAAGGAGGTGATGTTTATTCAAGTACTGTAGCTACTTTACTTGGTAGAGGTTTAATTACTGAAACAATCAACAGAGAAGATACTTTTATCATTCCTGGTGTTGATGGAAATGGAAATCCTAATAGAATCCAAATTAACAATTCTGATTATTTCTTTAGTAATGTTTTATTTGGCCCTAGTGAATTACAAGTATATGATGCTACCACTATTAGGTTACAAGAAGTTTCTTTAGGTTATTCAGTACCAAAGAAACATTTAGATAGAACTCCTTTTGGTTCTTTATCAATAACTCTTGCAGGATATAACTTATGGTTTGATGCAATCAATACTCCTGACGGAGCAAACTTCGACCCTAATACATCTGGTACAGGTGTTGGTAATGGATTTGGTTTTGATTTTATCAATGGTCCTAGTTCTCGTAGATATGGTCTAAGCGTAAAAGCGACATTTTAATCAAAAAAATTATTAAAAAAATGAAGAATATAAATAAATATTTTAAAGCGCTTGCATTAGGAGTTGTCTTGGTATTTGCTTCATGTGAGACTACGGAATTAGATCTTACACAGAACCCAAACTCACTAACTCCTGAACAAGCTGATGTTGACTTCTTCTTAAATTCTATTCAAGAAGATTTCGTAAGGCAGTTAGAAGGTGACGCAGATTTCGACGCCAACGATAACTGGCAATCTGGTGGTAATACCAACGGTGATGGATTATCACAATTTGGTGCTGAATTAACCAGATTAATGAACATGGGTGGAAGACAGTATTTGAGTGTCTATCAAGGTAGTGATAGTGATGATGAGTGGACAAATGCTTACCTAGGTATTTTAGCAGATATTAGAGCGATGACTCCATTAGCAGAAGCTGCGAATCAAACGAGACATATTGGTATTGCTCAATTTATTGAGGCTTATGTTATTACGGTAATGGTTGACTTCTATGGAGATATTCCATATTCGGAAGCAATTTTAGGAGATGAAAATTTGAACCCAGCATTAGATCCTGGTGCTTCAATTTATGATGCAGCACTAGTATTATTAGATAATGCAATAGCAAACTTTGATAGTACGCCATCTGCCAACCCAGCATCTGATTCTTATTATGATAATGATTATGATAAATGGACAAATGCTGCGAATACATTAAAAATGCGTTTATATAATAACCGCAGATTAGTTGATGCAACTGCTTTGACAAGTATACAAGCAATATTAGATTCTGGTGACTATATTCAAGAATCAGAAGATGATTTTCAATTTAACTGGTCTGGTACAAGCGCTGCTGCGCCTGACGCAAGACACCCACGTTATGGTTTAAACTATGCTGTTGCCGGTGGTACAGATTATATGTCTAACTGGTTAATGGAAACTATGCAAGTAACTGACGACCCAAGAATTCGTTATTACTTCTACAGACAAACAGATGCTGTTCCAAGTGCTGGTATTCCACCAGATGAGGAAGTATTGACTTGTTCATTACAATCAGCTCCTGCTCATTACGTTGCCGCTGGAATTACATTTTGTGCTTTAGATGATGGTTACTGGGGAAGAGATCATGGTAATGCAGAGGGTACCCCTCCAGATGGTTTCTTAAGAACTACGTTTGGTGTATATCCTGTAGGTGGTCAGTTTGATGATGACACTTTCGAAGGAATCGGAGTTGGCTCTGGTGGTGGTGGTAAAGGTATTACTCCTATACTTACAGCTGCTTGGGTTGATTTTATGCAAGCTGAGATGGCCATGGTTAATGGTGCTCCAACAGATGCGAGAGATTTTATGTTAGAAGGATTAAGAAAGCAAATTACGAAAGTACAATCGTTTGCAGCATTAGATGCAGCGGCTGATAAATCTTTTGAGCCTTCAACTGGTGATGTTGATGCTTTTATTCAAGATGTATCTGACAGATTTGATGCAGCTGATACAAATGGTAAATGGGATATTTTAGGTGAGGAGTTCTTTATCTCTTCTTTTGGTAATGGTGTTGAAACATACAATTTTTACAGAAGAACAGGTTTTCCTAGAACTTTACAACCAAGTTTAGAACCAGATCCTGGTACTTTTATTAGATCTATGTTTTATCCAGCGAATGCTGTAAATACTAATTCTAGTATCTCACAAAAACCTGATCAAACAGTACCAGTGTTTTGGGATACAAATCCAAGTGCTCCAGAAGCGAATTAATAAATTAAAATTACACTCATGAAAAAAATAATAATTGTTTTTATACTTTTTATCAGTGGGGTTACTATATTCTCTTGTAGCACTGATGATAAAACTATTGATATTCTCTTCGATACGGTCGAAAGAGGTACTGTGTTAAGAACGCTTAATTCAACAAATACATTTAATGTTTTTGATGTGAATGATGCTACCTTTAAATTCGATTTATCGGTAGAAGCTCAAAATCAAAATGCAGGTAATGATGTTTCAGAAATCAGACTTTATCAGTCGTTCCAAGATAATACAGATGACGGAACAAATAATTCTGCTTCTGAAGTTTTAGTTCAGACGGCTCCTGCCTCTTCACTTACAACAAGTGATAATGGTTTTCCATCTTTTACTACATCGCAAGTATTAGCCGATGCTTTATCAGCTAATGGATTAAATGTAAGTCAAGTAAATGGTGGAGATCAGTTTAACTATCGCCTTGAGGTTGAATTGACAGATGGTAGAGTTTTTACTAGCACAGCTAACGGAGCAAGTTCTGTTGGAGGTACTGTATCTGGTGGATCGTTCTTTCAATCTCCATTCGCATACTCTGTAACTGTAAAATGTATTCCTGTAACTCCATTCCCTGGTGATTATGTATTAGATTTAGTTGATACATATGGTGATGGATGGGATGGCGCATTTATTACTGTTACTATAGATGGAACCGCTACTGACTATACTATAGATGACGGTGGTGGAGCTGAGTTCACTGTAAATGTACCAGATGGAACAGCTTCTTTAAGCTTTGTTTACACGCCAGGAAATTTTGAAGGTGAACACGAGTATGAGATAGTTGGCCCATTTGGAGAAACTGCTGCGGCTGATGGCCCTAGTCCTACTCCAGGAGAAATTATCTTGAATATTTGTAACTAGATCTATAAATAGATTATAATTTTAAATAAAAAAAGGTTTCGTTTTCACGAAACCTTTTTTTATTTAAAATTATAATCTTCGTAATTGCTCTTGCGGCCGTGCTGCGGTTGTTACTGCAGGAACTGTAAGTTATCAAAAATCAATAAATAAGCCTTTTATCAATTTTTGAATAAATGTATTGTAAAAGCAATATTTTTAACCCTATGGCTAACTAAACGATAATGGCAATAGAATACTCTTCTTAGACAGTAGAAGCGAGTAGTTAATTCCCTTATTAGGCTAACTTCAAAAGTTAGAATGCACAGAATCAAAACACAGTTTTATTCTTATGGTAATCCCTTTAGGGTAGTATCCTTCTTTAAAACGACGTGTCTCATACCACTTTAATAATATGTGGCTTTTCTTCTGCCAGTAGCTCTTATTACTATAATCCCAAACTCTGCGCTTCAGAAGAATTTAATTCATAAGCGTAGCACCTCCAAAAATCTGTTTCGTCGCTTTCACCATTGTATTTCCAGGCCACTTCTCCATCTTGGGTGACTTCCCAAAAACCGTAATCGCCTTCACAAATTAACGTATTTCCATTTTTTAAGCGAACCGCACCAGAGATTCTTTGATAGAACAATTCTTCATCGGTAAAGCTCCAAACAACTTCAGGTTCATTGTTAGTACTTGCTTGTAAATTAAAATTAGCAGGCATCTTTAATTCATAAACCGTAGATTGTTCAACATTATCACCGCTATTCACATAAATTAGTACGTTTCCTTCTCCTGGTTCGCCATCTTCTAATAAATTAGGAAAGTGATTATTATAGAATAATCGTTGACCTTCCGTATTTTGATATGCTTCAGGATTACCGTATCTATATAATAGGTTTCCACCTTTTCCATAGCTACCACCTTCACTAGTAGCAGCTTCCTGAGAAGTTGTGCTGTGATCTACAACCCAAACTTCGCTATAAAAATTAACGCTAACATGAATAATATCTTTTTGAGCATCATAATCAATTCCATTAGCATGCATGATATCGCCGTTATCTCTTAAGGCATAGTTAATATCAATCAGCTGAGGATTTTGAGACACATCTCCAAAAGTTGGCAACGTAGAGAATTGATCTTGAACAATATGATCAAAACTTCGCCATTGCCATACAATCTCATTCGTGTCTGGATCAACCTCGATTAAGGCCTCAGGAAAAATATCATTTGTTGTATTAACTCCAACTTTTTGAGCTTCAGAGGCCGTAATCCTCTCCCAAACTAGAAACAACACATTACCATTAGGCAATAATTCAACATCGTGATGTGCCAAATAATCGTCGGATGCATATTCATATTCCCAATTTGTAGAGCCATCTTTGTTCAAAATTTTCACAATTCCACCATAACCTCCAAAAGAAAAAACCGGTTCATTTACTTTAAACATCCCTATTAGCTTTCCATCTGGTAATAGCTCAAGATCATTTCCAAGGTTAGTGTCAAATTCCCATTCGTGGACTTTATCTCCTTGTTTATTTAACATAAATGCACCAAGCCCACCATTCTTCACAGCCAACACGTAGCTACTTTCAAGTAGATCACAATTTAAAACATCGATGTTAGCGGGTTTAGCCCCACATAATATAGGAGGAACTGGGTTTGTATCGGTATCGTCACTATTAGAACAAGATATAATTATAACGCTGGCTAAGGCATAGCCCAAAAACCTAAATAAAATATTCATAAATCTTCCATTAAACTTAGGAGCAAAAATATACTTTTAACAAAAAATAAAAACGAATTAATTTATATTTAACACTTCTTGGCCATTTAAAAAAATACAATCGCATTGTTGAATACAGGTGCTTTAACACAAATTAACCTTCTTAACTTAATATTAACATTTTAACTTAAAAAACTTGTTTTTTTAACTTATTATTATGATTTTTGGCGCAATTAATTCAAATAATCATATAATGAAAACAAAGTTTAGTGGAATTTTAACGCTATTACTGGCGTTTGTTGTGCAATTCACTTTTGCACAAGAAAAGACTATCACTGGTACTGTTTCAGACGAAACCGGTCCTTTGCCTGGTGCTAGTATTATCATTAAAGGTACATCTAATGGTACCGAAACTGATTTCGATGGTAAATATTCGATTAAAGCTAATGTTGGCGATGTGCTGGTATTTAGCTTTGTTGGGATGACTACTCAAGAGAAAACAGTCGGAAGTAGCAATGTTATGGATGTACTTTTAGTTGCTGACAATGTGTTAGATGAAGTAGTTGTAACTGCTTTAGGTATACAAAGACAAGCACGAGCTCTAGGTTATGGAACTGATGTTGTTAAAGGAGACGATTTAGTAAAAGCTAGAGAAAGTAACATCGTAAATGCCTTACAAGGTAAAGTTACTGGTGTGCAAATTACCAACTCGAGTGGTAACGTAGGTGGATCTTCTAAAATAATCATTAGAGGTGTTTCTTCTTTATCGGGTAGAAATAGTCCAATTTGGGTTGTTGATGGTATTATTATTAACAACTCTCAGACTGCAGGTGGTGGTAGCAGAATTTCTGGTAACAGAGACTTTGCAAACGGTGCCGCAGTAATTAACCCTGATGATGTAGAGTCAATGAACGTATTAAAAGGTGCAGCTGCAACTGCTCTTTATGGATCTAGAGCAGCGGGTGGTGCTATTATCGTTACTACAAAAAGAGGAAAATCAAACCCTAATGGTAGTACTCAGGTAACTATCAACTCTACCGTTAGAATGGATGATTTATTTAGAATACCTGACTATCAACAGGAATATGCAATGGGTACAAATGGTACGTATAGCGCAGGTTCTGATGGTTTTGACTGGGGGCCGCGTATCGTTGGTCAAACTGTACCAAATGCGCCTGTTACAAATCAACCAGGTGTTTTAAGAGCTGTTGAAGATAATGGTGTGAGAGATTTCTTTGAAACCGGATACACATTCATTAACAACTTTGCGGTTTCTGATGCAAGTGAGAAAATGGATTACAGATTGAGTTTAACTGCACTGAATCAAAATGGTATATTGCCAGGTTCTAAATTGAACAGATATACTGCAAGTTTCAATGCTGGTATTAGACATAATGATAAGTTAGAAACAAGATTTGGTGTTCAGTATATTAAATCAAAAACTGAAGGTACTGGTGCTACAGGTGCTAATGACCCTAACATTATTGGTTTAAGCTCATTTAGTAGTACACTAGATCAGAACTTGTTTGATCCATGGATAGATGCAAGTGGTAATCAAATCAACCATATTGTTGATGATGCGGGTAATTTAGAAAACAACCCTTTATGGTTACGTCACGAAAATCAAAACGATCGTAATGATGACCGTGTAATTGCTAACGCTTCTGTAACATTTAAGCCTTTTGAAGGATTTGCACTAACAGGTAGATTTGGAATTGACTTAAACGATGACAAACGTTTTATAGAAAACAGTAAAGGAACAATTCAAAGATTATTGGGAGATTATGACTCGGATGATTTTTATAGACAAGAGATTACCTCTGATATCATCGCGTCTTATACAAGAGATTTAACTGATGATATTTCCTTGAATGTATTAGGTGGTTTTCAATACAATGCTAGATTAGTAAGAAGACAAAGAATTAGAGGAAACGATTTATTAATTCCTGAATTGTTTAGCCCTGCGAATGCAGCTCAAACAATTGCAACAAGAGATTTTGCTGAGTCTAGGCTAGTTGGTTTATATGGTTCTGCAGAATTTGGTTATAAAAACTGGGCGACATTAACGTTAACAGCAAGAAATGACTGGTCTTCAACGCTACCAAAAGATAATAATTCTTATTTCTATCCATCTGCGAGTTTGGCATTTGTATTTACTGATGCTTTCGGAATTGACAGTGATTGGATTTCTTATGGTAAGTTTAGAGCAAGTTGGGCACAAGTAGGTAATGATACTGGAGCATATCAATTAGATTTCAACTTCTTACCGGTTACAACTGCAACAGGTCAGTATGGTTTAAATCTTAACTTCCCTTTCAATGGAGCTTTAGCATATAGAGCGAATCCTACGATTCCTCCAGCAAACTTAGTTCCTGAAGAGCAAACTTCTTATGAGTTTGGTTTAGATATGAAACTATTTAAAGGAAGGTTAGGCTTAGATGTTGCTTATTTTAAAAACCAAAATAAAGATCAGATATTACAAGTTGCAATTCCTGAAACTACAGGTTTTGGATTTAGAGTATTAAACGTTGGTCAAGTTGATCAGGAAGGTTTTGAGGTTGCTTTAGATGCAACTCCAATAAGAACTGATAATTTTACTTGGAATACTGCAATTAACTTCTCTCAAGTAGAATCAGAAGTTGTTGAGTTAACTCCTGAGTTACAACAGTTCCAAATTGCTTCTGCATTTAATAGTGTTCAGATTATGGCTGTTCCAGGAGAAGAATTCCAATTATTTGGATTTGACTTCTTAAGAGAGCCAACAACTGGTAGACCAGTAATTGATCCTACAACTGGTAGAAGAATTCAAGCTGGTCAAGCTGAGACTTTAGGTTCTGTACTTCCAGATTGGACAGGAGGCTGGGTAAATAATTTTAGCTATAAAGGATTTAGCTTAACCGCCACCGTTGATGTAAGATGGGGTGGAGTAATGAAGTCATCTACTGTTGAAAACTTACAACAAGGTGGTTTGGTTACTGAAACTTTATATGGTAGAGATGGAGCATTCATCGATACAGAAGGTGTATTAGTTGATGCAGGAGGAAATGTTTCTGAAAATAATGTGCCTTTATTAAATGCACAGGACTACTGGACACAATCATTAGGTGTAGGTAGTGTTGCAACTCCTTGGGTATATGATGCCACTTTCGTGAAATTAAGAGAGGTAGGTTTATCTTACACTTTACCTTCTAAATTGTTAGAGAAGACTTTTATTAAAGGTGCAACTTTCGGTGTTGAAGGAAGAAACTTAGCATTATTATATTCTAAAGTACCTCACATTGACCCTGAAGCAAGTTTATTTGGTTCTGGTGCTGATGGTTTTGGTATTGAAAGATCAAATGTTCCTTCAACAAGAAGTATTGGTTTTAATGTAAGACTAACATTCTAAATTTAAAAATTAAGAAAAGATGAAAAAATTAAAATTTATAATTTTGGTATCTGCTATAATGTTTGGTACATTACAGTCTTGTGATAAGACCTTAGACATTAATACAGATCCATTGGCTGCATCATCAGCCGATCCGAATGCAGTCTTGCCTTATGTTTTTGTGCAACACTCATCGAGAAAAGTAACCGAATTAGGTACTAGAATTTGTGATGTTTCACAATATATTTCAAATACATTTAATAGTCCTAATAGAGGTACAGTAAGTAGTTTCCTTACTGGTAACACTTGGGCAATGTTCTATGTACAAGTATTAGGTAACTTATCATTAGTGAAAGCAGATGCTGCCGCAGCTGGTGAAACTAGTAATAATGTAAATGCTATTGCCACTGTATTAATGGCTCGTACGTTTTATGAAGCAACAAGTCTTTGGGAAGCAGTTCCTTTTAGCGAAGCATTAAATGGTACTGATTTTCCAAATCCTAATTTTGATAGTCAACAAGATGTATTAAATGGTATTGTTGGAATGTATGACGAGGCTATTGCCTTAATTGATGCGATACCAGCTACTGGTAACTTTGCAATTACTCCTGCAAGTGATATGTATTATGGAGGTAATATGGATAACTGGAGAAGGTTAGCCAATTCGTTAAAATTACGAACATTAATGATGTTAAAAAGTGGTGGTGCTAGTGTAGATGCTCAAATCAATGCGGCATTAGGCCAACCAATGATTGAAACAAATGCACAGTCAGCTCTTTTACGTTATTCTGGTCAACCTGGAGCACAAAGTGGTATGCAAACAATTATTACTGCATTCTTTGGTCCTGATAATGAAAGTCAAGATATTTTTGGCCCTGGTGATCCAATTGATGAATTACTAAGTGAATCTGGTGATCCTCGTTGGGATCTTTGGGTAGCAAGAAATGACCTAGATCCTCCAGGAAATGATTTATTCCCAGATCCATCTACATCTGTATTAAGCAATAATATTATTAGAGCTACATTACCAGATATGTTAATTATGCCAGCTGAATTAGATCTATATAAAGCACAATTAGCTTTAGAAGGATTTGCAGCTGCAGGTGATGCAGAAACTAATTACAGAAATGGTGTAAGAAATGCTATTACATGGTGGGGACAAGATATCCCTGGTATTATTAATACAGTTTCTACTGGAGACATTGATGCTTATGTTAATGGTTTAGCTGCTCCTTCAATGAATGATGTACTTGAACAACAATATTTGGCTACGTTCTTACAACCAGTAATGGCTTGGAATGTTTGGAGAATTAATAAAGTTCCTACTTTAGATCCTCCACCAAACTCATCAATCGGAGCTGTACTAAGAAGATTTGTATATCCTCCAGATGAGATTGCTGCAAATCCGAATACGCCGGCTGATCAGCCTACTCAAACACCAATGTGGTTCGAAAACTAAAAAACGTATTTTAAAATGAGAAAATTAACATATATATTAATGGCTTCGGTTATCTTATTAACCGGATGCACGGAAGATTTTGAACTTAATGATAATGACCTAGGTCTTAATGTTCAACTAATAGACGGCGAATATGTAGCATTTAACGCAAATGGGGCTAATACTACAACTCCTGCTGTAGATGCTGATGAAGGAGATACAGTAGATTTGAATGTTGAAATACCTACAGGTACAGAGTCAAATGTTACTATTAATTTCGATTTTGGAGGTACTGCTGTATTTGGAACTGATTTTACAGTTGCAGGAGCTAATGCTTCTGGAGGTAGTGTTGTACTTGTTCCAGACCCGGGAGATGATCCAGCTAACGTGATTGACAACGTGGATATCGTTGTTGAGCTTCTAACTGATGGAGTAGTTGATGGTGATAAAACCTTAACTGTAACACTTACTAGTGCATCTAATGCAGACGGTGAGGTTCAGGTTGGTAGAGCTGGTACAGATTTATTAAGATCTCAAACTGTTAACATCGCAGATGTTGATACAGCTGTAACAAGATAATTTATTTCTTTGTTAAAAAAAAACCACCTCAATGAGGTGGTTTTTTTATGCATTATATTTAAACTACATTTGCAACATGCAAGAACAACCAACCAAAATATTCGGTATTAGAGCTATTATTGAAGCTATAACTTCAAATAAGACTATTGAAAAAATTTATATTCAAAAAGGACTGCAAGGCTCTCTATTTTCTGAATTAAACTCCTTAATTAAAAAGAACAATATTTCTTCTAGCTATGTACCTATTGAGAAACTAAACAAGCTTTCAAGAAACCAAAACCATCAGGGAGTTGTTGCGAAATTATCTGATATTTCATTTGCCTCAATAGAAGAAATAATAGCCAATGATAAAAATAATACGCCTTTATATTTATTGCTCGATCAGCTAACTGATGTACGTAATTTTGGTGCTATTCTCCGTACAGCTGAATGCACTGGTGTAGATGCAGTTATTATTCCTTCGCAAGGCAGTGCACCATTAAATGCGGATGCTATTAAAACTTCGGCCGGTGCGGCATTTAAATTACCCATCTGTAAAGTAAATCACCTATTGGATGCAATTTATCAATTACAAGCTGAGGGCATACAAATTGTGTCAGTTTCTGAAAAAACTGAAGATAGTATTTATGACATTGATTTTACTAAACCAACGGCTCTTATAATGGGCTCTGAACACAAAGGTATTTCGCCAGCCATTCTTAAAATAAGTGACCATAAAGGTAAACTTCCATTATTAGGAGAAATAGCCTCTTTAAATGTTTCTGTAGCTTGCGGGGTTAGTTTATATGAAATTGTAAGACAGCGTCGACATAATATCTAATGAAAATTGGTTATTCTTCTTCTGAATAAACGTCTTCGCCCAAAAGTAATTCATTTTCATAATCATCATCTTGCCAATCATATTCGGCCTTTTGCGGACCATATTTTCTAAAGATAAATGCAAAGGCTAAGCCTACCAAAAATCCTGATAAATGCCCTTCCCATGAAATTCCATCTTTAATCGGTAGTATGTACCAAATCATACTACCATACAAAAAGATAACAATTAATGATACTGCTATTAATCTATTATACTTTCTAATAATTCCGCTAAAGAGAATAAAACTAAACAAAAGGTAAACAATACCACTTGCACCAATGTGATATGCTTCTCGTGCAATTATCCAGGTAAGCAACCCCGTTAAAAACCCGCCATAAAGCAATATTTTAAGAGCAATTTTTCTATAAAAGTAAAAGAGAGATAATAATAGAATAAATAAGGGTACCGAATTATTGAATAGGTGTTTAACACCGCTATGAATAAAAGGAGAGAAAAATATTCCTTTTAATCCTCCCAATGTACGTGGATACACTCCATATTTAGTGAAATTTTGACCAAAAGTTACTTCATACCAATAAATAACCCACAAAAACAATACTCCATACAATGCCGAAGCCAACATTATAGGTTTAAATTTAAACTGCTTTTGCTCTTCTTGTAATGACATATATTTAAATATAGCAAATTAGAATCCAATTTCTGTGTTTAGACAAAATGTCATTACATTTGTTCTATGATAGCTCCTTTAGCAGAACGTATAAGACCCAAAACTTTAGATGAATATATTAGTCAGCAGCATTTAGTTGGAAAACAAGGTGCGTTAACTGAGCACATCAGACACGGAGTTATTCCTTCATTAATCTTATGGGGGCCTCCAGGCATAGGTAAAACCACATTGGCTAATATTATTGCAAATGAGTCAGAACGTCCATTTTATACATTAAGTGCTATTAATTCTGGGGTGAAAGATGTTCGCGATGTTATTGACAAGGCCAAGCAAGGTGGAGGACTCTTTACAACAAAAAATCCTATTCTATTCATTGATGAAATTCATCGCTTTAGCAAATCTCAACAAGACTCTTTATTAGGTGCTGTAGAAAAAGGATGGGTAACACTTATAGGCGCTACAACAGAAAATCCCAGCTTTGAAGTTATTCCTGCCCTACTCTCCCGTTGTCAGGTCTATATTCTAAATGCCTTTGATAAAAATGATCTTATAGCATTGTTAAATCGTGCTTTAGAGAAAGACGAAACAATTGCAAAGAAAAATATTGAACTTAAAGAAACAGCTGCGCTATTACAATTATCTGGTGGTGACGCTCGTAAGTTATTAAACATCTTTGAGCTTCTTGTAAATTCAGAAGATGAACCTATTAAGATTACGAATGATTTAGTTTTAAGTAAAGTTCAAAAAAATACAGTTCTTTATGATAAAACTGGAGAACAACATTATGATATAATTTCAGCCTTTATCAAATCAGTAAGAGGTAGTGATCCAAATGCTGCCGTATACTGGCTCGCTCGAATGATAGAAGGAGGAGAAGATGTTAAGTTTATAGCAAGAAGAATGATTATTTTGGCTTCTGAAGATATTGGAAATGCTAATCCAACTGCTTTGATTTTAGCGACAAATACTTTTCAAGCCGTTTCAATGATTGGCTATCCGGAAGCTCGAATTATCTTAAGTCAATGTGCAGTTTATTTAGCCAATTCTCCTAAAAGTAATTCTTCTTATATCGCTATTAAAAAAGCACAGGGATTGGTGAAAGAAACAGGAGATTTATCAGTACCACTACACTTACGAAATGCGCCTACCAAATTAATGAAAGATATAGGGTACGGTAAAGACTATAAATATGCACATGATCATGATAACAATTTCATAAATCAAGAATTCTTACCAGAAGAAATCTCAAATACGAAATTATATGAGCCCGGTGAAAACCCTAGAGAAAACACATTTAAAGAATTCCTTAAAAAACGCTGGAAGGACAGATATGATTATTAGATGTTTGATAAAAATGATTATTCCTTCTCGATCAAACATAATTTAGAACTTAATTGTAAGTTGCTTTTTAACCAATTTACCTGCTTCGTAATATTCAGCGAACCAATTTTCGGCTTCTTTATATAAGACACCCGCTTTATCCTTTAAATAGTATAAATCTTTAGTACCTGATTGCAACGCCATAAAAACTATTTTTGGCGTGCTGTCAACCAGTTGAAAACCATTAGTGATTTGCTGAGCATAAAGAATTGTATTGATTGGAGATTTAATTGGTTTGGTAATTACGGCCTGTTCAATACTTTCCGGAGTTCTAGTGGTCTTTACCGGTAATTCTTCTTTTATAATTTCAGTGGTATTCTCAGCTACTTCCTCTGTTTCAGGTAATTTCTCTTTTACAACATCTTCCGCTTTTTCAACGACTTCTAGTACTTCTGGCGATTTTTCGACAGCCTTTTCAGCAACCGCAGGTGCTGGTTTATTTACCATACTCGGATCAAAAGAATACGAGCGATTGCTAATATCTCGAAATGCTTTTCGTAATGCATCGTGATGTCCTTTTTTAAAATCTTTAATCTTACTTTTACCTTCTTCGGTTGTAAATACAACTGTATTTCTACAATCAGTCAGTTCAATTGTTAACTTGGTTGTAAACATATTTGAATTTTCTGCAACATTACTTTTTAGACCTAAGCAAGGATTATTTACTAAATCTGCGGGTAATTCTTCATCAGAAGATAAGGTCTTAAAGCCTTCTTTATTAAATAAAAATTTTGTCAACGAATTTAGTTGATATTGATCTGCTGATTTTTGAAAATCGAACCTCTTAGGAACAATTACATATTTATAAGCATTTAGGTCTTGCGCTTGAAGGCCATTAGCCATAAATAAATATAGTATGAGAAAAAGTGATTTTAATTTCATTATTTAGTTTTTGATTACTTAAAATTACAAAAATTGCTTCAATTCTTCTAGTTTCTTGATCGAAGTAACGTTGGCGTTAACTTTTCGATTATCATAGTTAAAATGAATAGCTTTCATATTTACATTTAGAGCCCCAAATACATCAGCTTCAATATTATCTCCTATCATCATACTTATTTCGGGCTTCGCATTGGCAATCTCAAGAGCATACTTAAAAATTTTAGGGTTTGGTTTTTTAACACCTACAATTTCAGAAGTTATAATTTTATCAAAATACGAAACCAATGATGATCTTTCTAGTTTTTTATTTTGTACTTCATTAAAGCCATTTGTAATAATATGTAGTGAGTATTTGGGTTGTAAATATTCTAAAATTGCTAGAGCTCCTTTAAAAAGCACATTATTATTCGGTAGATAATCAATATATTCTTCAGATAATTTTTCAATTAAGTCATCATTAACTTCAAAGTTTATTTGTGTAAAAGCATCCTTTAATCTTGCGTATCGCAAATCTGGCTTCGAAATTTTTTCCTCCCGATATAATTTCCAGTAATATTCATTAATCGGCTTATAGCATTCTAAAAAACGTTCAATATTGATTTGAACATTATTAATTTCAAAAATTTTCTCGAATGCTTTGGCTGAATTGGTGTCAAAATCCCATAAGGTGTGATCGAGATCAAAGAAGACATGTTTAATCATAAGTTGGTATTTCAATGGCTAGAAACTGCTTCTTAAAAATAATAAAATAAGATACTATAAAAAGGCAACCGATACTAATTTTATGAAAATATGTTAGGCTGTATGAATTATTCAAGAAAATATAAAGCGCCGCCTGAACACTTACAACAAAGAATACTTTAGATATTGATAAAATTTCTTTACTTGAAAAAGATGCTACAGAACGATCATAAAAATGAAAAATTAGTAAGATGAGAATATAAATAAATACAGTGGTTACAGCAGCATATTTATATCCATAAATCTGTACTAGACTATAAGTCACCAAAATATTCAAGATTGCAGCTAAAGTAATAACCACAGCTAACCTTTTTAATTTATTTGAAAATTTAAGACGCAATTCATAAAAATTGGACACACCATGAAGATAAGCCATCGTAAAAATAAAAGGCATAATGCTATACCCCTCTCTAAATTCTTTACCCAGAAGAATCGTGGCTATATCTTTTGAAAACAAGCTTAAATAGACAATAAGTGGCAGTCCACATATAAAGAAGGGTTGTAAATATTTCTTTATTAATTGACTAGAGTTCTCAAAATTTTGCTCTAATTGATTTAATAGATATGGGTTAATTGTATTAAAGTAGATAGTTATCAAGGCCCAAATTGATAGTTGACTTATTTTATATACCTGATCATACACTCCAACATTATCAATATTCGTTAACCAGGCAATGATATATCGATCACTAGATGAAATAATTAAAAACCCAACATTAACAATCAACCCAGCACTACCATAAGTAAGTAATTCTCTAAGTATTTTCTTATCAATGTATTTCTTGCTGAAAGAAAGATTAGACGGATTAACTACCAACAGAATTAAAATAGAAATAGCATCTATAACTGCTAGACTTAATATTAAAGCGCTTATATTTTGATTATAAACAAAAACTAAAACCAGTGATAATGCTATCGCAAATAACGATTTTACAGAATGAAATATGGTATAAAAGCTAGCACGCCCTTGGAGCCGTATTAACACCATATAACACAGAAACAATTGATTAAAAATTAATTGTACAGTAGCATAAAAAATAAGTTGCTTTACTAAAATATTGCTAGTCATAGCATACCAAATGGCGGCTATAATAAGTATTATTATTGATGCCAAAAACAACAATAAGCCTAGATTAGAATATAATCTTTTAAGTTGTTTTTCGTGGTAATATTTATGATAATAACGCCAAATACAAGAAGCTATCCATGAAAAAAACAGCATCCCAAAATACGAGAATGTAATAGTAACTAATCCTAAATAGCCAAAGGCTTCCTTATCAAAATGTCGTGTGAAAATAGGAGTTTTTATAAAGCCAATGAGTAATGGCAAAAAGGAGCCAAGAAAATACCATGAAAAATCCTTAAAGAATGCTTTATTTTTCATCTGATAACCTTTTCCTTCTATCTAAAAGCAAGTCATTATAAATAGCATATAATTTTTTCTCCATTAAACCCCAATGATATTTTTCTTCAACCGCTTTTATACCATTATTGCTAAAAGTAGTATATAATGATGGATTGTTTAGTATATTCTTAACTGCTTTAGCTATTTCACTTGGATTTCTGGTATCAACCGTTAGTCCTACTCTATCTTTAAGGATATAATCATTAATATGCCCAAAATTGCTTCCAATAATAGGCAATCCCATAGCCATGTATTCAAATATCTTAATTTGTAAAATAATCTCATGAGTTTTCATTGGTAAAAAGATTCCCAAACCAACTTTACTTTTGTTATAATAATCAACAACCTCATTATAAGGTACCGAATCTTTTAAAACAATATTTTCTTCCAAACTATAGGCTTGAATTTTGTTTTGAACCTCGTCTTTAAACCTCTTAGTGAAAAAATTCCCTAGAAAGATCATTTTAATGTTTTTAAAATCTTCTTTTAAAATTTTAACCGCCTCAATGATCTGAAAAGCTCCTCTGAATTTAGTTATACCGCCACAATAAATAAGATCGTATTCCTTTGGTATTTCTGTTCTATGGAGGTGAAAATACGTATAGTTATAAATTACAGCTACCTTATTAGGAGATATTATTTTTTTAAATTGTTCTCCTACATTCTCTTCATTAGACATAATATAATCATAATTTTTGGCACATTTTTTCTCCCAAAAATCTATGTAAGTAGCAAATAAATTAACAAAAGGTCTTAGCCAAGTCTGACTTCCAATATAATCTTTAATGTTTTGAGCGTATGGATCTCTAACGTCGTAAATTACAACTGGTCTTTGAGATAACTCCTTGAGTCTTTTTCCTATTTTATTGATATTAAGATCATGAAAATGATACACATCGGCGTTTAGTTGCTTTGCTTTTTCATATAAACGATCATAATTTGTCTTAGACCTCGTATATTTTATTAAGTAGTTGAGATATCTATTATTCGAAAACTTCTTAATCTTAAAGCTAATGTAATTTACACCTTCATTTGTAATGCCGCTCTCTTCTTTATCTCCAATAAATAAGTAATGAATTTCGTATCCTTTCTTTTTGAGAGACATTGCCATTTTCCAATAGATACGATCATCATATAATCCATGCTTATCAGCTAGAAAACAAACTTTTATTTTATCAACTTTCAGTTTCAAAAGTTATATTTTTTGTAATGGTAATATTCTTCTTTTTCTGCTCCAAAACTCCTAAAGTACGACGCCAAATTAGGGATCATTGAACCCTCAAAATCTAAGATAAAAGTTGAATCTGAATATTTTTTAATTAACCTATCAATTGCTACAGATATTACTTTTTTCTGTCGCCCCTCCAAATTTGAGGTTGAAAATAAGTACGTGATCCTCTTTGAGTCCATTAAAAAAATAACTCCTCCTAAAAATGTATTTTGAATACTATACATTTCTACTATCACCATTCTTTCGAGTAATAGTAGTTTTTTTGCTAATTCCGCTAGTGTAGAATAATCCTTTTTTTTTAGGGAGACTTCTTTCCCTTTTCTAAACTTAAATAGTTGAATAAGTTGTTCAATACTATCTGTTTCTTTAATCTGTATGTTATGTTTGTTAGCAGTCCTTAGATCGCTCTTCCTTCCCTTTTTATATGCATTTGTTAATTGGTCATATGGTTTATTTAGATCTAGAACATAATTTGCTCTCGTTTTCAAACTGGTACCCTTGATAGTATTATTAGAATTTAGGTACATGTCAACCAATTTAAATTTTTTTGGAACACTTTTTAAGAAGCGAATTATTATTTCCTCCGAAATATTCTCTGCAGAAAAAACGCCTAATTGTTGAGTCCAAGCTGGTAAATAAACATACTTAGTAAAATATTTCTTACGCCATGGTAAGGGCATTACTGCCTTATAATCTTCTAAAACCAATATATCCCAATTATCTGCAACTATGTCTAAATACCAGCTAAATGCATAAATACGCGAATTTCTAGATTTAGAAATACAGGCATTGTATTTTTCAATATTTAATTCTTTACGTGTTAGGTAGGTAATCATTAAAATTGAGATAGTTGCTTGAGCATGTCCATGTAAATTTTCCTCCAACGACGCCATACTCCTCTATTACTTAAGGTTTCGTTATGAAACAACGTGATAAAAGTACCATCAACTTTTTTTACCTCATCGGCCAGCCTCATAATAACTTCGTACCCTCTTTTATGTGAAAGATTATGATGATTTCTTAAGGTTCCATCCATCACTGCTATCGGAAAAACTTTTAACGGAGTTTGTATCTCATAATCTAAATCATAAAAATAAAATGGGGTACATGTACTAGCCCTAAAACCATAGTGCTTTGCATAGCCCATTGTATAATCTTCTGTGACTTCTAGGTTTACAAGGTTTTGATAGGTCTCTGGCAGTGCTAGTCGCAAATAATGTTGTCGTGATCTCGTAATTTGCGTGTTCGTTATTTCCTCTAATCGCTTTTTTTCTTTCTTGAGTTTCTGTTCATTCATCATTGTGAAATATGATGGGTGTAAACCTACTTTACAATAATCGGCCACTGATTTTATAAGTGATCGATATTTAGAATTACGTGAAGATGTGTTTTTATCAAAAGTGGTGTATTCGCTTACTAAAAAGAAAAACAATGTTTTTATCCCATACTGTTTTTGAAGATCGATCAATAAATCATAGGTATCGAAAGGATCTTTTTTAAATCCAAGAAGTACGGTAGAGCGCATCCATAAATTATTGATTCTTAAGTTCAATAAATCTTGAATATATCCGCCCATAGTTCTAATTACACCTTTATGCTTAAAACAAAAAGCAATGTCAATATCTATTGTAGAAATAAAATTAAATGATCGGTTGTTTTCTTTGAGATCGCCGAATTTTTCTGCTAATAAGTTCCTAAACTTATAAGCCCATATATCAATTAAAGGCTTATCTAAAAAACCTTCTCCATATGCTAAGCTTTCTTCTGCCGGAAAACGTTCAAATTCGTCTTTTACATGCGGTAAATATTCTTCGTAACGACTTAACAAATAAAATGTAGCTGCAAAGACATCAAAAGGGATAGACGCTTCTTGTCTTGTCATAAAAAAACTCGGAGTTCCTTCCCATACTCCCATTCGTATATCTACATCATTAATACCTTGCTCAAAAAGAAGATCATTGCTTCGAACAAAAATCTCTTTCCCCAATGGCTGTTTCGTGTATGTAATTTTCGGGCCACCATGAGCGATAAATTTTTCTACTTTGGTAGTAAACTTTACTTCTAGTTGTAAAATTCGGGTAAAGAAATGCTTAAAGGTATAGTTAAGTCTTGGAGTAATTTTATGTGTATAAACTAAAAGCATTGATCAAATTAAATTACAATATATTGATTATAAATGTGAAAAGCTTATGATGGCTAATATATAAGTTGCAGCAGACGTTTCGTTTTGTGTTTATATTAAAGTAGATTGTTATCAGCAAAGCTAAAATAATCTTTTTCAGTAATTATAAGATGATCTAAAACTTTTACATCTAATGCTTCACCTGCAAGTTTTATTTTATGAGTTAGTTTTTTATCAGAAATACTAGGTTGTAACTTTCCTGAAGGATGGTTATGGCAAAGAATAATACCTGTAGCCAATAACTCAATGGCCTTTTTAAATACCATTCTATTATCTACCAAAGTACCGGTTATGCCTCCTTTACTTAATTGCGTTTTAAGTAAAATTTTATTAGCATTATTTAAATAGATGATCCAAAATTCCTCATGAGGTAATTCGCCTAATAGAGGGTGCATAATCTTATACACCGCTTTACTTGAAGTAATAATTTCCTGTTGTAAGGCATCTTCAAGCCTACAGCGCCTGGCGAGTTCTAAAGCTGTAATTATAGAAATCGCCTTTGCTTCACCAACACCATTAAATTTCATTAGATCATTAATAGTAAGCTTACTGAAAGCATTGAGATTGTTTTCGGTAGCATTTAACATGCGCTTTGCCAGATCAACGGCACTTTCTTTTTTATTACCTGAACTAATTAAAATAGCTATCAATTCGGCATTAGATAATGCATCTTTTCCTTTAGATAGTAGTTTTTCTCGCGGACGGTCATCTTGATTCCATGATTTAATAGAAAGCAACTTTTTTTGGGTATTCATTAACTAAAAAAATTAGTGTTTAAATATATAAAAGAAAAAAGTAATACTTTTGCTGTGTTTTAGTTCGCTAATCGAGAAATATACATGAAAATAGTTATTGCCGGCGCGGGCGAAGTTGGTTTTCATTTAGCCAAATTACTTTCGTACGAATACCACGACATTACGCTGATAGACCTCAATAAAGATCGCTTAAATTATATCGAATCAAAGCTGGATATTAGAGCAATAACGGGCGACGCCACCTCTATTTCACTTTTAAAGGAAGCTAAGATTAATGAGGTAGATTTGGTTATATCTGTAAGTTCAAATGAAACTGTGAACCTTACAATTTCATTATTAGCTAAAAATCTTGGTGCAAAAAAAACCATAGCAAGAATTAATAATTCAGATTTTATCGATTTTAAAGATGATGTAGGTTTTGATAGATTAGGAGTTGACGAACTTATTTCTACTGAATTATTGGCTACTACTGAGATAAAATCATTATTGAATGAAGCTGCCTTTAATGATATGCATGAATTTGAAGAAGGTGAGCTTACCATGCTAGGTATTTTATTACCTCCAACAGCTCCTTTTGTAGGGATGTCTGTAAAGAATGCTGCAGCTACATTTTCCGATATTAATTTTATGCCTATTGCTATTAAAAATATAAATAGCGAGGAATCAATTATTCCTAGAGGTGATACTGTTCTAAAAGCCAACGATCTGGCATATTTTATTACACTCAAAAAAGGAGTAAATGAGCTTTATAAACTTACCGGAAAACAAAAAGCTTCTATTAAAAATGTAATGATTTTAGGCGGAAGCAGAATTGGAGCTAGAACTGCTAAAGAGCTTTGCAATAGTAAATTGAATATTAAGATAATAGAGAAGAATAAAGACAGGGCTTTTCAATTGGCAGACAGTTTGCCAAACGCTTTGGTTGTTCTAGGAGACGGTCGTGATGTTGAATTACTAGAAGAAGAAGGAGTTGATACCATGGATGCCTTTTTGGGTGCTACCGGTAGTGCAGACACCAATATTATGTCTTGTCTAGTGGCTAAATCTAAAGGTGTGAAAAAAACCATTGCACTTGCCGACAATGTAGATTATTCTAAGCTATCTCAAGCCATAGGTATTGATACTATTGTAAACAAAAAATTACTCGCCGCGAATAGTATCTTTAAATACATTAGAAAAGGAGATGTTCTAGATATTACTACTTTAAATAACTTAAATGTAGAAATATTAGAATTCAACGTACGTGAGAATTCATTGATTACAAAAAAAATAATAAGAGAATTAGATTTCCCAAGAGCAGCGATTATTGGAGGTGTAGTACGCGATGGACAAGGTGTTATCGCCCTTGGAGATTTTAAAATACAAGCTAACGACAAGGTTGTAGTTTGCTGTTTCCCAGAGTGTATTAAAAAAGTTGAAAAACTCTTTGACTAGATTTTCATGCTTCAAAAACTGAATATAAAAATCATCTTTCAGATGATGGGTTTCTTGCTCATCTTTAACGGACTTTTTATGCTGATTTCTAGTATTGTTAGTTTTGTTTATAAAGATGGAGTAACAAAAGAAATCTTTTTTGCTGGTGTTGTTACCAGTCTTATTGGAGTTATATTTAGGTTTGCATCTAAAGGATTTAGTAAGCAGGTTAAAAAAAGAGAAGGCTATCTTATTGTTACATTAGGATGGATTCTGATGTCTTTATCTGGTTCTTTACCTTATCTCTTTTCAGCAAGTATCCCTAATTTTACCGATGCCTTTTTTGAAACCATATCTGGATATACTACCACAGGAGCTTCCATTTTAAATAATATTGAAAGTTTACCAGAAGGTATTCTATTCTGGCGAAGCACCACACATTGGATTGGAGGTATGGGTATTATTGTTTTAACCATTGCTATACTGCCATTATTAGGTATAGGTGGCATGGAACTTTTTGCAGCCGAAGCACCTGGGCCTTCAGCCGATAAGCTCCATCCTAGAATTACCGATACTGCCAAACGTCTTTGGTATATCTATCTTGGTTTAACTGCTTCACAAACCATTTTACTGAAATTGGCTGGCATGAATTTATTCGATGCTTTAAATCATGCTATGAGCACGGTTTCAACAGGAGGGTTTTCAACAAAAAATGCTAGTATAGCCCATTGGAATGATACGCCGCTAATACAATACATCATTATCTTCTTTATGTTTGTAGCTGGGGTTAATTTTGTTCTGAGTTATTTTGCTTTTAAAGGTAAAGTTAGAAAAGTACTCAATGATGAAGAGTTTAAAACCTATTTCTTTAATATAGTAGGTATCACACTTGTTGTTGCATTGATCATTTATTTTAAAGCTGATGTTTCTAAGGTTATTACTGAAACCAAGCTTATTGCACATCCAATGGTTTTAGGCGAAATAGAAAGTGCCTTTAGACATGGGCTTTTTCAAGTAACCGCGATTATCACCACTACAGGTTTTGTAACTGCGGATTTTACAATATGGACACCTTTCTTAACCGTATTATTCTTTTTACTTATGTTCTTTGGAGCTTCAGCAGGATCAACCGCAGGTGGTGTAAAAATTGTACGTCATATTATCATGATTAAAAATGGTTTTTTAGAATTTAAAAGAACATTACATCCCAATGCTATAATCCCGGTGCGATATAATAATAAGTCAATTTCTCGAAACATTGTGTCAAATATTATGGGCTTTTTTATTTTATACTTCTTGGTTTTTGCCGTAGGTGCTTTAGGGTTTAGTTTTCTCGGATTAGATTATATGACTGCTCTGGGTGGATCTGCTTCTTCCCTTGGTAATGTAGGGCCCGCATTTGGGCAATTAAGCCCTGTCAGTAATTTTAGCAGTTTACCAAATCTTGGTAAATGGTGGTCTGCCTTTTTAATGCTTTTAGGCAGACTTGAGCTTTTTACGGTTCTAATTTTATTTACGCCATATTTCTGGAAGCAAAACTAGAAATGATATTTAAAGATCAACTATATAGAACGCTTAACTTCCTTCTGCCACCCAAGCGTATTATCTCTCTGGTACCGAGTCAAACAGAATTATTAGTCGATCTAGGTTTAGAAAGTGAGCTAGTGGGAATCACCAAGTTTTGTGTTCACCCAGAAGGTTTACGAAAAAAAATAACTGTCGTAGGAGGTACAAAAAACATAAAGCTTCAGAAAATAAATGATCTAAAGCCCGATATTATTATTTGCAACAAAGAAGAAAATACGCAAGAAATAGTAGAAATTCTTGAAAGAAATAATACTGTTTACGTTTCTAACATTCTCACCATAGATGACAATCTATCATTTATAAAAGACTTAGGACAGATTTTTGAAGTTGAAAAAAAAGCTGAACAATTGACTAAAAATATAGCGCTAGAACTTCATGATTTCAAACTGTTTATTAAGGAAAGACCTCATTATAAAGTAGCCTATTTTATTTGGAGAGACCCTTGGATGGTAGCAGGAAAAAACAACTTTATTAATGAACTCTTAAAGCTAAATCATTTTAACAATGTTTTTAATGACCTAGGTCGGTATCCCCAAATAAAGCTTCAACAACTGGAGGCGAGAAAAGTAGATATGATCTTATTATCATCTGAACCGTATCCATTTAAAGAAAGGCATATAAGAGAAATTCAACAATTTACTACTGCAAAAATTTTATTTGTAGATGGCGAATATTTCAGCTGGTATGGTTCAAGACTACTAAAGGCATTTAAATATTTTAAGAGTTTACATCATTAAAAAGCCACCATAATTGAGGTGGCTTTTTAAAATTTAATAATTAAAAATTAATCAATCTCGAATGGTAATTGTGATTATTTCATCAATAGTAGCTGCCATTTCTGAAGTTGCGGTTAAATGCAACTGTATGGTCTCAGAACCTTCAGATACCCCATCATTTTTAGTATTTATATCTATCTGAAAATCTTGAGTATTTGGCGCAAAAGTCGCCACATATCCTGACCCTCCTAGATACCCATATTGAAACCAACCCGAATCAAACCATGTTGGGTAAGGTACTTCAATATCATCTAGTTCAATGCCTACATATCCATTACCTGATGTAGGATCTCCTTCAAAAGGTTCGGTAGTTGGTATCGGGTTCCCTTCAGCATCTAATACATCAATTCTAATATCAACTTTGGTTGAAGTAGTATACTCAATTTTAAGATTAAAAGTCGCTGTTTCGCCTTCGGAAACGGTTACGTCTTTATTTGTAACCGTTAAAGCAGGTTTACCGGTTTTCTCTATAGTGTCATCACTCTCATCACAAGAAACAATTAAGATGCTTGCTACTATGAGAAGAGAAAATGAGACAATTTTTAAAATTTTATTCTTCATGTTATTTTGCTTTATTATCTACATAGATTAAATTAATCAACATCCCAAAAAATGTTTGAATTAAATGCTGATGTAGGGGCTTGTTGATTAAATGCCGATACATTAGTTGTATTACCCACATATTCTGATGTAGGATATAAAAGTCGCTTTGGTTGAGTAGATTGACTTGCAATCTCAGGTAATGGCATATTACTAGGGAAACCTGTACGATTAAATTCTATCCATGTTTCTGCGCCATTCGTTCCTCCTAGAGCTATCCACTTTTGAGTAATAATAGCTTCAATCTTATCAGAAGATCCTTCCCATCCTATACCTGCTACGTTACCAGAATCATTCAAATAATCTGAAGCATTTGTTGCTCCAAGTATATTAAATGATGCTCTAATTCCATCTTCAAACAATGTCTTGGCATCACCAGATGTTAAATAGCCTCTATGTACGGCTTCAGCTTGTAATAATAGAGATTCAGCAGCTGTCATTATAAGTCCATCTTGTGAAGGCGAATTTAAAAGCCCTAATCCCAATCTAGAAGGCTGATTAGCGCCGCCTTGTGTATTCCCCTGAATACTAGCTTGTCCGCCACGCGGAGTATATAACCTTTCTAGTCTTGGATCAGAAACACCATTGGTAGTACCATCTAATAGTTCGACTAAAAATGTTGTTGGTCCTACGGTAGTATTACTTCTTGTTTCACTCGATTGGTCACCAAAATTTCCTGGCAAGTACCCAAAGGTTTCTGCAAAAGGGTTCATTTTTGAAGTAGCATCTTCATAACCTGGGTTTATAATAATGTTATCTCCTAAACCTAAGAACTGCGCTCCCGAAGTATTTAGAGTAGTATATTCTGCTTGAATAAAAGTCAATGTACCACTATCTTGATCTGCCAAATCAGATAAGCGAACTAAGATTCTTAATTTTAACGAATTAGCAAATTTTTCCCATAATGTCATATTTCCTCCGAGCATTATATCATTGCTACCCATTGAAATAACTGTAGAAGCATCTGTAGAATTTATCAAAGAAATTGCGTCGTTAATTTCAGAAACAAGCGCTCTATAAACATCTGCTTGATTATCATATTTTGGGAAAAGCACCTCTCCCCTCTTATGTCTTTCAGAGTAAGGAATGTCACCGTATAAGTCTACCAAATATTGAAAATAAAACGCTCGTAGAATTAAAGCGGAAGCTTTAAAGTAGTCATAATTTTCACTTCCGGCATAATTTACTATGTTCGTAAGATTACCCGTACTTTCGTATAAATCATCCCAAATAGTATCATAAAAATCTGGAGCAATTTGATATGTAAATTCTTCAAAAAAAGGTGCCTGTATTTGTTGCGCGTTACCAGACCAAGTGGCAATCATTGTATTACCTAGCTGATTCATTTCATCCATCAACACAGCACTTGGGCCAGCTTGTGCGCCCGGCAGTACAACTTCGGGTAATAATTCATCTAAAATAACACCATTGGGGTTTTCATTTACCAAAACATTGTCGCAAGACACGTTAATTATTAAACTTGCCAGCGTAAATAACCCAATAACTAATTGTTTATATCTTTTAATCATGTTATTCAAATTAAAAAGTTATATTAATATTCATAGTATAAAACCTAGTAGGCGGTGTTTGAGAAAAACGACCTATACCATTACCAACTTCTGGGTCATTATACCCTCTGTTTTCATCTGGTAAACTGGTCCATAGGTTACGACCACTTAGTCCAACAGTTAGGCTATTCACAAAAGTTTCTTCTAATAATTTTGAAGGCAATGAATAACTTAAAGCAACTTCTCTTAACTTAAAGGCAGTAGCATCAACAATAAAATTTTCATCCACGCCCAAAAACTGTCCGCTTTGAATGAAAGACTGATATTCTGCATATGGTGTAGGGCCTCCATATGATGGACCTGTTAGCACAGTTGTATTAGCTACCCCACTGCCCTGTACGGTAGAATTTGGAAAAATGAAATGGCCTCTACCATCTACAGCTGTAACAAAAGAGCGTCCTTGACCGGATAGGTTATTATAAATACTAGAATAGAATACATGCCCTGTTCTATAATCGGCGGTTGCTCTTAAAGTAAATCCTTTATAGGCCAATTCAGTTCCAAAATTTAAAATATAATCAGGAGTAGTTTTACCCAATATTTTAGTAGCGACCGTTTGCGGAACACCATTGGCATCAACAACTACTCTACCCTGGTCATCACGTTGATAGGCACTTCCTTGAATTAGTGGGAACTCTTCACCAACAACGGCAAATAAATTTGGTAATACCCCCTGTACAGTACCCGGTGCAGTTGTTTCAATTTCATTGGACTGATCGGTGACTTTTTCAACTTTCGTTTTAGTAGTGCTATATCCAACGTTTCCACTCCATCTAAAATTTTCTGTTTTTATGGGAGTAAAGCCTAAATCAACTTCAAATGCATCGGTAGTTGTTTTACCAACATTTATAATAGCATTTGCTGCACCGGTAGAACTTGAAACAGAGGTGTCTAATACTTGATTATCATTTGTATAAAATGATGCTGTACCGTCTAATGTGATTCTTGGGGTACCATTAATATTTAATAATTCCAAATTTAAATTAGCTTCAAAAGTAGATATGAACTCAGGCTCAATATTATTAGAAGCAGTTTCTGTTCCTGCAATGAATGAATTAATACCAGATATTGGAAAACCTCCTGCTTGATTACCTACTTCAAATAAGCGATGTGGGGTCAATGCACCAATATTACCAACTCTCACATAACCTCCAGAAATTTTGGCCTTATGTAATAACTTACTTCTTAATTCAGGAAAAGCTTTAGTAGGTATAAAGGCAACACCAACTGAAGGATAAAAGAATGATATATCCGACAAGGTGCTATTAGATGCTTGTAAAACCGAATTCCACTCATTTCTCGCCGTAAGATTCAAGAATAAAAAGTCTTTATAGCTTAAATCTACATTAGCAAAAATTGCGTTGGTTCTTTCTTTTGACCTGGCATTTCCATTTAATAAAACACTAGATATATTAGAAGCATTGTATAAACCTGGAATAGTTAGGTTTGTACCAAAAACTTCACTTAGATATGCCTTTCTTTGAAAAAAGTTAAAACCAATTAGTGACTTTAATTCTATATCGTCTGTAAGTTGATAATTAAAGTTTGTTAAGAAGTCTACATAAATTCTTCTAGAATATCCATTCTCCAATTCTAAGTTAGATGTAATATTTCTACCATCACCTGTGATGGTGTATGGTTCTACAAATTCGTTTAGGTAATCAACAAATTCATAGTTGCTATTTACATAGTTTCCTCTAACAGTAGCGCTAATATTATCATTAAATTGATATGAAATTTCTGCACTTAAGTCAGAGATATTTCGCTCAAAGTTCATTCTTGAATTATTGATTACCCAATATGGGCTATCTCCAAAAGCAGTCCAATGGTCTTCATTATTTCCAGAACTAAATTGTGTAATATCTACATCGCTGGGCACTTGAAATAATTGACCATAAGGGCTGTTCTCATCAATCCTTCCATCTGAGGTAAAACCTTCATAGATATCCTGATCATTATCAATATCATAGTTTGATGCTGTATTTCGATTTTCAATTGAAAATCTAGCAATACCACTTATGGTGAACTTTCCAAAAGTTTTCCCCGCGTTCAAGCTAAAGAAATCCTTTTTGAATTTATCATTAGGTATTAATCCATCTGTATCTCTTCTGTTGGCTGAAAGCGTAAAGTATCCTTCAGCGTCACCACCACTTAATGTAATTGTATTTTGAAAAGTTATACCTGTATCAAAAAAAGGTTCTATATTATTTTTCTTAAATGAGTAAGTTCCGAATCTAAAATCATTAAAAGTTGGAAATGGAAGACCAACTGGTTGTGTAGAACCATCATATTCTGGTCCCCAAGACCCTTGATCTATAGCATCAATTTCTCCCCAATATCCTTTTCCATAACGATCTTGCAATTCTGGTAAAAAAGCAATCTCTTCAAAAGTGATGGCGGATGTTAACCCAATCTCTAACTTACCTTGTTTACTAGAGCCTTTTTTAGTAGTTACTACCACTACACCATTTCCTCCACGTGCTCCATAAAGCGCAGCTCCATTAGGCCCCTTTAAAACATTTATAGACTCTATACTATCTGGGTCTAAATTTGATAATATGGTTGCTGTAGATATTACATTATCTATAACTACCAGAGCTTCGTTATCTCCTGTTAGCGATCTTGTACCTCTTAGCAAAATTTGAGTATTTGGAGCAACTCCTGTAGAAGTTGTATTTATTTGCAATCCCGAAACTTTACCTGCTAGTGCCTGTACAGCATCAGGATTTTGAGCAGCCGTAATTTCTTCTGCCTTTAAGTTTTCATAGGCTGTTGTGATCTCATCTGGTTTACGCTTAATACCAACAGCAGTGACAATAACTTCATCTAATACATTACTAGATTCTAAGGTTACATTTATTACGTCAGAATCAGCCACGGTAATTTCCTTTACCGACATTCCAACAAAACTGAAAACCAATATATCTCCGGTTTTAGCACTAATGGAATAATTACCATCAAAGTCTGTTTGCGTGCCCGTGGTAGTGCCTTTTATTACAATATTAACCCCCGGCAATGGTTGTGTACCATCTGTTACATTACCCGTAATAGTTCTTTGCTGGGCAAATGCAAAGGGCATTATAAAAAGGCAACAGACAAAGACTAATAGTCGTTTTAATTTCATAGAAAAAAATTTAATTAAACATTCGAACTAGTAGTATCTGATATAAAAAAGGCAGGCATGTGATTTATATCTTTATAATGAAGTCAAAGTTTAGTGGAAATTAGAAAAATACAGTTTCGCCATAACCTGCCCGATTAATTCAAATACAATTCAAATAAACTGTCTCAATGAAAAATTAAGGGCAAACCCTACAATGTTTAACCATACCGATAAAAGTTTACTTAAATTTTACGTGCAATTATGTAGTTATGTAATTTGTACTTTATAAATCGGTAATATTCTATTGAAAACCCAAAGGATTTTTTACCAAAATGATGTTGAATTTAAACTTAAGTCATAAAAAAACCACCTCTTTCGAGGTGGCTTGGGTTCAATTTAAACAAAATGTATATAAAAACTATTGAGGGTTTTGAACCATATTAGGATTTGCATCAAGCTCTTCTCTTGGTATTAACCATTCCCATCTAATATCACCAGCTGGCACCTCTAATACATTTCCGGCTAGTGCCGCATTATGATTAGCGCCTGTTCTATCTAAAGGTAAATTCAATCTTTTAAGATCTAAAAATCTAAATCCTTCTCCCCATAATTCAATTCTTCTTTCTATTAGAATTTCATCGATTAAATCTTGACCTGTATTCGCTGATAATGTGTATGCATCATCTCTTGTTGAAACCAAATCAAATAATAATTGAGCTGCCACTCCATCATTTCCTAGTCTTGCCTCTGCCTCAGCCTGGATTAAATACATTTCAGCAGCCCTCATATGTGGTACATCCATTGTACTATCACCATTACTTACCGCCAAAAACTTTTGATTAGTATATGGTCTTCTTTGATGACTTGCTAATAATGATTTTCCTGAAGGAAGGTTTAAGTGCTCTCCTGTTGGATCCCATAATCCTTTTCTAACATCTGTGTCTGAAATCATGTCATATAATGCAGAGTTAATAGATCTAGGATTACCACGAATTGCTGACGAGCTAAAATTTCTAGAAATATATGCTCCATAAGTACCAAAACCATCATTTTGGTCTGAAACTACTTGGCTCGCCCACATAAACTCAGGATTACTTTCTGAATTATTTTGAAACCCTATAGCATATGTTGCCTGGTCCATTAGGGAGAAACCTTCTCTAGCTTCTTCTGCCATCTGTGCTGCCAACGCCCAATTACCCATCGTTAATGCTACTCTAGCTTTTACACCTTTAGCAACAGCTTGATTGATATGAGATTTGTTTGCTCTTGTTAAACCATCCAATGCAGTTATGGCAGCATCTAAATCACTATTGATCTCTGAGTATACCTCTTCAACCGTATTTCTAGGGAGTTGCTCTTCAAGTGCACTCTTTTTATACGGCACACCCAATTGACTATTTCCTCCGCCAGACACATATCTTCCTCCATATGTCTGAACCAATTGATAGTGCGCCCATGCTCTATACACTAATGCCTGTCCAAGTATCTCATTCTTTTCCTCTTCAGGCCCGGCTGCATTTTCAATCCCATTAATTAAAACATTTGCATTTGCAATGATAATATAATATGATCTCCATGGAAATTCGCTATAAAAATCGGTATCACTTCTACCGGCGGTCCATTTATAAACTCTATTATGCCATTGTTCTCTATGCACCACCTGATCTTCTCCAAGTAAATCCATATGAATATAAACCCCTCCTATTCCACAGTTACCCTGAATATTATTCCAGCGGGTATATAATGATCTATGAATTCCATTAATCACTGCCTTAGCAGTTGTGGTGCTACTTACAGCATCGCTTGCAGAAATCTGATCAGTGGGAGTTGTCTCTAAAAAATCGTCTTTACATGAATTAAGAACTAAAACTCCTAAAACTAATATTAATATAATTTTTATTTTTTTCATTGTATTATAATTTTACATTTAAACCAAATGATACAATTCTAGAAGGTGTAAATACATTTGATGTATTACCATTAAACTGTTGTTGCACATTCAAACCTTTTCTTGCATTTATTGAAAATACATTTTCAGCCGTCGCGTACAATCTCAAGCCAGAAACTCCTAATTTATCAGTGATAGCGCTTTTAAAATCATAAGATAGGTTCGCCTGTCTTAAATTAAAGAACGAGGCATCTGTTAACCATCTATCTGAAGTAGCATCCCATTGAGATGCTAAAGAAGCATCCATTCTTGGCACATCGGTTATATCTCCTGGTTGTTGCCATCTATCTAAAATATCTTCATGCTTGGCTGTACCATATGAACCAGAACTCATAATATCTCTATAATTAAAGTCTAAAGTTTCGCCCCCAATTTGATATGTAAATAATGTAGATAAAGAGAAACCTTTATAACTCCATTGACTATTAATTGAACCAGTTAAATCTGGGATTGCCGTACCTGCATAATGAAATTTAGCATTTGTTGAAAATGGCGTTACTGCCACACCATTTATTGTTCTTACACCCGAAGCGTTTGGATCTTCGGCTACAAATAAACCTGAACCATCACTTGGATCTACGCCATACCAATCTCTTAGCCAGTAGTCAAATAACCCTTTCCCAACTTGAAGCTTTTTGGTACCATTAATGATTTCTCCTTGTGGTAACTCGGTAAATTCATTTTTAATGGTAGCTGCATTAACCGTTAAATTCCAAGAAAAATTTTCGCCTTTAAATATATCGGCAGACAAACTTACTTCAATACCTCTATTAAATAAAGTACCAATATTTTCTAATTTACTATCTGCTCCATCAGAAAACGCTACAGGTACATTAAAGATTAGGTTTTGTGATTCTTTATTGTAATATTCTACAGAACCTCTAATTCTATCAAATATGCCAAATTCTAATGCAACATCAAAGTTAGCACTGGTTTCCCACTCTAAATCTGGTGCTCCTAAACTAGATCTTAACACTCCTGGTTCATTTTGATTATTATTATCTAATGCAAAAGTTGCTTGTGCAGGATAGTAATCAGCTACAAAAACATTATTTACAAGTTTTAAGATTCTACTATTCCCTAGCTCTCCATAAGAAGCTCTTAGCTTCAATTGATTGATCCAAGAAATGTCTGAGATAAAATCTTCACGGTCAATACTCCAAGATCCACCTACAGACCAAAAAGTACCCCATCTCTTTTCTTCTGAGAAACGAGATGATCCGTCTGTACGTATCGAACCACTTAAAAAGTATTTATTGTCGTAATTATAATTTAACCTTCCAAAATAACTATCATCAGTAGCTTCATCTCTTTGAGATACTAAATCAGTTGTTTCCACAAAGTTTATGAGCTCAAGATTTCCAGCTCCAATTTGAGTTCTACGTGTACCATTGAAATCATCAATCTCTAATTGCTGACTTTCATGGCCAGCTAAAACTTCAAAATTATGCACCTCATTGAAGGTTTTCGTATAATTTAATAACTGGTTAAAACCTAAAGTTCTTGTTCTAACATATTGTCTAAAACCTAAACCGGTTGGAGCTCCATCACCAATTACCGTGTTCCAAAAGAATGTATTGTAAAAATTGTCTTCTTCATAACTTAGGTTCGTTCTAAAAGTTAAGCCTTCATATAAAGTGATATCGGCGTAGGTCTTTAAGTTAAGGTTAGTAATTTCATCGAAATCGACATCTAATTGTCTTTCAAGAACAACATGTCTACCGGTACTGGCACCGCTTGGTCTATTATCATCTAAATCAAAAACTCTATTACCATCAGCATCAAGAATAAATGCTCCTGTAACAGGATCGTGGGCGTATATTGGATATATTGGCCCCATTCCTCTTGTAAAACGGAAAGCATTTCTAAAACTAGTAGTTCCTCCTAATTGTCCTTGATTACTTTGTGATTTACTCCCAGCTAAATTAGCGCCAACCTTTAGCCATTTTTTAGCTTGATAATTAACATTTACTCTTGAAGTAAATCTTTCGTAATCAGATTTAATTAAATATCCTTCTTCATTAAGGTAACCAAATGATGCAAAATAGTCGGCATTCTCAGTTCTTCCTTGGTAGCTAATATCTGCTGTTCTTCTAACACCCGTTCTTGTAATAGCTCCTTCCCAATCAAAATCATTGTAAAGTAATGATGCACTCGGGTTTAATTGACCGTTTGTACCAACGATTTGATCGTTTGCAACATTAAAAGGGTTATATCCTAATTGACCAAAGATGTTATCACTTGCAAATTGATTAGCAACATCTAGTTCAGCTTGTGTATTAACTCCTGGAACTGCTGAGGTATTTCTTAAAGATTCCCACATCACAGGATAATATTGAAATGCATCAATTCTGTCATATTCTGGAATCGATCTATCAACAATTGAGGTTGATAGATTTACTGAAAGTTCTCCTTTACCAGTTTTACCTCTCTTAGTAGTAACTAATACCACACCGTTTGTCGCTTTATTACCATACAATGCAGTTGACGATGCATCTTTTAATATTGTAATATTTTCGATATCATTCGGATTGATATTTGCTAAATTACCATTGATTGGAATTCCATCGACAACATATAGCGGTGCATTTGTAGCTGTAAAAGAGCCAAATCCTCTAATTCTAATACTTTGACCAGATCCAGGTTGACCACTAGCGGTTGCAATTACACCTGGAGAAGCACCTTCTATTGCTGCAGATAGATTTGTAATCGATCTTTTTTCAATATCTTCAGTTTTAATTTGAGTAACTGCTCCAGTAAGTGCTTCTTTACTTGAAGTACCATAGGCAACAACTACTACTTCATCAAGAACATTATCACTTTGCAATACCACGTTAATGGTGTTTGATGTGCCTACAGTTCTTTCGAGTGTTGTCATTCCTACAAAGCTAAATTGTAGTATATCTCCAACACTAGCAGCTATTGAGTAATTACCATCAAAATCTGTTTCAGTACCTGTTGTTGTGCCTTTGATTACTACACTAACCCCGGGTAATGGACTATTATCGGCATCTGTAACAGTACCTGTTATAGTTTTGGTTTGAGCCAACATCGTGTTTATACTAACAAAACACAGCATTAGCATGAATAGCTTTTTTACTTTCATAAATTGAGTTTTAATTAAACATTTGAATTAGTCTGTATGTGAAATAAAAAAGGCAGGCATATGATTTATACCTTTAAAATGAAGTCAAAGTTTAGTGGAAATTTAAAAATACAGTACCATGATGACCTGCCTGAATTAATTCAAATACAAGTCAAATAAACTGTTGCTATGAAAATTTGGAGGTAAACCCTATAATATTTAACTGTACCGAAGAAAGTTTACTTGAAATTTACTCTTAAAGAAGTTGCCTGCATACTTTTTATATACTGCGTTGGGGTTAATTTGGTTTCTTCTTTGAAAGCCTTATTAAATGTTACTTTATTATTAAAACCAACATCATAGGCGATGTCAATAATATTCAGATTGTTCTTATAATCATCTCTAAGAATTCTTTGGGCTTCTTGAATTCTGTACTTATTAATCAAGCTAAAGAAATTAAGATCAAAATGTTCATTAATTACTTGAGACAGATTGTGACGTGTAACCCCCATTTTATCTGAAAGTGAATTTAAACTTATGTCGTTTTCTTTATAGATCTTTTGCTCTTGGAGCAGGTTTAGAAGCTGCTCTTTTAATTCAAGTGAAAAGCCCTCGGTTAAACCAGATTTCTGATATTTTAACGACAGTTCATCGAACAAATACTTTTTACTAAATACTCTAGGTTGCACAAATGCGGTATATCCTACATATAACACTAATACGCACATTACAAATATCTGTGGGTATATCAACATATTGGTCATTACTATACTAATCAAAGCAATACCATAAACAATATATGAAACTACATAAGACGAATTTAATATTAGCATGTTCTTCTTCCATTTCTGAACTTCAATATGTTTAATATTATTTGATGATCTAGAACTAACCCTTAAAATTAGATAGCCATATATTGCTAATGAAATACCCTTAAGTATAACCACTGTTGTTAAAATGGTATGTAAAATTTCATCCCTATTATACAATAGGTGTAGTTTTTCATCTCCGCTTTTTAAATAAATCGGTAAGAGGAATATAAACAACAAAAGCGAGGGCAACAGATGTAGTAAATCAATTTTTCTAAATTTATATTTTTCACAAATTCTTTTAAAATAAAAATAAATTAATGGTCCGTATAAAAAAGAAAAAGATGTTGACGCATAAAGTGTATGAGGGACACTAAAGTTAAGCTTTGATAAAAACAAACTTAAGTGAATCATAAACAGCGAATGAATAAATACAAAACCGCTTATTAGCAGATTAGCAACAGTATCTCCCTTTTTTCTCATATTGAGAACAATAGCAATGTATATCCCTATAAGTCCGGTTGAAAAAAAGAATAATATCCATCCATTTAGCTCAGGTTGGTATTTTTTCAAAACATTTTTAAAAACAGCTGTCCCTTCAATATTATTAAACTCTTCTCTATTTAAAATATCAATTGAATGGGCTTCTTTAAGATATAGGGAGGTAAAGTCACTAGCTCTTTCAGCATCACCTAAAACCGCATAACTAATGGCAAGGCGCTTGTAATCTTCAATACTAAATTTTACACCTCTATCTTTTAGTTCAATATAAGTACCAATAATCTCCTTGGCCGAATTCCTTGTAAGTTCAGAAGATACTTTAGGAAAGTGGATACTATCGAGCTCCTTTTTTTTATTTATAACCTCATTAATACCCTTGGTTTTGGGCATCGCAAAGGAATATAAACAACAGAACAATAATAAGATTATTATTCGCGCTGACTTCATTGATCAGGTAGATTATTTGAATTACATATTAAAAGTAGCAAAATTAAAAGTTAAAGGATTGTTAATTCACTTCTGAAAAGTAACTCCCGATAATATCTTACCCATTAATTTTGATAGGATTTCACTTTGTTTCGACTCAATATGATCTAATACCCATAATATCAGAATATTCTTTGTACATTAGCATTTAGCCATTATTTTCAATCCTACAAGGTTTAAAAGTGATATTATTTTCCAAATTTTTAATTCCAAAAAACTATAACGGCTTAGCCATCTATCCGTTTATTTTTTTAAAAAATAAGTCATTATCAAAAAATGACGTGCTTATTAATCATGAACGTATACATTTACGACAACAAATTGAATTCTTATTAATTTTTTTCTTTTTATGGTATTGTCTAGAATTCATTTATCATCTCATTCGATTTAGAAATTGGAATAAGGCTTACCACAATATTTCTTTTGAAAAAGAAGCTTATCACAATGAAGGGAATCCTAATTACTTACTCGATAGAAAATTTTGGGCTTTTCTTAAGTATCTCAAATAAATTTAGTCAACAATAATCCGTAAATTTGTGCCACAAATTTTATTTTTTTAATGGAACAAATTACGCCTTATAAACCTAAACATAAAGTACGAATTGTAACTGCTGCCTCTCTTTTTGATGGGCATGACGCAGCCATAAATATTATGCGTCGAATTATTCAATCTACCGGTGTAGAGGTTATCCATTTAGGGCATGACCGCAGTGTCGAAGAAGTTGTAAACACGGCAATACAAGAGGATGCTAATGCCATAGCTATGACGTCCTATCAAGGCGGGCATAATGAGTATTTCAAGTATATGTATGACCTTTTAAAAGAAAAAGGTGCCAATCATATTAAAATTTTTGGTGGTGGTGGAGGTGTAATTCTTCCAGAAGAAATTGAAGAATTAATGAATTACGGCATTACCCGTATTTACTCACCAGATGATGGCCGAGAAATGGGCTTACAAGGAATGATCAATGATCTGGTAATGCAATCAGATTTTGCTATTGGTGACGCCTTAAATGGCGAAGCGGAAATATTAGAAAAAAAGAATCCTAATGCTATTGCCAGAGTTATTTCTTCAGCAGAAAATTTTCCAGATGTAGCTAAAGATGCTTTAGAACATATTCATAATAAAAATAAAACATCGACGACTCCTGTTTTAGGAATTACTGGTACTGGTGGCGCCGGAAAATCGTCTCTGGTTGACGAATTAGTACGTCGTTTCTTAATTGATTTTCCAGAAAAAACAATAGGTATTATCTCGGTTGACCCTTCAAAACGCAAAACTGGTGGTGCATTACTCGGTGATCGAATTCGTATGAATGCGATTAACTCTCCGCGTGTTTATATGCGTAGTTTGGCTACCCGTCAATCAAATCTTGCATTATCAAAATATGTAAATGAAGCCGTTGAAGTATTAAAAGCTGCAGAATATGATTTAATTATTTTAGAAACTTCGGGTATCGGTCAAAGTGATACCGAAATATTAGAACATAGTGATGTATCTCTCTATGTTATGACACCTGAATTTGGTGCGGCAACGCAATTGGAAAAAATAGACATGCTTGACTTTGCGGATTTGGTGGCCATAAACAAGTTCGATAAACGTGGAGCAAAAGATGCGCTAAGAGATGTAAAAAAGCAGTATATGCGAAATCACCATCTTTGGGATACACATCAAGATGATTTACCCGTTTTTGGAACCATTGCCTCTCAATTCAATGATCCGGGTATGAATACACTTTATAAAGCGATAATGGATAAAATCGTTGAAAAAACGAATACACATCTAAAATCGAGCTTTGAGATCTCAAAGGAAATGAGTGAAAAGATCTTTGTTATTCCTCCCGCCCGTACACGTTATCTATCAGAAATCTCAGAAAATAATCGATCGTATGATAAAAAAACAAATGAACAAGTTGATGTAGCTCAAAAGCTATACGGTATCTTTAAAACTATTTGTTCGGCAGCAAATATTAACTCTATTGAACAAGAACATGTTCTTTTTGATGAAAAAGGATTGCAGGAAGATGTAATTTTTAATCAGACGACTAATGACGATAAAAGTTTTATAAACTTACTAATCAAAGAATTTGATCGTGTTAAAATGAATCTCGATCCTTTTAATTGGGAAATTCTTACTAATTGGAATTCGAAAGTAAATAGATATAAAGAACCAATTTATTCATTTAAGGTTCGTGATAAAGAGATTAAAATTGAAACGCATACCGAATCGCTTTCTCACACGCAAATACCTAAGGTAGCATTACCAAAATATCAAGCTTGGGGTGATATTTTAAGGTGGAGTTTACAAGAAAACGTACCCGGAGAATTCCCGTATACTTCTGGCTTATATCCTTTTAAGCGTACTGGCGAAGATCCAACGCGTATGTTTGCTGGAGAAGGTGGGCCAGAACGTACAAATAGGCGTTTCCATTATGTAAGTTTAGGAATGCCGGCAAAACGATTATCAACGGCGTTTGATTCTGTAACATTATATGGAAATGATCCAGACCAAAGACCAGATATTTATGGAAAAATAGGTAACTCTGGTGTCTCCATTTGCTGTTTAGACGATGCAAAAAAATTATACTCTGGTTTTAATTTGGCTAACCCAATGACATCTGTGAGTATGACTATTAATGGTCCAGCACCAATGCTACTCGGTTTCTTTATGAACGCTGCCATTGATCAGCAATGTGAATTATACATTAAAGAAAATGGGCTCGAAAAGGAGATAGATGCAAAAATTTCCAAAATCTATGAGGGTAAAGAACGTCCAAAATATAATGGTGAAATACCAGAAGGCAATGATGGATTAGGCCTCATGCTTTTGGGTGTAACGGGTGATCAGGTATTGCCTAAATCTATCTATGAAGAAATTAAGACAAAGACTATTGCTCAGGTACGCGGTACCGTTCAAGCTGACATTTTAAAAGAAGATCAAGCACAAAATACCTGTATCTTTTCTACAGAATTTGCACTTCGATTAATGGGTGATGTACAAGAATATTTTATAGAAAACAATGTTCGCAATTTCTATTCTGTTTCTATTTCTGGTTATCATATTGCTGAAGCAGGTGCCAATCCTATTTCTCAATTGGCATTTACCTTAGCGAATGGATTTACATATGTAGAATATTACTTATCAAGAGGGATGGATATTAATAAATTTGGACCAAATTTATCATTCTTTTTCTCAAACGGTATTGACCCAGAATATGCAGTTATTGGAAGGGTAGCTAGACGAATTTGGGCAAAAGCATTGAAATATAAATATGGTGCGAATTCTAGAGCTCAAATGTTAAAATATCATATACAGACTTCTGGTCGTTCATTACATGCGCAAGAAATTGATTTTAATGATATTAGAACAACACTTCAGGCATTATATGCTATCTATGATAATTGTAACTCATTACATACAAATGCATATGATGAGGCCATTACAACACCTACAGAAGAATCGGTTCGTCGAGCTATGGCAATTCAATTAATTATTAATAAAGAATTAGGCTTAGCAAAGAATGAAAACCCGATTCAAGGTGCTTTTATCATTGAAGAATTAACCGATTTAGTTGAGGAAGCTGTATTACTAGAATTTGACCGTATTACTGAGCGCGGTGGCGTGTTAGGTGCTATGGAAACCATGTATCAACGTTCTAAAATTCAAGAGGAAAGTCTATACTATGAAACTTTAAAGCATACTGGCGAATACCCTATTATTGGTGTAAACACTTTTTTAAGTAGTAAGGGTTCTCCTACAATTATACCAGACGAAGTAATTCGTGCTACAGAAGATGAAAAGCAATTTCAAATAAGAATATTGGAAAACCTTCATAGTAGAAATGAAGACAAAGTAAAAGAGCAATTAATTGATATACAGCAAGCAGCCATTCATAATAAGAATATTTTTGAACAATTAATGGAAGCCACAAAATACTGTTCTTTAGGTCAAATTACCAGTTCTTTATTTGAAGTTGGTGGGCAATATAGAAGAAATATGTAGCTATACTTAGTTATAAAGTTAAAGCCCATTTCTTATGAAGCTTTCTAAATAATTTTAGCTCATGCTTTAAAAGTGGTAAAAAATCTTTTCCATTACTATTACTAAGTTCCAATCGCTTGCAATTTTTATAAAGTAATTGCCAAAGATGATTGGTAGAGAGTACATACTTTCGTTTTTTGCCCTCATTTGATTCTAATAAAGTGGCCTCGCGTATTTCAGAAAGTAATGTAGTAGATTGTTGAATTATATCACCCGAGAAATAAATGTCTTGGTCTTCAGATCCATCTTCTTTTAACTTACAAAGGTCATCTCGTAAATAATGACTAATGCTTACCGATAGCATTCTAATCTCAATGGCCTTTCTGTAAATTGGTAAGTCTGAAAAATGAACCGTCATAATCTGTTGCATTAAAATACCTTATAAAATTACTGACTAATAAATGGATATAAGTTTAATTTTTAAATAAAAAGAGTATATTTACTTTAATTTTTAAATAAAATAACAAAAATTACTTCAATGTTTTTAGACACTATAAATAAGGCCATACTAGCGTTATTGCAGAAAGATGCAAAACTATCAAATATGGCTATTAGTCGTAAAGTTGGTATTAGCTCTCCTGCAGTATCAGAGCGAATTAAAAAATTAGAAGACACTGGAGTTATACAAGGATATAAAACATTTGTATCGCCTCAAGAATTTGGCTATCACTTAAAAGCTATTATTACTCTTAAAGCTTTTATGGGAAAATTAAAACCATTTCTAAAAAAAGTAAAAACCTACAACGAAGTTGTCAATTGTTACCGAGTTACTGGAAATGAAAATATTGTAATGGAAGTAGTCTTGAAAGATCAACAACATCTAGAATCATTTATTGATCAACTTATAGTATATGGTGAAACAAAAACACAGGTTGTACTTTCACAAATTATTCATCAAAGAGAAATTAAACCTTTATAACATTATTTTGTTTTGTATTTTTAGCCTTCTTTATTCAAAACACTATTATGAAAATTTTTCTTAAGCTCGTACTTCTTTTCTTCTTGATTTTAAGCTGTGCTAGAAATAATCCTTCAAAACTTAAAAATCAACAAGTAGTTGAAGCGAAACCTGACACCTATGTGCAAGACCATTATAATAAAAAAGAGGTTCAGATTACCATGCGGGATGGAATAAAACTACACACCACTATTTATTCGCCAAAAGACGAATCTAAAACCTACCCTATTTTGTTACAAAGAACTCCGTATAGTTGTCGTCCTTATGGAAGTGATGAATTTCGTGAGAAAATTGGCCCAAACGAGCATCTGATGAAGCAAGGGAATATTGTAGTTTATCAAGATGTACGCGGCAGGTGGCTGAGTGAAGGTATATATGATAATATGCGAGCTTACAATCCGAATAAAAAAGATAGTACTGACATAGATGAAGCTTCAGATACTTATGATACTATAGACTGGTTAGTGAAAAACGTAAAAAATAATAACGGTAAAGTAGGCACTTGGGGCATTTCTTATCCCGGTTTTTACACTACCTACTCTACATTAGATGCACATCCTGCTTTAAAGGCTGCTTCTCCTCAAGCTTGTATTGGCGATTTTTATTTTGACGATTTTCATCATAATGGAGCCTTTCTGTTAAGCTATTTTAGAGCAATACCATTATTTGGTACCCCAAAAGATAAACCTATTGATTCGGCATGGTATAAGTTGCCTGATTTAGGCACACAAGATCAATATCAATTCTTTTTAGATGCTGGCCCTTTAAGTAATTTGAATAAATATTTTCAGTATAAATCATTAGATAACCCTACTTTAAAAGGAAAAAATGCTATTGATGATTTCTTTTGGAAAGAATTTGTAGAACACCCAAATTATGATAGTGTTTGGCAGAGTAAAGGCATTATTCAACACTTAAAAGATATAAAGCCCTCTGTTGCAACCATGGTTGTTGGCGGTTGGTTTGATGCCGAAGATTTATACGGCCCATTAGAAACGTATAAGACGATTGAAAAACACAATCCTGAAAATTATAACACCTTGGTTTTTGGTCCTTGGGACCACGGTGCTTGGGCGCGTACAAAAGGAAAGAATATAGTTGGTAATTATTATTTTGGTGACTCAATTTCTGAATTTTTCCAAAAGGAAATAGAAACAAAATTCTTTAATCATTTCTTAAAAGAAAGTGGCAATAAAGATTCAGGGTTACCAGAAGCATATGTTTATGATTCAGGGAAAAAAGAATGGAAAACATATGAGCAATGGCCTCCTGCTAACGTAGTAAAAGAAAAGTTATATCTTTCAGAAAATCATGAATTAACCACAAATCAAGAAGGCAACAAGGCAATAAAATTTATAAGTGATATCAAACGTCCGGTACCGTATTCAGAAGATATTAAAACAGTTTTCACACCGCGAAAGTATATGACAGATGACCAACGTTTTGCCGCTCGAAGACCAGACGTTTTGGTTTTTGAAACAGATATTCTAAAAGAAGATTTAACATTAGCTGGTGATATTCTTGCTCACCTAAAAGTTGCAACCACTGGAACCGATGCTGATTGGATCGTAAAAGTAATCGATGTACATCCCTCTAATCTTGAAGAAAACAATGAAGGCATGCAGTCTCATTTGAAAATGAGTAACTATCATTTAATGGTTCGCAGTGAGGTAATGCGTGGTAAATTTAGAAATAGCTTTTCTAAACCGGAGCCGTTTGTACCAAATACACCTACTATTGTAACAATTAAATTACAAGATGTTTTTCACACAATAAAGAGGGGTCATAAGTTACAGATACAAGTACAAAGCACCTGGTTTCCGTTAATAGATCTAAACCCTCAAACATACGTAGATAATATTTTCAAGGCTAACGAAGAAGATTTTAAAACCCAAACACATACGGTATATACTTCTTCGAATATTGAATTTTCAATTTTAAAATAAACGTCGCCCGAATTTATTTCAAGGTGACGTTAATCAATCTTTATGGCTTTTCTAATTTGGTGATCGTATCTAATCGCCATAATAGAATAATACAGAATACTGATAAAAAGGTCATTAAATACCATGTTTTTTCGTAGCCAATATTATTAACCAGCTGCATCCCGGCATTATGACTAAATATGTGTGCAAGTGAAAATGAAATTGTATATAAGGCCATAAATTGCCCTTGTTTTCCTTTTCTAGCTCTATCTATTACAAACGAATTAGAAAATGGAAATAAAATCATCTCCCCTACGGTCATTAGCAACATTCCTACCACAAGCATTCCAATCCACCCACTTATATTTAATACTAAGAAACTAGCTCCTAACAATATAGCCCCTACCACCATTAAATAGGTTTTACTCTTTCCTCCATCTTCAAGCTTCTTAATAAATGGCATTTCAAGTAGAAAAATTAAAAAACCATTCAACCCTAAAAGCATTCCTATTTCAAACTCGGTTAAGTGTTGATCATCTTTATAATACAATGGTATCGTTGAAAAATACTGCAAAAAGATAAATCCGAACAAAAACATAGCTCCCAGAAATACAATGAAGGCTTTATCACTAAATGCAGGAACTGGATTTTCTACTTCAACTTCATCTTGTACACGTGCCTTTTTAGGATTTAAGACTTGCAATAATAAAAGACCTGCCAAAAAACAGGTAATACCATCAACCCAGAATAATCCACTATAGCCTATCGATGTAATGATCAGTCCTCCAACTGCAGGGCCAGCAGAAAATCCTAAATTAATTGCTAAACGTATTAGTGTAACGGTACGTGTCTTATTTTCAGGTTTGCTGTAAGCGCTCATAGCTACAAACATTGCCGGTCGAAAAGTATCTGCAACCAACATCACCAAAAAGATTCCTAATACAATTGACTCAAAGGTTCTTAGGTATTGCAAACCAACAAACAAAAATCCTGTACTTAGTAAACTAATTGTCATTACCTTATAATAACCTATTTTATCAGTTAACTTTCCTCCTAACCATGAACCCACAACAGACCCTAATCCAAATGCTGTCATAATCCATCCTACCTTACTTAAACTAAAACCTAAGTCTTTGGTAAGATATAGCGACAAAAACGGAATGACCATAGTACCCGCCCTATTAATTAAAGTAATAAGCGATAACCACCAAATTTCTGTAGACAACCCCTTGAATGTATCTAAATAAGGTTGTACAATTTTCCGGTCTAAGTAATGTAGCAATTTCATTGTTTTGAATTCATTTGGTTTATAAAACTAAAAAACCCGGCTAAACGCCGGGTTAAATTTTTATTGTTATTATTTATCTTTATATAGTCACAACAAATTCATACCACGGCCAACGGTCTTTACAGACTTCTTGGTTCTCACAATATAATTTGTTGTTAAAAACATTTTCTTACTTTTTACTAGTTCAAAACTAGACAAAATAATTTTATATAACAATATTTTAATTGTTATTTTTAATTCATGAAACAATTAATGCTGTTAGGTATTCTATTCTTCTTAATAATTGGGTGTTCTAACAATAAAAAAAGCAGTTCCTATTTTGACGAGATAAGAGAATTAAGATATGAAATGAATGTTTCTTTTGCAGACAAAAGCTCTACTGTATTATCAAGTGAAGCGTTTAAAGAGTTTTCATCTTTAGATTTTTTTCCAGTGGATAGTCTTTATAAAGTAAATGCCAAATTTGTTAGAACACCAGATGAAACACCTATGATGATGCCCACCTCAACCGACAGAAAACAAATTATGCTTAAATATGGTGAAGCCTATTTTAGGCTAAATGGCAAAGAATTAAAATTGAATGTTTATCAAACCGAAGGTATTGGGGATGAGAATATAAATAATTTATTTATTCCATTTATGGATTCTACAAACGGAAATGAATCTTATGGTGGCGGAAGGTATATTGACACTCACGTACCAAAAAATGATATAATTATCGTCGATTTTAATAAGGCATATAATCCATATTGCGCTTATAATGATAAATATTCTTGTGTAATTCCGCCCAGAGAAAATCGATTATCAATTGCCATAAAAGCTGGCATTAAAAATTTTAAGACTAGTGAACATTAAAGAAGACATACTAGCAACAGCAGAACGCATTGCTCCATATATTCATAAAACACCAGTGCTTACATCGCAACAACTGAACACCATAGTTGGGGCTGAGCTTTACTTTAAATGTGAGAGCTTCCAAAAAATGGGAGCTTTTAAAATGCGAGGTGCCACGAATGCAATTTTGCAATTATCTAATGAGCAAAAAAGAAAAGGTGTTGTTACTCATTCTTCTGGAAATTTTGCGCAAGCATTGGCTCTTGCTTCCAAAAGTTTAGGTATCAAGGCGCACATCGTAATGCCAAGTGACGCACCACAAGTAAAAAAGGATGCGGTAAAAGGATATAATGGTATTATCACAGAATGTGAACCAAATATCATATCGCGACAATCAACAAGTGAAAAGATACAAAGTGAAACGGGTGCTACATTTGTACATCCATTTAACGATTTTAACGTAATACTTGGTAATGCTACGGCCGGTAAAGAATTACTGGAAGACTATACCAATTTAGACGCTATTATTGCTCCTGTTGGTGGTGGTGGACTTATTTCTGGTGCTGCGCTAAGCACCTTCTGTTTTAATGAAAGTTGTAAAGTTATCGGTGCAGAACCGCTAGAAGTAAATGATGCTTATAGGTCTTTGCAAAGCGGAAAAATAGAGCATAATGCAACCACCAATACTATTGCTGATGGACTTAAAACCAATTTGGGAGATATTACTTTTGCAATTATTGAGAATTATGTATCTGAGATTATTTGCGTTACCGAAGAAGAAATCATTAAAGCAATGCAGCTCATTTGGGAACGCATGAAAATTATTATAGAACCCTCTTCTGCTGTTACATTGGCAGCTGTGTTAAAAAATAAGACGCAATTCGCAAATAAAAAGATTGGACTAATCCTGTCGGGTGGAAACGTAGATGTTAAAAAGCTTCCTTTCTAAAGGAAACTCTTTATCCAAAAATTTTAGATTTAATTATTTCGTTGTAACAATTTTTATTCAATAAAGACCTATCTATAAACAGAAATAAATGGAAACAACCACCAATAATCTAACCACTTTTAGAACCCTATTTATTGTTAAAGGTATTCTAATCCTTCTATTCTCATTATTTTTTATTACCTACGCTACCTTAGGATACTACTTCGATGATCTCGCAACCCAACAATCAGAAGATCTTCCTTTTAGCTTTGGAAAGATATTTTTAATTATAGGAATAATTGGCACGGTAGCATCGCTTATTTTTGGTATTCTAACACTAATTGCAGCAAAATACATTAAAGAGCTGAGGAATTACAATTTTATAATAGTAGTATGTGTTATAAACTGCCTTACCGGCATCTTAGGTATTCTATTAGGAATTTTCACCATTATCGAACTAAACAAACCACATGTAAAAGCATTGTTCGATGAAAAAAATCAAGCTTTAACAAATCATTAAAACAAAGATGAAGTCTACTCTTACGTTTTAATTGTAAGTTTAATGCCATAACGATTTAAATTTAACACCTCGTATTGTAACAACTATTAAAAATTAAATACTTAATAGTATACTTAAATGCAACCCTTAACTTTTTAGGCTGTCTATAGAAATATAGCAGATGATTCTCAATTGACTTAGCTATAATTGAAAACTAAAACGATACAAATACATAAAGATCTAATTGAACGTAGTAAGTCAGGAGATCGTAGTACTCAATATAAGCTATATGAGCTTTATGTAGATGCTATGTATAGTGTTGCAATGCGCATGTTATATAATAAAGAAGATGCAGAAGATATTGTACAAGATAGTTTTATAGAGGTTTTTAGAAATCTTTCAAATTACAGATATGAAAGTTCATTTGGCACTTGGCTTAAAAGAATTGTGATCAATAAATGTATCAACTTTCTCAAATTGAAGAAAATATCGCTAACATCGATAGATGATAAAGAATACCTACTGGAAACAGAAGAAACAAAAGAAGAAGTCAAAGAAAAGTTTTTTGATGTTGAAAAAATAAAAAACGGAATTCAATTATTACCAAAAGGCTATAAACAAATAATAAACCTTTATCTAATCGAAGGATATGATCATATTGAGATCGCTGATATTCTAGGAATTAGTTCATCAACATCAAAATCTCAATATCACAGGGCTAAGAAGAAGTTATTAGAAATAATAAAAACAATGTAATGGATAAGTTTGAAAAACATATCATTAAAAACAGAAGCAAATTTGATTATGAGCTTCCCGATAAATCAAAATTGTGGAAAGAAATTGAAGGTCATTTAGATACTCCAAAAGTGAAGTCAAAACGTCTTTTCGCTAACAATTATTTATTAAAAATTGCCGCCAGCATTGTTATTATTCTTAGTTCATTCTTCTTCATTGACCAATTAACTGGTACGCAAAACGATATTAATAATGCATTACCAATAAGTCAAGAGCTTAAAGATATAGATGCATATTATCAAGTAATGATAAACAATCAACTAAATTCAATAAATGAAAGCAGCAACCTTTCGAATGACGACAAGAAAGAATTCTTGGTTTTTATGGATGAATTAGATGAAGAATATGATGACTTAAGAAACGAAATGCACAAAAACCTTGATAGCGAAAAAGTGATGAGAGCCATTATTAATCATTACAAAAAACGAATACAATTAATTGAAGATTTTTTAACGAGAATCAACAATAATCAAAAAATAGAAGATGAAAATGCCTATATTTTATAGTAAAAAATTACTCTTAATACTACCTCTCTTAATTAGTTTTTCGGTATTCGCTCAAGAGCGATTAACGAAGACTATTGAAAAAACATTTCCTGTTACGGGTAGCAGTACGCTCTCTATTGAGAATAAATATGGTAATGTAGTGGTTGAAGGATGGAACGAGAATACTATTTTAATTAAAATAGATGTTGAGGTTTTTCATAAGAAAAAAGAAGAAGCAAGGAATCTTTTAAATAGAATTAATCCTGAGTTTAATGCTACAACAAGCTATGTAAATGTAATAACACAAATAGATAAGAAAAGTACTGGTCTATTTTCTAAGTATTTTGAAAAAGTTAATCCGTTCGACTTCAATAAAAGTAATATAAATATCAATTACAAGGTATTCATTCCCAAGACCTCAGAACTCGATGTTTCTATAAAGTTTGGTGACTTGATTATTGATAATTGGCAGAATGCAGTAAAAACAAATGTAGAGCATGGTGATATCTGGATTAATAATGACATAACTGATGCTAATATCTCACTAAAATTTGGTAAGCTCAAAGCGAATGCTATTAATCAAGGACTTCTAAAAATAAGAAACAGTGAAGTTAATTTTAAAGAAGCAGAATTCTTAACAATAGAAAGTAGCGGTTCTAGATTCGAAATTGAATCTATAAAGTATTTAAATATTAAATCAAACAAAGACAACTTATATATTGAAGATTTGGATACTGTAGAAGGTAACTTAAAATACTCTGATCTCAATCTACATAGATTGATCAAAAAAATTAAGCTAAATCTTAAAATAGCTGAGTTAAAGGTCTCTGAAATTGTAAATCCACATCCAGTGATCATTTTAAATCAAGAGTCCTCGAGAGTAGATATAACAATTTCTAATACAGAAATAAAGTTTGATGCAAAATTAGAACAGGGGCTTTTAAGAATCCCAAAGAGCTTTAGTAATATTAAAACCACTGTTCTCGATAAAAAAGATCGAATTAGAAGCATTAATGCTACCTACAACGCCAAAGAAAATTCGGGTGTTTTATCAATAATTGGATTAAAGGGGATGATAATTTTAACAGAATAAATGCAACCCTTTGAAAATTTACTTGTCAATACTATCAGATAACTTTAGTTAATACTATATCAATGAAACACATTTGCCAAATCATACTTATTTTATTTATAAGTCTCGGACAGAATCTTTACGCTCAACAAGACGATAAAAATGATTATATAGAATTCAACGATCGTAAAACCGCTGTACATGGTGTATATCTGGGAGTTGATTTTAATTACGGACAAATAAATAGTAATAGCACTTATTTAACATCGTTAAAATTAGCATATGTGGCAAATAGAAAAATTGATATTGGGTTTCGAGCTGTTGGTTTTTACTCTGATCAAGGAATCAATCGCTTTGTTCCAAACACAGAGGAGCATCTATTTGGGGCCTATGGCGGACTACATTTAGAGCCCATTCTTTTTAGCAAATCAATTGTTAATGTTTCATTCCCTGTATTAATCGGAGGTGGTGCAGTTGGTAGCTATTTAGGTGAAATTGAAGATGATCAAGACATAGAAGTTGAAGATTGGGATCCGGTTTTCGTTGTAGAACCAGGTGTAAATCTGTTATTTAATATCTCAAGATATATACAGATCGAAACTGGGATAAAATATAGAGTATCAAGTAAAGTCCGATTTACAAACAGCAATGTAAAAGATATTAATGGTTTTTCAGCTGGTATTGGTATAAAAATAGGAGTCTTTAACATTGGTAGAAATAGATACAAAAAAAATTAATTATGAAAAACAGCAAGTCTGGCAGTACATTTATTAATGCCTCAAAAATATTTTCTGAGGGAGATGGCGTATTCGTTTATGATTCGAAAAAAAAATGGTACCCAATAAATTTTCATTGGAAACCTTTAGTTGAATTTAACTCAAACTTTAACAACTTTACGAAACAATGAAAAAGGTAGTATTTCTTCTGGCATGTTCAATATTTTTTATAAATAGTTCTTGCTCTGTTGATATTGATATTGATGATCCTTTTCTTAATAAGATTTCAATTAATGCTATTGGTAATAATACAGATGGCAGCCTTTCTGAAGGTGGATATTTAGATGTACGCATTAAAGCTAGAGATAAAGACGGTATTCAATCTATAAGTATAAGAATACCTGCTTTAAATGTTGATCAAGATATTTCTAATATTCGAAAAGATTATTGGGAAATCAATCAGAAGTTTAATGCAGATGAAATAGTTGAAAATGCTGAAACAAAAATACATGTAACCCTACTAGATAAAGATGGCAACAGGTATTTTGAAGCAAAAAGTTTTAGTATTAAATCATAGTTAGCCAACCACCTCAGATAAAAAACATAAACTTTTATTAACCTACTATACGAGCTTATAAAATAAGTTTGCTAAGGATAGTACTACCTATACGAAAATCATTTAGTTTTTATGAAACATCAAATCATCACTATCTTATTCTTTTTTACAATACCATTTTCAAGTTATGCGCAAAATCACGTGATAAATGGTAAAATTACTGATACCAATGGCGAAACGCTATTTGGAGTTAACGTAATTGTAAAAGAATTAAATAAAGGAACAACCTCAAATGAATATGGTTTTTATGCGCTTACACTACCAACAGGAAATTATACTATTAGTTTCAGTTATTTAGGTTTTAATACTGTTGACAAAGAAGTAATTCTTAACGGTGATTTATCATTAAATATAGAATTAAAGGAAGAGTCAACCTCATTAGAAGAAGTGGTGGTTTCTACCAAAGAGGCAGAAATTATTGCCAAAATAAAGAAGCCTCAGATGAGCGTAAATCAGCTAAGTGCAAAAATTATTAAGCAAACACCCGTTGTTTTAGGCGAAACCGATATTCTAAAAACAATTACACTTTTACCAGGAGTCACGAATGCTGGAGAAGGTTCATCTGGTTTTAATGTGAGAGGTGGTGCCGCCGATCAAAATCTAATTTTACTAGATGAGGCAACAATCTATAACACGTCACACTTATTTGGGTTTTTCTCTGTATTTAATACCGATGCTATAAAAGGAATTCAATTGTACAAAGGAGGTATTCCGTCAAAGTTTGGTGGTAGAGTATCTTCTGTATTAGATGTGCATCAAAAAGATGGTAATAGCAAAGCGTTAGGTGTAAAAGGTGGTATAGGCTTAATATCGAGTAGATTAATGGTGGAAGGTCCTCTACAGAAAGAAAAAAGTTCATTCTTGGTGGCCGGAAGAACTTCATATGTTAACCTGTTTTTACAACTAGCAAATGAACCCAATAGAACTTCCTTCTACGATCTAAATACAAAACTATCGTATGAGTTTAACGAAAATAATAGATTATTCTTATCAGGTTATTTTGGTAGAGATAATTTTAACATCGATAAGGTTTTTGAAAATTCATATGGCAATTCTTCGTTAAACCTGCGTTGGAATCATCTTTTTAATAAAAGGCTTTTTTCTAATCTTTCACTTATATATAGTAAATACAACTACAATTTAACTTTTGATGCTTTTGGCTTTGAGTGGGTATCTGATATTAATAATTTTAATCTTAAATATGATTTTGATTACGCATTAAACAATGACCTGAAGCTTAATTTTGGAACTAATGTTAACTATTATAAGTTCAATCCGGGTGAGATAAAAAAATCTAATGAATCTTCTTCTGTTAACAATAGAAAGTTAGATAAAAAAGATGCTTTTGAGCCTTCAATTTATGCTGAATTGCTTCAGAATTTAGGAAGTAAGCTTTCATTGAGATATGGTATACGTGTGAGTTCATTTTTTAGAACCAATGAGAAAGTTTATTTGTATGAGAATGATGAGCCTGTTGCGTATAATAGTCTATTAGATATTTATGAACGAACAAACTCTATCGGAGTAGATGATGGAAAGAAAAGTTCTTTTTATGGATTCGAGCCACGGGTTTCTCTAGTTTATAAATTCAATGAGAACACATCTTTTAAAGCCAGCTATCAGCGTATAAATCAATATTTGCATTTAGTCTCCAACACGAATTCGGCCACACCTTTAGATGTGTGGACTCCTAGTGGCCATTATATCGAGCCTCAAAAATCTGATCAATATGCAATTGGTTTATTCAAAAATTTAAACAACAATGCGTTCACATTAGAATTAGAAGCTTATTTCAAAAATGTAAAAAATCGAATTGATTATATCGATGGAGCAGATCTTATAGCGAATAACACTATTGAAACAGAAATACTAGTTGGGAGATCGCGCTCTTACGGTCTGGAACTATTACTACAAAAAAACAAAGGTCGATTTACCGGTTGGTTAAGTTATACTCTTAGTAAATCAGAACAACAGGTTAAAGGGAGAACACCTAATGAAACAGGTATTAATAACGGTAAGTGGTATAATACGCCTTATGACAGAACACATGATCTATCATTTACGGGAAATTATAAATTAAACGATAAATGGTCTTTTGCTACAAATTTTATTTTTCAAACAGGTAGACCTGCCAATTTTGCATCTGGTCAATACGAATTTGATGAATACGTAGTTCCGGTTTTTACAACTAGAAATGCTGAAAGACTGCCTTCATATAATCGTTTAGATATTTCGGCAACTCTTACTCCTAAAAAGAATAAAAACAGAAAATGGCAAGCACAATGGGTTTTCGGAATTTATAATTTGTATAACAGAAAAAATGCCGCTTCCATAAACTTTCAAAGAAACCCTGAGACATTACAAAACGAAGCAATAAAAACATACATTTTTGGTGTTATGCCTGCTATTACATACAATTTCAAATTTTAAAATCATGAAAAGGATAAAAACTTTCGTACTCATCATTACTATCGCTTTGTTTTCTTCATGTGAAGAGACTATTTCATTAGATTTAGAAACATCTAAAGAGCGATTGGTTATAGAAGCATTGATTCGATGGCAAAAGGGAACTTCTGGGAATGCTCAACTTATTAAATTAAGTAAAACATTACCATTTTATAGTAACCAAATAGTTCCTGCAACAGGTGCAATTATTAATGTAACTCATGAAAACGGCACAGTATTCAATTTTAACGAAACCAGTGATGGCATTTACAAAACTGACACGTTTTTACCCGAATTGAACACTAATTATACACTTCAAGTTATATACAATGGAGAAACATATGTAGCCACTGAAACCTTAATCAGTACACCTATAATCAAAGAAGTTACTCAGAGTATTGAAGAAGGTTTTAACACAGAAGATGCCGAAGTAAATATCTTTTTCGACGATCCGAAAGACATTGATAATTATTATCAAATAGTTTATAAAAAAACTCGAGACGATGATATTGAAACCGAAGTAACATTATATGATGATCAATTTGAAGATGGTAATGAACTAACTGATTTTTATGAAGAGGAAGATGATGATGATATTGAATTTTTGACTGATGATGAGTTTGTTATTTCTTTATTAGGAATATCGAAACAATACTATAATTTCCTTACGCTTATTGATCAACAGGCAAATGCAGAAACCGGACCTTTTTCAATACCTCCGGCAAATGTAAAAGGTAATTGCGTTAACACTACAAATGAGGAAAATTATCCATATGGATATTTTAGTTTAAATGAAGTCGATGTTGCTACTTATATTTTTAAGTAGATTAAATCACTAAAAACAAAGTCCGCAATAGTTATTGCGGACTTTGTTTTTTATAAATAATTCCAGAAAAAATCTCTTTACATTTCTAATGCCTTTTCTGGCTGGTTGTTCATTAATAACTCTAGTGGATTTTCTAAGGCCTCTTTTACTGCAACTAAGAATCCAACCGATTCTCTACCATCAATAATTCTATGGTCATATGATAATGCCACATACATTACAGGTTGAATTACCACTTCTCCGTTTACTGCCATTGGGCGCTCAACGATGTTATGCATTCCTAAAATAGCACTTTGAGGAGGATTGATAATAGGTGTAGATAACATTGAACCAAATACACCACCATTGGTAATGGTAAAGGTTCCTCCAGTCATTTCATCAATAGTTATTTCACCCTCTCTAGCTCTAATCGCTAAACGTTTTACTTCAGATTCAACACCTCTAAAGGTTAAATTCTCAGCATTGCGAATAACAGGAACCATCAATCCTTTTGGTCCTGAAACTGCGATAGAAATATCTTGAAAATCGTATGATATTTTATAATCACCATCAATCATTGAATTAACTTCCGGGTATAATTGAAGTGCTCTTACACAAGCTTTTGTAAAAAAGCTCATAAAACCTAAACTAACACCATGTTTTGCTTTAAACTCTTCTTTGTATTTAGCTCTAAGGTCAAAAATAGGTTGCATATTAACCTCATTAAAAGTGGTTAACATTGCAGTTTCATTTTTTACAGATACTAAACGCTCTGCCACTTTACGACGCAGCATTGATAATTTTTTACGCTCAGTACCGCGAGATCCACCTGTAGAAGGTGTACCCATACTTGGTGTAGCTTTTACCGCATCATCTTTAGTAATTCGTCCATCTCTACCACTGCCTTTTACTTCATTAGGCGAAATACCTTTTTCGTCTAATATTTTCTTTGCGGCCGGAGAGGTAGTTCCCGTAGCATAGGTTTTAGTGCTAGCTGCGGCAGGTTTTACTTCTTCTTTTGGTGCTTCTTCTTTCTTTTCTTCTTTTTCGGCAGCACCATTCGTTGATGGTTTGGTAGCACTGGTATCTATAAGACAAACTACAGCTCCAACTTCAACAGCATCTCCCTCTTCTGCTTTAAGCGTAATAATACCACTCTCTTCGGCAGGTAATTCAAGTGTAGCTTTATCAGAGTCTACTTCGGCGATAGCCTGATCTTTTTCAACATAATCACCATCTTCAACAAGCCAGGTGGCTATTTCTACTTCGGTGATCGATTCTCCCGGTGAAGGGACTTTCATTTCTAAAACCATGGTTTTTAATTTTCAATAATCAAATTCTAAAACTCAATATGTTAATTGCGATCTAAAATTTGAGACTTGGTTATTTTTTAACTAAATACTTTATCAATAACTTTTTGATGTCTTGTTTTAAATCGCGCACTAGAACCTGCTGCCGGTACCGCATAAAATCCACGTGAAGCAACTTCTAATTTCACTAAATTAAATCGTTGCAACATATAACTCCATGCACCCATATTTTCAGGTTCTTCTTGTGCCCACACATATTTTTCTACATGTTTATAGCGATCAATTACTTTTTGTAACTTTTCTTCATGTAGCGGAAACAATTGCTCAATACGTGCTATAGCCACATCCTCTCTATTTAATTTTTCACGCTCGGCCAACAGATCATAATAGAACTTACCAGTACAAAAAACTAGCTTTTTTACTTTATCAGGATTAATAGTATCATCTATTACTTCTTGAAATTCGCCCTCGCTAAATTCTTCTAAACTCGATATTGCCTTTGGATGACGCAATAAACTCTTTGGTGTAAATACTACTAATGGTCTTCTAAATTTACGTTTTAGTTGACGACGCAATAGGTGAAACATATTCGCCGGAGTAGTACAATCAGCAACGGTCATATTATCAATTGCGCATAGCTGTAAATAACGTTCAATACGTGCTGATGAATGCTCTGGCCCCTGTCCTTCATATCCATGCGGTAATAAAATTACTACACCATTTTGCATTTTCCATTTATCTTCTGCAGATGAGATATATTGATCAAACATAATTTGAGCACCATTAGAAAAATCACCAAACTGGGCTTCCCAAATGGTTAAAGTATCTGGCGCAGCCATTGCATATCCATAATCAAATCCTAGAACTCCATATTCAGATAATAAAGAGTTGTAGATATTCATATGCCCTTTATTCTTTGGATTTGTATTTAGCAAATTGATACGTTCTTCTGAAACCTCATCTCTTAAGATCGCGTGACGATGACTAAAAGTACCTCTTTCTACATCTTGACCAGAAATTCGAATATCGAACCCTTCTTCAAGCAAACTTCCATAAGCAAGCGTTTCTCCTAATCCCCAATCGATACTATCTTCCTCTACCATACGAGCTCTATCAGCAAGTATACGTTCTGCTTTACGTAAAAACTTTACATCTTGAGGTACAGTTGAGATTATTTTAGCAATTTCTTTTAATTTATCTTTAGAATATTTTGTGTCAATATTCTTTAACATAGCGTCATTTTCTGGACGAGCATAGTCTTTCCATATCTCTTCCATAAAAGGAACAACTTTAGATGTTGTATCTTCTTTTGATTTTTGATACTCTTGCTCAAGCATCTCTTTAAAATCAGCTATGATCTTCTTCTTATAGTCTTCATTAATTACACCTTGTTGAATCAATTGCTCGGCATAAATATCGCGTGGATTTTTATGTTTAGAGATTGCTTTATATAATGTAGGCTGTGTAAATCTAGGCTCATCACCTTCGTTATGACCATATTTACGATATCCTAATAAATCAATAAATACATCACGCTTAAATCGTGTTCTAAATTCAACGGCCATACTCATAGCGTGTACTACAGCTTCGGCATCGTCTGCATTAACATGGAGAACAGGCGACAATGTTACTTTACCAATATCGGTACAATAGGTACTTGATCTCGCATCTAAGTAATTTGTTGTAAAACCAATTTGATTATTTACAACGATATGTATGGTTCCTCCAGTTTTATAACCATTTAACTGAGCCATTTGTATTACTTCGTATACAACTCCTTGTCCGGCTATCGCTGCATCACCATGCACTAGTATCGGTACTATTTTTGAAGAGTCGCCTTCATAATCATGATCAATTTTAGCACGTGAAATACCCTCAACAACGGCATTAACCGTTTCTAGATGCGAAGGGTTTGGGCAAAGGTTCATCTTAATTTCCTTACCATTTTGGTAGGTTTTATTTAAGGTTAAACCTAAGTGATATTTTACATCTCCATCTATCGTTTCATCTTCAAAATCCTTTCCTTCAAATTCACTAAATAGATCTCTTACCGGTTTCCTAAATACATTTATCAATGTGCTTAATCTACCTCTGTGCGCCATTCCTAAAACACATTCTTTTACACCAAAATCATTAACAGATTTGTATAGGGCGACGCTAATTGCCGGAATTAAAGCCTCTCCTCCTTCTAATGAAAATCGCTTTTGACCTACATATTTAGTTTGCAAAAATTGCTCAAAAGTTACAGCCTGGTTCAATTTTGAAAGGATGTACTTCTTATCATCAGCAGAAAAATCGCCGTGATTATTATTTTTATGAAGTTGACTTTGCCACCATTTAATCTCTTCTGGCTTACGAATATACATATATTCAATCCCTATAGACTCACAGTAAACCTCTTCCAAATGCTTTATAATATCGGCTAATGTTGTGCTGCCTATACCTAAAATATCTCCTGCATTGAAAACAATATCTAAATCATTTTTAGAAAGTCCGAAATTCTCAATATCTAATGTTGGTGTATACTTTCTACGCTCGCGAACCGGGTTGGTTCTAGTAAACAAATGCCCTCTGGTACGATAACCATTAATAAGCTCTACAACTTTAAATTCTTTGTGAACATGCTCTGGTACTTCAACAGAAGCTTCTTCACCATTTAATGAATAGTTTTCATTGGCAAGGTCATACCCTTGAAAAAAACTCCTCCAGCTTGGCTCTATTGAATCTGGGTTTTTTAGATATTTATGATATAAATCTTCTATAAAACCAGTATGTGCGGCATTTAAGAATGAAAATCTATCCATGGATGATTACATAAAAAATAATTAGAACAAAAGTACAATTATTTGCAATAATACGTACAGCAGAATAAAGTAAAATACGAGATAAAAAAAATAGTAAAAAAAACTTTTTTGAGCTTGCAAAAAGTATAAAAACATTTATATTTGCACACGCAAAACGAAAAATGGTTTTGTAAATTCCTCCTTAGCTCAGTTGGTTAGAGCATCTGACTGTTAATCAGAGGGTCCTTGGTTCGAGCCCAAGAGGGGGAGCTAGATAAATAAAGGCTTTGAGAGTTTTTTACTTTCAAGGTCTTTTTTCATTTGCACTCAATTTGCACTCACGAAGTTAAATCATAGCATTTGGTGCTATTTGATGCAAGATACCGATTCTTTCTTAAATCTAAAAATACCCATAAAAAGGTATTTGTCAGCTCAATTTTATAATTAACTTTGAACAAGTACTGTCGATAAGTCGTTGACTTGCAGTCTAAATATAAATTTTAACTAAGCTATTATTATGAAAAATTATTCCAAGAGTTTCGACTTAAAAGAAAATAAGTGTAGCGTCGAAATTAAAACAATTAATGGTCAAGATTATTTTGAAGAAATTATTTTAGGTGGTAAAATTCCTAGTGCTTTTACGATAACAGGCGTCGATTTTCTCAACACTAATTCGGTTTTAATAACTTTAAAAGGTGGAAACCCTTCATCTGATGAAAGTGATTTGTTTAAATCATCTCCAGATAACTTTGATGAAATCGTTCAACTTGGCACTCCCAAACCCCCGGCAACGCCTTCATTAGAAGTTGAATTTCTATGGAATTCTTATGACGACGGCTCCCTTCCTGCTATGCCTAAAACAACGGGGGGTAGTATATTAGTATAAAATATTTGAATTCTTGAAAGAAAAAATTAAACGGAACTTTTTTTTGCTAGTATTTATTCTATTAGTAAATAATCTGTATTGCCAGAAAAGCAATCTTAAAATAATAGATAGCTTAGTTAATTATGGGCAGATTAAAGATGCCTTCGTTGAACTTAACAAAATCGATACTAATAAAATTGGAAAAATTGAGAAGGCAAAGTATTATTATCTATTCGCCAAAAACCTTGCGCTCAATAATGAGGAAGGTATTGGTTTCAAATATTACCTAAAATCAAAAGATTTCTATTTAGAATTAGATAGCTTGGATAAAGTAGCAGAGATTAACCTGTCCATAGTTCAACTTATTAGCTCAACTGACTTAGATCATTTACAATATCAGTCCTTTTTAGATGATTATATATCTCACGCAACAAAAAAAAATTCTTCTGAACTCCTTTCCAAAGCTTTCATGGAAATTGGCAAGTGTTTTATAAATTCCAAACCAGAATTAACATTAGACTATTTCAAACAAGCGGAAGCTGAAAATAGGAAAACTCCTAATACTTTAATGAATGCAAAAATTCACCACAATATAGGGGTCTTTTTTGCAGAACATTCAAAACATTTGGATTCTGCACTATATCATTACGATATTGCGATTAAGGAATATAAAAGATTAAATCTACTAGACTATATTTCTTATATCTATAACAACCGAGCCACGGTTTTTAAAAAACAGGGGAATTATTCTAAGGCCATTGAAAACTATTTACGCGCAGACTCGCTCCCCATTAAAGAGTACTACAAGAGCAATAAGAAATTATTATATAGCTTTCTTTCTGACGCTTATGAGAAAAATAATGACTTTGAAAATGCAACGAAATATTTAAAATTACATTTAGCATATAAAGATAGTGTTAATGAGGATATTCAGAATACCACTATGTATGATATACAAACTAAATATGAAGTTGAAAAGAAAGAAAATGAGAATTTGAAGTTAAAACAGAATAAAACATGGTTGATAGTCGGGTTACTAGTACTCGTACTATTTTTATTACTTAGTTATTTTGCTTATAAAAATCAATTGTCCAAAAAGAAAATTGCTCAATCTGAAAGAGAAATAGAAAGACAAAAAGTAGAAAAATTACTCAAAGACCAAGAGGTTAAAGGTATTAATGCAATGATTCAGGGTCAGGAAAAAGAAAGAGAAAGAATAGCAAATGATTTGCATGACAACCTAGGAAGTATTCTGGCAACAATAAAGCTTCATTTTCAAAATTTAAAAATAAGAAAAGAACGTTTGGAACAACAAGAAAAAGAAATGCTTGAGAAAACAGATGATTTAATTGAAGAGGCCTACCAAAAAGTACGCAATATGGCTCATGCCAAGAATGCCGGGGTAAAATCAAAAGAAGGGCTTTTACCAGCAATTAAAAACTTCGCTTCAAAGGCTTCTGTAGTAAATGAATTAGTTATTGAGGTTGAAGACCATGGGATGGACCAACGTATTGAGAATTCCCTAGAAATTACCTTGTTTAGAATTGTACAAGAGTTGATTACTAACGTTATAAAACATGCAAATGCTACAGAGTGTACTATCCATTTAACGCATCATGATGATAATTTAAACATTATGGTTGAAGACAATGGATCTGGATTTGATAGTTCTAAGATAAAGGTCGATGAAGGTATGGGTCTCTATTCAGTGCAAAAAAGAGTAGAAAACTTAGGAGGACGAGTAACGACAGACTCGGTAATTCAAAAGGGTACAACAATAATAATAGACATCCCATTAAAATGATTCGTTTAGCATTGGCAGAAGATCATAACGCCCTTATAGACGGAATCAAACTGTTTTTGGAATATGAAGAAGATATTGAATTTGTTGGTTTTGCCAACAATGGAAAGCAGTTATGTAATTTAGTTCGATTAAAAAGGCCAAATGTTGTAATAACTGACATCCGAATGCCTATACAAGATGGTATTTCAGCTACTAAAGAAATTTTAGAGACCGAACCATATACAAAAATAATCGCTTTTACAATGTTCGAACAGGACGATGCCATACGCCAGATGTTAGAAGCAGGAGCAAAAGGTTATATTCTTAAAAATTCTAGTTTGAAAGAACTATTACGAGCTGTTAGAACAGTATATGCAGGGGAAACTTATTTTGATTCTAACATTGTGATTCCTGACGACTCATCAACTACAAGATCAAAAGGTACTTTAACAAAACGTCAAATAGAAATACTAAAACTGGTTGCTCTTGGAAAGACTAATCAAGAAATAGCCAATGAATTATTCATAGGTAAAACTACTGTCGAAACACATAGAAAAAACATGATTCGTAAACTCGATCTTAAAGGTGCAGGGGAATTACTTCGTTATGCCCTAGAAAGCAAATATAAATTTTAGATTTACCAATTTGGGATTAATTACCCTTGAATGGGTATTTACTTGAGTTCATTATCAAACTAGATTTGAATTATTAACCAAAACTATTTCAAATCATGAGAACGTTGATCTTATATGTATTCTTAATCCTTTCCTTTATTTACTCGAATCTTATTAATTCACAAAGTTTAGACCAAAAAGCATATAACCATTTTTGGCAGAGCCTTGAAGAAATGGTTTCTAGAACAGGTCCCAGAGAGAATGTGCATTTACTTACAGTTTATAGAGAGGCCACTTGGGCTGAAATTGATAACGCTGCAGCTCTCTCTGATTTATATGAGTTTGGATCCATGGTGCCCGAAGAAGATTTTGCCTTAGACCCTAGTTATACAAATATGAGACTTCATCAACTGTATGGTAGGTTAATTAGTTATGTCGAATGGCCAGAAGAACAAACTCAGGAAGAAAAAGATAATTTTAATGAAGCACAAAAAAATTGGGAGAAGTACACCATTGAGTATCAAAATGCCATTGACGAATACAACAAAAAATTTAGAGAATACTGGGATTACCTGGAGAGCAAAAAAATCAAAATAAACAATTTTTATAGGAGACGCTTTAGGAGAATACATGGAAGAATAATAAATCCAACTCGAAGAAGATATAAAAATGCTCATGCAGCAATGCTTCGGCATACGGATAATTTTAAGGTTTATCGTGATGCGTTAACAGATTTTGATGAATTTATGGAAAGTGCTGGTACAGCTGCTGAAGATATAGGAGAAGGAGAAGAAATGTACAATGGAAGTAGTAACGAACTAAGCCAGTTAAAAAAATGTACAACCTCTAATGATGACGGATGGCAAGAAATTATTTATACAAAAGATATTGATGAATCCTATGTTAAACATGGCGGTTGGAACGGGAATGGTAAATGGAGAGGAGGTTCATTTTTTGGAAATTTTTCAATTGGTGGTGGACAAACAAAATATGCATCAGTAATTTCATCACAAAGCGATACTTTGAAAATACGATTCTGTAATTTAAGATTTGTGCGTATCATACCTGCCAAGTGGTTTAATGCGTCTTTATTGCAAGGGATTAACGACGGTAGTGTAAAATTAAGACCGGGTAATCCACTTGAAAATAAACCTTTATACGGGCCAGAAGGATATATGCCCAGATTGCTTAAGGGTATAATTGTAGCGAAGGATATTGAAGTTAACTCCAATCTTAATATTTCTAAATCAAGTGAAATCCGCACTAAGAAGAGAGGCAAGGCGGGTTGGGGAATTGGAAAATTAAGGATTGGTGGTAAAGCAGGCAGTAGCTCAGTGAATAAGTGGAAATCAAATGAGAGTGGAGCTTTTAAGGCTAACACAGCATCAGAAAATCCAATTATTATAGCTGTCGTGTCAGAAACAACGCAATAATAGTCAAGAAATGAGAAATATTTTTAAGCTAATAATAATTTCCTTAGTAATGATTGCTAGTCTATTAATATCTTCAAATACTAGAAGGCAGATTTATCGACTTACCTCTCATTTATTCAACAATGAACCGTTTGTTAATTTCGACGACCAACTTGCTGATTATATTAAAAATTTCTACTCTGAAAATATTGATGAAAATCAAATTCACTTTCTAGACAATTCTGTGTATGATTTTATCAACCAGGGCAAAGGAATTGATGAAGATTTACGAATATCTCGCGTATTAAACTTTTATGGAAAAATGATACCTAACGAATCTAATTTGTATAGATCTTCTTCAATCAACTTAATCGAAGAATATGGTCTATTATTAGATGATTTGAAAGACGGTGAATATGACTTTCTAAACGATACGAAAGGAAGATATGAAGAAAATACTGCTGAAACTGAGGATGGAGTAGCTGGACTTTCAGACACTAATCCACCATACGACGATTCGGAAATTTTGTGGTCAAGTCTGGCTCAAGATTTATACGATTCTGTTGCAGTAAAAACGGGACGAATTTTGACTGCCAATAGAAATTTTGACGTTGAGATTACATTCTCACATAGATATTTACGGCTGACTTTTGAAAGAGATTGGTTCTCAAGCAATTTACTGGACGCAGTATATAAAAATAATAAAGTATTGAAATCAAAATATTTTGGCCCTGAAGGAAGCCTACGATTAGTTCCATCTGATCTTTGGATTCGCTATAATGATAGAGTTTTTATCAAAATAAGTGAGCAGGGGTTGGCTTCAATAACTAATCCTGGTAGGCCAATAGAATTAGTAATATCTGAAAATGGAATATCAAAAAAATTTATACTGAGTCATATTAAACCATCCTCATTAGAGCATTTAAACGGATATAATTGTCAGGCACTAATTGATGGTTCTTCCGCATATTTATATGCAGTTGTTTCCAAAAGAAGAGCATATGCTTTTGATTATAATATTTTCTAAATGAAAAATTTAAAGACTTATTGGAGAAATAATGAGAGTTTATTTCTTCTATTTATTGGCTCAATAATAGGGTTAATATCGCTATTTTTTGTAGAATATTTTACTGGTCTCATTAGACCTGAAAAATCTCTACGAATAGATGCTGGATTTTTTGTAAAAGCATTAATACTATTCTTTGGTTTTCTATCTATTATTTTGATTTTCACCAAAAGGTTTCCTAAGAATGTTAAATTTTTTGTTGCCGCTTTCGTTGGCCCCTTAATTGGTAGTTTTTTACTAATGATAACTTCGATTCGTACCGGAACAGGTCCATTTATAACTTCAATAGACTTGCCGAGTAAAACCTCAAGTGTAGCTTCTGAGAAGATTGTACTACCAATTTTATTTGATAATGGAAGTAGTACACTGAACAATATCGAAAAACAGAAAATTTTAGATTATATTGAATTATTTGATCAATGTAAATCTGAAACAGTTTTAGTGAGAGGTTTTGCAAGCTCTCGACGATTCAAAGAACATAGCAATAATCGTAATATGATATTAGCTAACGATCGAGCAAAAGAAGTTGCCAAATTCCTAAGCTCGAAATCCGGAAAAAGTTTTGAAGCTTTCGAATGGAAAAGTTATCCAGAAATGGATGCTGAAAAGAGATTAGTTGATCTTGACATCAATAAACATCTTATACCAAGATTAGAAACTCTTAATCGGAGAGTGGAGTTAATATGGAGTGATGAAAATTGTTTTGAAATTTTTTCTGTTGACAAGTCGCAATTGGTATTAGAAGATTGAAATATGATTTATCCAACTTATAGAATAATGAAGATCATTTTCATTTGCACTCACGAAGTTAAATCATAGCATTTGTTGCTATTTATTGCAATTTAGTAAATCTAATAAAGTTTTTCAAGCGTAAAGTGAATTTAATCACTGGTAATTCCGAAGCAAATAGTTATAAACGTTTTTGTACAGTAGCTTTTTGAATTTCTAGTTTAATTTTTTCAACACACTCTACCAGGCTTTTAGTTATTTCTCTCTCCCAGAAGCGAATTACGGTCCAGCCTGATTCTTTTAAGGTCTTATTGTATTCTTTATCCCGTTCCATATTCCGTTCTATTTTTCTAATCCAATAATCCCTATTTGACTTGATTTTTGTTTTTTTGTCTTTCCAGTTGTATCCATGCCAAAATTCTCCATCTATAAAAATGGCGAGTTTATATTTTCTAATCGCTATATCAGGGTTTCCAGTAATTTCTCTATTAGAAATCCTGTACCTTATACCTTCCTTCCATAATGCTTTTCTTAATAAGATTTCTGGTTTTGTGTTTTTACTTCTGATTTTGCTCATTAATTTAGAGCGCTGTTCAGTTGTTTTAAACCCATACTTAGTTTCCATTTATAAAAATATGGTTTGTGAATAGTGTATGCGGAGCACTGACAAGATTTATGTCAAATTTCAATGATGGTTCAACTCTCGAACTCGCATTATGAATTCTAAAGGAAATTTGCCAACCTTCATTCAGAGAAACCACTAATGTGGTTGTCGAGTTTTCTTGATAAACGATTTCAATCAGTCTTGTTGGCAATTTCAATTTTGGAATCTTTGCTTTTGGTTTTACTTTCTTAAAAGGTAAATTCAAAGTTCCATGTAAATTGTAAGCCTGAATCTCGACTTTCTTTTTGCCCTTAATTACTTTGTAAAAGTCTTGATTGCCAATTAAATATTGCACCAAATTTTCAGCAACGGTTTTTGGTTTTTCTTTATCCAAACGAAGTAGTTCTTTTCGAAAAGCATCTAAAATTGGTAAATATACTACTTGATGCATGTTTTCAATTGACGTCCATTTTGTTGATTTATCTTTTGCTCTTAATTCAGTGAGCATATCAAATATTGGCTTGATTTCTTTAAAGTAATTATCTGAACAAGAAACGCCCAACCACTTTTCTCCAAAGTTGATTTTATTCGACAATCTTGAATGCTTGACCGCCCTGTGATTATTCTTAGCAGAAATTCCAATTTCCCATTTTTGTAAAGAACGTATCATTAAAACATCGCGTACATCCCCAGTTTGTCCAGCTTGGTCGCTTACTAATTCAAGCACTAGTTTATCTTCTTCACTAATACCCTTTGAAAGTCTTGGTTCTATATCAATTAGAAAATTGATTGAGGCACTTGCGGTAATTCGAAAAGTATCTTGCTCTTGTTCACTAAAACCATCAAAAAAACCTTTAGCGGTTTTGTAAGAATCATTTTTTGTAATTGAAACGCTGGTTATTGTTTTCAGGCGTTCGTAAAATTCAAAGAGTAAAGCATATTCAAATGCTTTCCCGTTAATTGTTTGACTTGCCATGAATTATGAAATTGTGTTCTCTAATTCCAACTTTTCATTTGCAGCCTGCTTTCGCTTCTTTTCCGCATTTCTTATCTGAGATTTGATACTTATGGCAATGTGTTTTGCAAGATTTACCGGAACTGCATTACCAATCATTTTATAACCAGCCGAAATATGGTTATAATGAAATACAAAGTTATTTGGAAAAGTCTGAATTCTGGCACATTCTCTTACACTTAACCTACGATATAAATCTTCTTTTCCTGGAACAAAAACACGTACATTTTGTTCTATGAATTTCATTTTAGGAGCTTGCGGATGTAGAGGTGCATGTCTTCCTCCTGCCTGAATGGTAAAAGACTGCTCATCCCAACTTCTCACTCTATTTCTTGACATAAACATTGATGAAAAATCACCAGTCATATATTCGTGATTTGGAACTTTACAATTCTCTCTATTTGTCTTATTCCCTTCTTTTGCTGGAACTACATTATCATTTAAATCAGCTATTGCTTGCATTAGAGTTACTTTCTTTTTTAATGCTTGCGGAAACTGAAATTCAAAATCAAGGTCTTCTCGAATACCAACAAAAAAAACTCGTTTTCGGTCTTGTGGAACATCAAAATCAGATGCATTTAATAATTTAAATGATAATCGGTACCCAGCATTTTTAAACATTTCTTTAATGTTCTGTAAAGCCTCATTATGTCTCTCTAATAACATTCCACTTACATTTTCGGCCAGAAAGAACTTCGGTTGTTTTGCTTCTAAAATTCGGATAAAGTCATAAAATAATTGTCCGCGTTTATCATTTATCCCACGCAACGCACCAGCTTCACTCCAACTTTGGCAAGGTGGTCCACCAATAATTCCATCACATTCTGGGACTTCATCAGATTGTATATCTACAATACTTCTTCTATCGAGAATTGTATTTTTATGATTTTTCTCATATGTTTCCCAAATATCCTTGTCGTATTCATTAGCCCAAACAACATTAAACCCTGCTTTTTTAAATCCTAAATCGAGCCCACCAGCTCCTGCGAAAAATGATACTATATTCATATTTTATTGTGTTTGTAATGTTTGGTTAAGTTTTCTTCGATATTCTGCCTTTTCTTCTGCGACTTGAAGCAATTGCTTAGTGCAATTCGTTTCATAAATATGTTTTCCGATTTGGTCAGTCACATATTCATTTCGCAATTCTTCTAGATTGAGTTTAAATATTTTAGCTAACAGAGGTAAACGTTTTTCATCAAAGTCCCGTTTTCCATTCTCAATTTTGCTTAAATTCGCAGAGTCTAAGTTAAGTTTTGCCGCAAGTTGGGTTAAAGTCAAACCATTTTCGGTTCTTAAAAATCGGATGTATTCTCCAAATGTGGTTTTCATATGACTTGTCAAATTTTGACAAATATATAATTTTATTTAAAATATTCAAGTGGAGATTTAGGAAATTTTAGCTCTTTCGATGGGTTTCGAATGATGCCAATAAATGAATACTAAGATAAGACGATAATTTTCACTAGACTAGTATGGCACACAACAATTTGTGCTTGGTTTGTTGCGTATCTGGTGCAGCAAATAGGCCAAAGGGAAACTGAGTATTAGGAAAATCCTGCGAATTTTCTGAGCATTATAGACCCAAACAATTAATTGTGAACCTTGTTAGGCACAGGATTTATTTTTTCAATTATTTCTTTTCCTTTTTTCAAATAGTCTTTTCGCCAAGTTTCCTTATGACTTTCTAAGATTGAGTTAAACTCTTCACCTTTAGTTAATCTTTCATACACTTCAACTGCGAAATAAAGTTGATAGGCAATACTAGACTTAACATAGTTGTCATATGGTATTGACTTCATAGTTCTCGAAAGAAATGAATTAAAAGCGTATAGTCTATCTCCTTTTGATTTTGCTTTCGTTTCTAATCCTAATATCTGACACATCTTTTCAAGATGGTTCAACCTAAAAATCGGTAAGAATACATTTGGATAAAAATAAGAAGCTAACCTTATCGGTAAAGTTTCCACATATTGCGGAATTCGGAAATCAAATATTCCATTGCAATATTCTCGAAGGACATCATCATCTTCTAAATTCCACTCTTTTTTTCCAATAATTGGTGGATATATATAACTTATAATTTCTGAAAATTTGACATGTTCAAACACCTCTTTAACCTGTGATTCTCTTAATCCAGTACCAGCTATATGTCCTTCTTGACCATACATCATCTTATAGTACAAAGATTTTTCTCTATTAGAATGCCCTTTTGGAGCATAAAAGTCTTCAAGTAAAAACCCTTTTTTGATCTTTTCTCTGATTGCATTTCTATCTTTGTTGGCTATAAATGCGTTGTCCGTGTAGAATGTGAAATCTTGTTTTGCTTCAAAGAGGAAATCTATTAAATCTGATAATTCCAAATTTGAGATATTCACTTTTCTAGTACGAATTGGAAGCTCCTTAGGTTTTTGATATTGGGTTCGCTTTTTTAGTAATAAATATTTTTGATAATTTTCGGTGATTAAAACTTCTGTTACCTTCCTATCTTCAGATTCTTTCCAAATCTTTTGAAAAAACTTTTTGCATTCCACTAAATTTTCTCCTTCAACAGAGGATGTAATCTCCACACTATTTTGAAATCCGCTTTTTGTTAAATTTGAGGAGCTTAGAAACCCATTTGAATCAAAGAGGTACAATTTGAGATGTATATCGTTGTTGAATCTGATTTCCATTCCCTTGGTTAGTAGAAATTTTAGTGTATCTAACTCAAAAGAATGTAAATTGAATTCATTAAAACAAGTAAGTAATCTTTTGGATTGGATATTCGAAATATTTTCCGCAGAAAGTATCGTTTTAGCGAAACTGGATATAAACGGGACAGCTATTAAGAGTTCACTAGAAGTCTCCTTGATTGATTTGGAAATTATGCCGGTTATTGGATTCGTATAGATTTTTTGGTTCATTTTTCATCTTTTGTCGAACTGCTTATACATTATTAGCTTCAGAAAATTATTTACTGTTTTCGACTGTTTGGCAATTTAATTAATTCGAGATAATTTCTGAAGAGGAAATTGCCCAGAAATTAATTAAGCGCGCTGTAGTGCGTAGGTTTTTTCTCTGTAATCTTTAATTGTTTTATGTATATAATATTCAATTTCATATTTCCATTCTGATTTGGCATTCTCATGAAAATTCCATGGCTTACATATCTGACACCCTTTAAAACCTTTATTTCTCAACATACCATAACTAGCAGTTTTCTTTTTGCTTTTTTGAGCATAATGGCATCTCTTAGTATGAATTATTTTACTTTTAGAAACATAATAATCTCTGAATGATTGCATTTTTAAATGCCCGTCCATTAAGGTATGACAACTTTTACACAGTACAATAAGGTTTTCTAATGAATGGTTTCCATTATCAGCTCTTCTTAGAATATGGTGAATATGGCAAGTTTTAATTTCCTCTTTTTTACCACATCTTTGACATTGGCCTCTATCTCTCTTAAAAACTATTTCCCTCCGAAGATTCCAGTCTTTTGGATTCCGCCCGTTTTCAGTTTTACGATATTTTTCTTCACATTTCCAGAAATCACTTCCATCATTTTCTACTTCTGATATGTCATATTCTCTTTTGTGATCTACGTATATCATCCGTGCATATTCAACAAGAGGTTCAATAACAGTGTGAATAGCTTTTTTCTCACTTTCTCTTGTATTAATCAGCTCTGGGAAGTATTTACTCTTATAATCCGTGTAGTCCAAAAAAGCGAATTTAATGTAAGGGTATTTAGAAGCAATTCCCATTGTAATAATTTCATAATATTGAGAATAGAAATCATTAATTTGTTGAAAAAAACGTCTTCTTTTTTTATTTTCTTTTATGTCTTCAATTTTTTGAAAAACAAATGCTACGCTTAATAGGGTTATGATAAAACCGAAAATATAAATCATTTAGAAGGTATTGCTCAACTTACGCTCAACAGTTTAAGTATGATTAGTTTCGGAAAAGTAGTTACGATTTTCCGAGGTATTGGCAAGTTAATTAATTAAAGTGAATTTCCATTGAGGAAAATCCATTGTAATTAACTATATACGGTGTTGTGCCACGTTTTTATTTGATTTATGCTCATAAACCTCAATTCCTAACTGGTTTTTCACAGCTTTTAAATCATCGGGCAACTTATTTTCCAACGCTAATAATACTCTACAATTCGGGAGAGAATCATTAACAATCTGTTTAGCCTCTAGTAAAGCTTTATACTTCACACATTGAAAGAGACCCCTTTTTATATCTGCTGAATTTGATATAAAAGACTTTACCTCAATTCCAATTATTTCATCTTTATTTATAAAAACTACATCTATCAAATCCATCGAAGGTAATTCATATTCTATAATTCCAACAAGTTTTGCTGAGAGACCAAACTTTTTCGGATTCTTTGATATAAAATTCTTGAAGTCTTTATGTTCTTGACTTTCGCCTCTATTTCCATAATGATTTGGTGCAGGTTCCTTTAACTTATTATCATAATCGGTCTCTATTGGTCTTAAATTAAGTTCTGATAAAACCCAATACCAATCATTATAAAGATAAATATCGGAAAGCATTTTATCAATAACTTTCCTTTTTTGATTTTTATTAAGCAATACGAAATCATTCTCCTCAATGAACCCTTCAATTCCTGAACCTGGCATTTCTTTCGATTTATTTATTACCAAGCAGTTCAAAACAGGAATTTTTTTGCCAGTTCTTTCTTCCAATTCTTTTAAAGAATTTCCGATTGCCCCAAGTACAAAATTTAAATTTCTCGGATTCGGCATTTTCATTTCTTCTGCTAGGTCAGAATAATATATTGGTTTCCCTGCTCTTGCTTGCCTCACTAAAATTGGGAATGCTATTCGTGCGCGCTTGATATACAATTTTTCGTTATTATTTATATCAGTTTTGGATTTTTCACTTGTCGCTACACTTGTTGCAGAGTTTGGCTTATTACCTAAAAAATAATTCGCATTTCTATCCCATTTAATTACGTCATTCTTTTTTAAGGTTTGTAATGCATTTCTAACGTTTCTTTTCCATCTTTCCTGTTGATTATATTCTGCTAATGGGTCAAAATCTCCTGCCTCAAAACTTTCGACATTGCTCTCTACTATATTGTAAATGTCTGATAGATTTACCCAAGTGTTCCTCGGAAGGTTTTTTAAAATTATTTTTCTTAAAGTCTTTTGGTTTGTAATCATTATTTATCAGGCTTGGTCAATTAATTATACATGGTGCTGCCAACCGGTATTATTTGGATTTACTCAATAACCAATTAGCAAAACTTCTTCTAGCAATTTGCATTACCTTTAAATGTAACATCATTATCTCTTCCGTTTTATTATTAAATTCCCAATCTGAAAAATTATCTCCACTTAGCAAATATTCCGTATGTGTAATTTTGGACCTTATATTATAAATCTGGTTGTATAATTTTCTAGCTTCATTTTCACCAGAAACATATTTAAAAAGAAATTCTCTAAACTTCGCAGATATTCCCCAAATTGGTCTTCCACAATTTTGACATTGTCTTTTCGATGATTTAATTGTTTTACAACCGCTACATTCAAATTCGATTTTCTCATCCTTAAATTCCAGATTAACCAATGTTTCAATACTGGAAACAAGTGAGAAAAAAGACAGGCTCTTCATATTTTTAAATAATTCTAATCCATTGCAAAATTGATGCATCGCAGAATTAATTATTTTTAATTCTTTTTCGTTCAAATTGAAATAGTTATCGAAAATAACATCTGCTGTTTTAGGAAAATTTATACTCTTATTTTTACTCTCAAGTGGTTCATAGTAATAGTACAATCTTTGCGGAAGAAGTTCTATTTTTGGAAAGTCATGATTTGAAAATTTAGTGATGAACAATTCTTTGCCAATATTTTCGTATACATAAGATGGCATAGACCAAGAACTTGATATTTTATCAAATTTCTTTCTGGCATCATCTGTTAATTCTTCCGGGATTGGTACCGTCCACAACATTTCAATATGCCTATAAAAGAATAGGCGATAGTTTGAAATTGTAGAAATAAGATTAGTCAATTGAATCAATTTGTTAGTTTGAGCTGACAATTCAGCTACTGTCTGATTAGTTGATTTTTTATCAAATTCCTTGACTTCTTTTATTTCACTTTTATCCAAAAAGAATTCAATTATCAATGGGAAATGCGTAGCTTGCTTAGATCTAGGCGCGTTTTCCAGATTGATTGGATAAATCTGAAATTTGTCTCCAAATCTATAACTGGAATTTAGAGGTGTTTTTGAAAAAATAATATTTCTAATATAGTTTCGCGGCATTTTTTTTTGGTTGCGGAATATATAGCAATTTAGTTAATATCAACTATATAACTATAAATGGCGCCAATGTAATAAATCCTTTATTTTTTTAAAATTATTCATTACAATATAGGTGTTAATTTCACTAGCTCAAACTATTTATTATTCCCTTTGGCAATAGTAGATTGAAGAAATTCCTATTTTTTGGCATCAATTCATCTCATTTGATAACAATTAACATTTCAAAATCATCTTATAAAGCCCTAACTTTTATAAGCAAATAGTGCTGCTATTTGTATGAAAATATGGTTCGCTTTGCGAACGAGATTTGAATAGCAAGAGGGTAACACGCTACGCAATGTTGCTTATTTTTATTTAGTTGATTTTCAAATGATTATCAGTGCTATGAAAAATACCATTAGGGCATTTTTGCTGCAATTTACAGTAAATCAACTCTAACACCTTGATAATCAGCAACTATTTACAGTAAATTTGCAGCAACACTAGGACAATCTTGTATTATTTGAAGTCGTTTAAGATTGATTATGGTAGAATGGTTTTTACAAACAACTCCTGTGTTCTTAATAATTGATATTTTACTAAAAAATGCGCTCAGCCCAATAAAATCAAGGAATTTTTTAGTAAAAAATAAAAATTTGATGTTATTTGCTTTAAAATGGAAGGGATTAGAACTACCGCATCCGCAAAGCGGATTTGGTTCATTTTTAAACAAGTGGATTCTCTTAGCACTATGAAACAAATAACAAAGGCATCAGTGATGACCAGCTCCTAAATCCACAGGTTTAAAAACGTTTGTTTTTGTTTGCTTTCGTTTTGAGTTTCAGAATGAAACTATTTGCTCGTTATACTCATCAAGTATATTATTAGGTAAGGACTTTAAATATATCTGAGTTGTATTTAATTTACTGTGTCCCAACATAGCAGAAATAGCCATCAAAGGAACATTTTGCAACATAGCTTGTGTAGCAAAACTGTGCCGAGAAACATACGATGTAATATTATTTTCAATATTGCACATTGCAGCAATTCTCTTTAAGCCCTTGTTATATCGATGACGCTCCCAGTCAATATCTTTATGTTGTAGCTCTAGAATATCCCTTTTAATAATTGGAAAAATAAACTGGTCTTTTTCCTTGCCTTCGGTATAGATAGAGAATATTTCCATTAATTGATCGGTGATTTTGATATCATATAATTTGCCCGTTTTTGAACGCTGAAAACGAATACGGCCATTAACTATATTCTCTAATTTTAAAAATGCCATATCCATAAAAGATATACCATACATCATATAGGAGGCTAAAAAGTAATTTCGATATTTAAATAACGTAGTACTCCTATCTAATTCGAGTGTCACTATTTTTTTGATGGATTCTAAGTCTATGGCTCTTTTCTTAGTGGGTATCATTCTAATTTTATAATTAGTAAAAGGATACGCTTCTTTCTTGACCAAACCAGCTCGTATGGCTTTATTATAGATTGCCTTAATGGTTCTTAAATTTGAAGCCAGGCCATTCAAACTATTTCCTTTGGATAAATATTGGCTCTCGTACTTCAATAAAAAATGATAATTCAGTTCATTGAACTTTAAATCTTTATTGTTATTGTAGGTTTTAAAAGTACCGAGAGTGCCACTATAGCTACGCGCTGTACCATAACGTCGCGCTTTTTTCAATTCTTCTACCAGACCATACCCATACTCAAAAAAAGATTCGTATTTACTGGTTCTTACAATTTTATCTTTGACTTGCTTAATTGATAAAAACTCTAATTCCTTCTTATCGAATAAGTCATTGATGATATCTGTTGCCCGGGTTTTTTCTTTTAAGAGTATGTTATTTAATTTCCTGACCGATGAAACCCCTTTATACGAATTCTTAACACATCGTTTTCTATCATCCCAATATTCTTTTCCAATAGAATATCCTAAGGAGATAGAAGTTGTCTTTCTTAAATGACTCAATCGTAAAATAATCGGATAGGTATTATTCGATTTTTTCCGTCGTAAATCCAGCGTCAATGTCAAGTTCGTTTTCATACATATAAGTTAAAAAATTTGCACTCAATTTGCACGCAACTGTTTGATTTCAAATGAATAGATTTGAAACCAAATAAAATTAAAACACTAATTATCAGTGTCTTAAAACGCTAATTCGTTTAACTTATTCGTGAAAAAATGCGCTGTTAATCAGAGGGTCCTTGGTTCGAGCCCAAGAGGGGGAGCTTTAAAATAAATACCAGCCATAAGGTTGGTATTTTTATTTTAACCCTTTTATGGCGAGAAGTTTACCTCAAATAAGGCTAAAGAAAGCATAATACTAATCCACCCAATCAACCAGAATGTTTTTATTCCTCTTTACTATAATAAAAGCCAAAAGCAATCAATAAATACATTATTACCGCTAAAAAAGTATTTATATTATAAAGCCAATGTACTCCATCAAATAACATGTAAATATTTTTTTTTAGGAGAAATGGAATAACACCAGCAAAATATAATATTGCCCCTGCAGTGATCCAAAACATCAGTAACCTTTTGAAGGTTACTATTTTTTCTGAACTTAATATTTCAATAAAATAGAATATTCCACAAATTACAATAAAGACATAACCTATTACCTTAGGTATTTCAGTTGACTCCCAAATAAAACTTTGAAAAAATAAATAATTAATTATAAAACTACTTACATAAATAACTGCAAATAGTTTAATAGCATTTTTAAATAGACCGTACTTAATTGTTTTATGGTACAAGTAATAAAAAACAACGGTTATAACAAATATTAATTGATTGTAAAGCCATAAGTTATAACCTTGATTCGCATTTTCTTTATAAAAAAATAATGTTCTTATATTAAATAGTTTTAAAAAGTGTATTCCCCACTCAACTAAAACTATGTACCAAAGCATTATTACAAAGTATTTAATATGCTTTGATTTGAACTTGTGATAATAAACTGAAGCAAATATAGCCGCTATCAATTCGCTATACTTAACTAGGCCTCTTAAGAAATCCGTATCCATTTATGCAAGTTATCTTACATAAATAAACAAATAATTTTACCACTACAAGTAGTTCATTAAGGAATCTTCGATTCGAACCAAGGTTTAAATTATTAATTAATACCTAGTGATGCGTATTACTTTAAAATAATTGTTCTAAACGCTCCTTGTTAAATACCCTTCTTTATCAATTAAACCATACTGCATATCGTTGTCTTCTCAACTCCAAGGCCAGTTTTTCTTCCATTTTTAATGCTTCTGCTCTTGTAGATATCGGATTAATATGATTATAAAGACTTGGCCTTAGATACAAGCCATATTTTTGAACAATAGTTGACGAAAGCCTGTATCCTTTTTTATTTCTATAACCGGTCTTATGTTGTGCAAAGCGTTCTTTCGGAGTCTTACTTGTCATACCCACATAAAGACATTGTAAAACTCCATTGAATTGAGGGTTTGCCTCTCGAAATTTTCTATTTTCAGTATATACTTTTTTCGATAATTCTATAACGTACACCTGATATTGTCTTTTAGGCATTGTTTATTAAAATTTTAACAACTTGTATCATAAATAACAGTGCTTTTTTTGGTCAACATTCTACTAGAGCTAAGATAACTAATACCTAGAGTTTTGATAAAACTTAATCACTATTATCATTAAAAACAACCCCTTTCAATATCATTTCTAAACCCCATTTAAGAAGGGCTAAGGACTCCTTATTATTCAACCCACATACATCTTTGGTTACAATCAACGGTTCTATTCCAATTAGTACTGTTAAAAGTTTCGATAGTTTACCTTTCTCTTCTTGATTAAGTGTAGTATTATTAAGCGCGAGCTTCAAGGTTTCATTTCTTCTTGCTCCACGTGTATTAGCGGTATTTTTAGAAATAATTGAAACGCTTAAATATTTTCTGAACGCGTTTTCATTGTTAATTGTCAAAGTATTATAATACTCTTGTATACCCATTAGCGCTTTATCTATTTCAAGATGTTGTAATTTATCATAAATAGCTTGAGAATCCTTAGGCGTATCTATAGCTGCTTCGCTAACTAATACATCTACATTTGAGTAATACCTATAAACTGTGGCTCTGGAAAGCTTAACCTTTTTCGCAACATCTTCTAAGGTGAAATTCATTCCTTTCTTAATAAAATACTTTGCGCCAGTAATTATTTTCTTTCTTGTTTCTAACTTTTGATTTGATCTTCCTGAACTAATATATTTGCTTTTCATGAGACAAATATCTCATAAAATTTGCTTAAACAAAAACTTAAACATATCTTTGTGAGACAAACATCTCATAAAAGTAAAATTATGGATACGAAATGGGTACTAGGTCACAAAGTAACACTTCATGACACTTCTGGAGATTATGACTTGATGTTTGCAGAAACTCCGGCTAAAATTCAAGGCCCTCCGCCTCATTTGCACAATTCCTACAAGGAGTCCTTCTTAATCATCGAAGGAGAAATGGAATTTTTTATAAACGGTAAAATAAGAACCTTAAAAGCTGGTCAATCAGTTGACATTCCTCCAAAAACCTTGCATACGTTTGGAAACAAAAGTGAAAAAACCTGTAGGTGGATTAATATTCATAGCCCTAAAGGGTTCAGCAGTTTTTTTAATTTAATGGGTATATCTATTCATGAACCCGACGCACAAGAAAAATCTATTGCTCCAGAAATTATTCAAAAAGTAATTGAAACCGCTACTGATTTTGATATGGTTATTAAAGTATAGAGCTCTACGCTTTAATATCTCATAAAAGCCTAAAACTTATAAATTATTGTTAAAGTCACTCATTAAAATAGATGATTTAGTATTTTAGTGATTTAGGTAATCATTCTTATCTAACAAAATCAAACATTTGTTCAAAATGAAATTGAAATTTACCTTTATCACGTTAGCTTTATGCACCGCCATTTCGTATGCGCAACAAAATGATTTAAGTGTTTTTAAAAAACTTACCGGAAAAACATGGTCTGCCGAAGGGAATTGGGGTGACGGAAGTAAGTTCAAACAAGAAGTAACCTATAAATATTCATTAGACAGCAGTATCGTAATAGCAAAATCAAAAGGTTTCACAGATTTAAAGCAAACAAAATATGGACTTAGAAATCATGGAATCAGGCAATTTGACAAAAGTGATAAGAAATTAAAATTTTGGGAGTTTGATGTCTTTGGTGGACTCACAACTGGAGAAATCAATATAGAGGGTGACAACCTCTTTTATACATATAAGTATGGAAACTCTTTTATAACCGATGCATGGATTAAACTAGACAATAATTCTTATACGTTTATTGTTGGCTCTAGAAAAGATGGAAAATGGGTTCAAAAATATCTTGAAACAAAATTTATCGCCATAAACTCCAAAAATTAACCTACTCTTGAGACGCAATTTTCATTACCATAAAATCAACAATTTTAGCAGCTAAATTTGCCGTAAGATCATCTCTATCTAAGGTTGGATTTAATTCTGCAATATCACAAGAAATTACCTTTTGAGTTTCAAATAAAAACTTTAGCATTTTAAAAACAAAATAAGGTGTAAATCCTAATGGAGATGGCGCACTAACACCCGGAGCGTATGCCGACGAAAATCCGTCCATATCTATCGTAATGTATAAATAGTCATTTCTTTCTATAATTGGCCGTAATCGATTTTTTAAATTCTCGAGTTCAGCCGATGAAGATTCACAGTCGTAATTAACAGCGTACTCAACATTATTTTTATCAGCAATCTCAAAAAGTTCTTTTGTGTTTGATTGTCTTTGAATACCAATTGCAAAATAATCAATAGCCTGCTCTTCAATTTTTGATTCGCTTATTAATTGATTAAATGGTGTTCCAGAATTCCCCTTTCCTTCCAATGGTCTTAGGTCGAAATGGGCATCAAAATTTATAATGGCAATCCTATCTTTGCCCGTATTTTTCAGAGCATTATAAATGCCATTAAAATGAGCATAAGCAATGTCATGACCTCCACCAATTGCTATAGGAAAAATCGAAGACTGCAATAGGCGTTCAATAGTAAGTGAAAATTTCTCTTGGCATGATTCCATGTCGTCATCAACACAAACAATATCACCAATATCTACTACACGTTTTCTTCTAAAATGGATGGGTAACTTTGCCAACCTTTCTCGTAATGATCTAGGGCCAAGGTGCGCTCCTACTCTACCTCGATTTCTTCGTACTCCTTCATCGCAAACATATCCTAACAAAGCAATGTCAACGTTAGAAACATCTTTGGTAATGTCGGCTACCTCAATTTCTTGATGCCAATACTGATTTTCAATATCAGGATTTGATTTTCTTCCCTGCCAATATATCTTTTCCGCCGGATGGTATTCAGCATTTAGCTTTATAAATTCTTGTACTTTCTCCATTAAATTAATCAGAACAAGTTGGTTAGAATATCATTGTCAACTAGATTAGGAAGCGTTACTTTTAGACTTGGTGTTCGTTCCATTTCACGTTTAATTGCAAACAATGCTTCTTCGTTACGTGCCCAACTTCTTCTCGCAATACCGTTATTAACATCATAAAACAGCATTTTTTTAAGACGTTTCTCGGCTTCAGATGTTCCATCTAATAACATCCCAAAACCACCATTAATTACTTCGCCCCAGCCAACACCGCCACCATTGTGAATAGATACCCAAGTTGCTCCTCTAAAACTATCTCCAATAACATTATGAATGGCCATATCGGCAGTGAATTTACTTCCATCATAAATATTCGAAGTTTCTCTATACGGAGAATCGGTACCACTAACATCATGGTGGTCTCTTCCTAATACTACCGGGCCAATTACACCGCCAGCAATTGCGTCGTTAAAGGCTTTAGCAATTTTAGCACGTCCTTCGGCGTCTGCATATAAAATACGTGCTTGAGAACCAACCACCATTTTATTTTGCTTCGCGTCCTTTATCCAAGTAATATTATCTTGCATTTGCAATTGAATTTCTTTTGGAGAATTTTCCATTATCTCTTGCAAGACTTTCATCGCTATTTCATCTGTTTGATCTAAATCTTGAGGTTTCCCGGAAGTACATACCCACCTAAATGGACCAAAACCATAATCAAAACACATTGGCCCTAAAATATCTTGCACATATGAGGGATATTTAAAGTCAATTTGATTTTCGGCCATCACATCTGCTCCAGCTCGTGATGCTTCTAATAAGAAAGCATTTCCATAATCGAAAAAATAAGTCCCTTTATCAACATGTTTATTAATGGCTGCAGCATGACGACGTAGTGATTCTTGTACTTTTTGCTTAAAAATTTCTGGCTCTTCTCGAATTAATCTATTCGATTCTTCATAGGAAATTTCTACAGGATAATACCCTCCTGTCCAAGGAATATGCAACGATGTTTGATCTGAACCAACATGAATAAATACATTTTCTTCATCAAAACGCTCCCATACTTCTACCACATTCCCGATATACGCAATCGAAACGACTTCTTCATTGGCCTGAGCTTGCTTCACTCGATGGAGCAAATCATCCATATTATCTACTAATACATCTACCCAACCTTGTTCAAAGCGTTTAGTTGCAGCCTTGCGGTTCACTTCTGCACAAATAGTAATACAAGAAGCAATTGTACCCGCTTTTGGTTGTGCGCCACTCATACCTCCTAATCCGGCGGTTAAGAATATTTTCCCCTTAGGATTTTCACCTTCGTGCAAGATTTTACGAAAGGCATTCATTACCGTAATTGTTGTACCATGTACGATGCCTTGCGGACCAATATACATATACGAGCCCGCTGTCATTTGTCCATATTGAGTTACTCCCAAGGCATTATATTTTTCCCAATCATCTGGTTGGGAGTAATTTGGAATCATCATTCCGTTTGTAACGATAACCCTCGGAGATTCTGTCGAAGAGGGAAATAGCCCCATGGGATGACCAGAATACATATGTAATGTTTGATCATTGGTCATTGTTGCTAAATACTGCATCGTTAATAAATATTGTGCCCAATTTTGAAACACCGCACCATTACCGCCATAGGTGATTAATTCTTCTGGGTGTTGTGCTACCGCTGGATCCAAATTATTTTGAATCATCAACATAATTGCCGCAGCTTGCTTTGATTGCCCAGGATATTCTTCAATAGCCCTTGCGTATATTTTATAATCAGGCTTGAAACGATACATATATATTCTGCCATAATCATTTAATTCTTGCGCAAATTCGATCGCTAATTCTCTATGCCAAGTTTTTGGAAAATAACGCAGTGCATTACGTATTGCGAGTTGCTTTTCTTCTTTTGATAAAATATCTTTTCGTTTTGGAGCTCTATTCGCTCCTTCAGGATATTCTCTTTTTTGAGGTAGCTCATTTGGAATTCCTTGTAATATTTGTTCTTGAAAAGTCATATCTCTTCTAATTTTAAAATTTTAAGGGTGAAAAGCCTTTACAAAGCTTCTACAATAAATGCTCGTTCTTTTACCAAACGAATTAAGTTATTAATATCATCTTTTAAGATGCGATCGTCTTCTAGTTTGGCTACTTTACTTCTAATTAGTGTAAAGTTTTGTTCTATGATCTTTGAAAATGTATTAGGACGTCTAAACTCCATTGCTTGTGCTGCATACATCAGCTCAATGGCTAATATCTTTTCTAGGTTTTCTAGTATTTGATTGTATTTACGTCCAGAAATGCTCCCCATTGACACATGATCTTCTTGACCTAATGATGTAGGTATACTATCGGCTGATGGTGGAAAACACAACGATTTATTTTCTGTAACCAATGCCGCCGTGGTATATTGCGGAATCATATACCCGGAATTCAATCCACCACTTTTGGTAAGTAATCTTGGTAAACCATATTTCCCTTCTAAGAGTAAGTAACAACGTCTATCGGAGATATTTCCTAATTCGGCAGCTGCCAATGCTCCATAATCTATTGCCATTGCTAAGGGCTGTCCATGAAAATTACCTCCAGAAATTGCTTCGGTCTCACTCAAAACAATAGGATTGTCGGTTACCGAATTCATTTCAATCTCAGCGAGCATATTAAGATGATCAAAAGCGTTTCTTGATGCTCCATGAACCTGGGGCATACAACGAATTGAATACGGGTCTTGTACTCGATCGCATTCTAAATGATTTTCTACATTCTGAGAATTCTTAAGTAACATGCGAATACGCTCGGCTACTTTTAGATTCCCGGAGAAAGGTCTTATTCGATGCAAATCTTCTTTAAATGGAGATGCACTTCCTTGAAACCCTTCGAGCGTCATCGCTCCGACAACATCGGCAAGATCTAATAAGTAGGACATTTTATGGAGTCCTTTAATTGCATGTGCTAAAATAAACTGCGTACCATTAATAAGACCCAATCCTTCTTTAGCTTGCAATTGCAATGGTTCAAGATTATGAGATTCTAGTACTTCATTGGCCAAAACAACCGCATCCTCTATCCAAAATTCGCCCTCCCCAAGCAAGGGTAAAAACAAATGCGATAATGGCGCCAGGTCTCCAGATGCTCCTACAGACCCTTGTTCCGGAACCACAGGAAGTAAATCATGCTCTATAAAATAAATAATACGTTCAATAAGTGCCAAACGAACCCCAGAAAAACCTTGACAGAGCGCATGCACTTTACATATCATCATCATTTTTGAAAGTTCTTTATCAATCGGTTTACCAACACCCACGGCATGAGTAATTAATAAATTTTCTTGCAGTTTACTTGTTTCTTCAGGTGTTATCTGTGTATCGCATAGTGGTCCAAACCCAGTATTAATTCCATACACCGCTTTATCTCCATTTGCCATTACCTCCACCTTTTTTCTACAAGCTTTTACCTTATCAATGGTTTCTTTTGTTAAAACAGCTTTAAGACTACCGTTGATTATTGCGATAGCTTTTTTTACAGTAAGATGATCTATTCCGTATCTAAACATCTAATTTTTGTTTTCTTCAAAGTTATCTTTATTTTTGATGCTTAACAATATTAATTTTGATATTAAATGATAACTATAAGTAATCAATTAGAATATCGTCATTTTCGTTATTTCTTGGCTGTTGCCGAAGATTTGCATTTTCGAAAAGCCGCAGAACGCCTATTCATTTCTCAACCGGGTCTTAGCAGGCAAATCAAACAGATGGAAGAAGACCTAGGTATATTATTATTTGAACGAAGCAACAGAAAAGTCGCTTTAACACAAGCAGGAATATATCTCAAAAACGAACTGAAACGGAATTTAAAAGAACTCAATGACATATTAGATCATGCAACATTAATAGATAAAGGTATAAACGGAAACATACGCTTAGGTTATGTAGGATCGGCTATGAATCAAATAATACCAGATCTCTTATTGAAGTTTAAGAGAGAACTTTCTAAGGTTACATTTAGTTTAAAAGAGATGGATAATGCGCAGCAAATAAATCAATTAATCTCTGGTGATATTGATATAGGTTTTGTTAGAACGGAGCGTGTGCCAAGAACTATTGAACTAAAACCAGTTCTTAAGGAAGCTTTTTGCTTAGTATTACCCAAAAATCATCCTTTAAATAAAGAATCATTTAAAGGATTACAGCAATTAAAAAATGAGCCATTTATTATGTTCGACCCCTCATATAGCCCTTCATACTACGAAAAGGTAATGCAAATTTTTGATGAGCATGGCTTCACACCTATTATCTCGCATAATACCATTCATGCTAGTTCAATTTATCGGTTGGTTGAGCATCATTTAGGCATCTCTATTGTCCCTAAATCTTTACAAACGGGATATAACATGAATGTAAAATTTATTGAACTCAACAAAATTAAACAACGAACAATTCTCTCGGCTATCTGGAATAAAACAAATAGAAACCCGGTATTACAGCATTTATTAAAATTTATATAAAAAAAGCCGCATTCAAAAAAATACGGCTTAATTAGTTTTATCTGTTAATTTTTACTCTTCTCTTCTAACTCTAATCTGTTCTTGTACTTTAAAGTTTGTTCTTCTATTTAACTGATGTTCTTCTTCAGTGCATTTTTTGCCTTCACAGTCAACAGCAGGTTCTGTTTCTCCTTTTCCTTCGCTAGAAATTCTACTCGGATCAATCCCTTTAGAAATTATATATTCCACAGTAGACTTAGCCCTTTTATCTGATAATCTCTTATTATAAGAAGCTGAACCTCTTTCATCGGTATGAGACGTTGCAAAAATATCTAACTCAGGATATTTCTTCATTACCTCAACTACTTTATCTAACTCAATTGCAGCATCAGGTCTAATGTTATACTTATCAAAATCAAAATAGATAACATTAATATTTATCAATAGTTCATCTCCAACCATTTTAAAGTCTGGTGTTAAGTCTAGATTTTCAACGATTGGTTCTGTATCAAGATCATTTACCGTTTTAATAGCACGTTCTTCCTTTAAATATCCGTCATTCGTCCCTACCAAAGTATATTCAGCACTACAAGGTACTTTAAAGCTAAACGAAGCATCTTCTTCATGAGCAGCTGTAATCTGCAACTGGTTTCCATCTTTATCTAAAATCTGAACTATTGCTCCAGGTATTAATTCTTTTGTATCTATATCTCTTACAACTCCTTTAATTTCTTGAAGGCATTCTATAAATAGCTCTTCATCTTCCAAGAAAGAATAAATATCATCATCTCCTTTTCCATTTGCTCTATTCGACGAGAAGAAGCCATTTTGACCTTTATTATTCAGAATGTACGCGAAGTCATCTTTAGGGCTATTGATAGGTTGTTCTAGGTTTAAGGCTTCAGATACTGTGCTATCAAAAATCTTACTAGCAAATACATCTAAGTTTCCATAACCTGCATGCCCGTTAGAAGAAAAATATAGAATATTGTCTTCTGCAATAAAGGGAAACATCTCTCTTTCTTCAGTATTGATTCGAGGCCCTAAGTTTTTTGGTTCACTAAATCCATCCGATAAAACATCTACAACATAGATATCTGCTTTTCCGAAACCTCCAGGTTTATCAGACACAAAGTATAGTTTTTTATCATCGTTGTTTAACGAAGGTAATCCAGTGTTATAATCATTACTATTGAACGGCAATTTTTCAATGTTTATCCACTCCCCTGCCTCGTTAACTTTAGCCGTATATAACTGGATATTATCATACCCTTCTTTACCACGAATAGACTTCTCTTTTTCGTTATAGTTATTGGCACTAAAATATACCGTTTTTAGATCTTTGGTAAAAGCCACAGAAGCTTCATGGAGCCTTCTATTTACTTCTCCGCCCAATTTTCTCTTGTTAACAATACTTCCGGTACTATCAATATCTCCAATAAATAGGTCTAGGTATGGCTGACCGTTTTCTCTCCATACCCTTCTAACAATAGTTACTTTATCATTTGGAGCTGCAAAAATGACTTTATCATCTCCCATAAAGTTAACACCAAAATCGGCCAATTTTGTATTAACGGTACTAATTTTAACTGAGTGTTTACCTGGTGTAGTTTGTGCACCAATTAGCAAAGATGCTGCTAATAATAGTAAGGTACATATATTTTTCATAGTAATAAATTCGTTTTAGTTAGTTTAAAAGAATCTTGGCGATTTGATTTTCTTATCTGACGAAACAATATCCCATAGCAAGATTCCTTCAAAAGAACCGTTATTAAAATCACCTAAATTTGTTAAGGTATGATCATATGCAAAACCTAATCTAAGATTAGGTGAAACAGCAACATTTACCAATCCACTTATCGAATCATCGAAACGATAGCTGGCACCTAATTCAAAACGTTCATTAAACAAAAAATTGGTAGAAAAATCCATTGAAAGAGGAGCGCCTAAAGCTGCTTTTACCAATATTGATGGTTTAAATTTAAGATTTTTATTCAAATCGAACACATAACCAGAAGTTAAGAAGTAATGCATTTTTTCAGAAACTTTTGAAATTCTACCATCTTCAAATTCCGCGTGTGCCACTTCTAATATGTTCGGCATTGAAAGTCCAACATAAAATCTATCAGTGTAGTAGAAAGCTCCTGCCCCAATATTTGGGTCTGTTGAATTTACATTATCATTAAATGATGGATCATCTGGAGTTACTCTTGTTAATGAAAACAGCCCTACTTGTTTTAGTGTCACTCCTGCTTTTAAACCAAAGGCCAGTCTACCTATTTCAGAAGTTTCTAAAGTATATGAAAAGTCTGCATAAATATTCTGTTCTTTTAAAGGCCCGTTTTCATCTGCAATAACAGATAAGCCAAGTCCAACTTTATTAGACAGTGGTGCATGAATAGATGCAGTGTACGTTTCGGGAGCGCCGTTTAATCCTGTCCATTGAAATCTCCCTAACAATCCTATACTTAAAGTTTCTCTTGAACCTGCATAAGCTGGATTTACAACATTCATATTATACATGTATTGGGTGTATTGCGGATCTTGCTGAGAAAACCCATCAAATACAAACAAACTAGTAATTATTAGTATAAGTAAAATTCTTTTCATCTAGCTCTTTTTATCTATTTACATATACCCAATTAGAAATCGGTGCAATGTTATCTTGATTAAAATAAATAATATAATAGTAAGTACCGGCTGGGACTCTCTTACTTCCATTAAAGTTTAAGTTTCCGTTAGAAAATCCATCCCACCAAGAAGGTGACGTTCTGCCTTGATTTTCATATTCGTAAACTTTACTACCCCATCTATTAAAAATCTCAATTTTAAAATCGGGATATAAAAGTCCTAAACCAGGCACTTCAAATGTGTCATTAATATTATCTCCATTAGGAGAAAATGCCTCAGGGATAAATACATCTATAGGATCTATAGAAGCACTATCTTGGTTATTAGATAGATCTGAATCAAAACTATCAGAATTTGTTATTTCGGCAGTATTCGTATAATCATCTTCTAAACCTATAACGGCCGTAATATTTAAGGTTTCTTGGCCTCCATCTGCTAAATCACCAATTGTCCATACCCCTGTAGCAGGATTATAATCTCCGAAGCCGTCATCAGATAAGTATATATATCCAGCTGGTAGTTGATCCAAAACCGTTACGTTCTGAGTATCGTTCGGACCATTATTTGTTACTGTAATTGTAAATATCACATTCGTACCTTGATGTGGCCTACCGTTAATAAGATTAGCATCTAATAGTTCAACTTCTTTCGTTATGCTAACATCTGAAACTGAAGGTGTAACAATTACAAAATCGGTTTCATCATCGTCAATGATTCCATCAGCGTAATCATCATCATCGAAACTTGATGAAGGGTCACTATCTAAATCATGCACATCGGAAGCCACTATTTCAGCTCTATTATTATATTCACCATTCTGCAAAACGTTAGCTGAGACTGTTAAAAATATGGTTTGTCCCGGATTAACCGTCAAACCATTCCAATTAACATTATTACCTAAAGTAGTAGCACCTCCGCTAATACTGGTAATACCACCGTAACCTGAAGGTAATATATCTTGCACAGACACACCCGTTGCAATATCAGGGCCAGCATTGGTTAATGATAAGGTAAAGGTTACTTCCTCTCCGAATAAAGGAGTGGAATTATCAACTGACTTCGTTAGGCTAAGATCTGCGCGCATAGGAGTAACGACTACTTCACTAGTTTCATCATCATCGATTAAATCAGGTGTTCCGTCTAAGCCGTCATCAACATCAAAGCTTTGATTAGGGTCACTATCTGGGTCATTACTATCAGAGGCGATAATCTCTGCTCTATTATTATAATCGCCACTCGCCAATACATTTGTAGATAAGGTTAATACAATCTCATCTCCAGGCGCATTTGTAACCGGAATAGTCAAGCCAGGCCATAAAACAGTATTTCCTGTTGAAGAACCTCCACCACTTATACTTGTTAAGCCTCCATAACCAGTAGGCAAAACATCTCTTACAGTAACACCGGTAGCCACATCTGGCCCAGCATTTGTAATGGTTATAGAGAAGGTTATTTGATCTCCTACATTAGGAGCAGCATTATTTACTGTCTTAGTAATACTTAAATCTGAAGTTTGCGCTCCCGCAGCAAACACCACTAAGCATAAAAAAAGTAAAAGAAAAGCTTTACCAATAGAAGTAAAACCTTTTTTAAGAGGGGAGTAATTTTTTACCATATCTTCTTCATCACAATTTACAACTATGACACAATTTCATAAATTAAGTCACAGACTTTAACTCGTTTTCGTCAAAAATCAGTTTGACAATAAATGGCAGACTGATTTTTGTAGTCGACAAATTTACAAATAAATTAGAATTACAATAGTTTAAGTGCCATTAATTATAATTAAACTAAGATGCAATGCTTACCAATTGGTTGCTCTTATTTAAGTATTTATATATAATTTCTTACCCTTGATGCATAATCTAGAAATACTAGGAAGGTTAAAGAGACTAAGCTAAGTACTAGTAGCGGAGAAATTTCAAAACTTAACGACAGATTCTGCCATAAAGATTGGACTTTTTGTATGTAGGGTGTCGTTTTAGTGTAAATTGTAGAAGCTCCAGAAGCTGTGCTTATTGATAACACATAAGCAATAATAACTGTTGAAAGACCAGCAATTAAGAACCATGATCGCTTACTAATAATAGGCTGATAATTAAATTCTTTTTCAGATTGAATGGTAGTCATTACATTAGAGACGAAGTTTGATGACGGCTTCTCTAAACTTCCTTTCCTCAGTAATTCAGACAATCTAACATCTTTTAATAATTCTTCATTTGTAAGCGTTTCAACATCATTCATCACACTAGAAACAAAGTCTTTTGGAGCTTTGGCAGTAGGCGTTTGCTTCAATAAGTTCTCAATATGTTTCTTCTTTCTTTTATCCATTATAAGATGGTTTTTATTTCGTCATCTAGTAGTAGCTCCAGCTCTTTATATAGTTTCTTTCTTGCTCTAAATAGTCTTACTTTAATATTTGTTTTTGAATATCCCGTAATGTCTTTAATTTCATCCAAAGACTTATCATCCATATAGAACAAAGTTACCAATAAAGCATCTAACTCGGGTAATTTATCTATAGCTAAAGATACATACTTCTGTTGCTCTTCATATGTCAATCCATCAATTTGTGATGATGACCTTTCAGTCGTATAATTATCAATAACATATTCATCAATATCTGTAACTTCCAATTTTTTCTTACGCGTTTTAGAAATTGCTGTTCTATAAACAATAGTATATAACCATGTTGAAAACTTAGATTTCCCTCTAAATGTGCTTAATTGTTGAAATGCCTTTATAAAACTATCTTGCGCTACTTCCTCAGCATCTTCCGCATTACGCAAAATTTTCAGTGCCACGGTATAAGCCATATCTTTATATCTTTCAACAAGATAGCTATACGATGACGCATCACCTTCTAGAACGCTGTCTATATAAATTTGGTCGTTTGGTTGCTTCATTTAGCAAGTTAGACATCAAAAGTTAAGAAGTGGTTACACATAAACCATCAATTTTAATTTTTTAAGCTTTTTTCTAGAATTTCTTTGCTCTAAGCATTTCGCGTTTACCTGGAGGGCCTGGCAAACGTTCAACTCTAAACCCAACAGCTAACAAAGCTCTTCGTACACTCCCTTTAGCAGAATAAGTTACTAAAACACCGTTAGATTTAAGTGCTTTAAACATTATTTGAAAGATAGCTTCTGTCCATAATTCGGGCTGTACTCGTGCCCCAAAAGCATCAAAATAGATAAGGTCAAAAGCATTATCATCTTTAATCTCACGAAAAAATTGCTTTCTTTTTTTAAGTACAAAAGTTTGTGAAAGCGCATGAAACTCTTCCCAATTGCGTGCGTGTATATCATGAAATACACTAGTGAATTTTTGGGCATTTAACTCCGAAATATAATTTAGTTGTTTAACCTCGTTTTCTTCAACAGGATATGCTTCAACACCAACATAGTTTATAGACTGTTTACTCTTTAAAGATTCTAAGAAAGTAATCAAACAATTGAGACCCGTACCAAAACCAATTTCTAATATCGAAACTTCTTTTTTGTCGTTAAATTGAGATAATCCATGGGTAATAAATACATGATACGCTTCTTGAATAGCCCCATGTTTTGAATGATATTGTTCATTCCATTCAGGCAAATGAATGGTTGTAGAACCATCTTTGGTGATCAATATCTCACGTTTCAAAATAAAAGTTATTCCTTTAGAAGAACTCCATGAGCTTCGAAAGCATAGGTAAGCTCCGGCTCCGTTATTTTTGCGATTTCTTCTTCAGATTTTCCACCATCCTTTGCATAATGCCTTAGCTGGTCAACCGAGATTTTGGTTATATATGCCTTGCCTTCAACAATTGCTTCTTTACTATCTGCATCTTTAGGTACAAAAAAGCTGTAGTCTTTAAACCTTACCATTGATTCTTGCTCTTCACCTAAATCTAACTTCATCCAACATCCTTTTTTCTTACAAACTTCGTTGATTGTAGCGCTAAACTTTATGTTAACAGTATCTCCATCTTTTAAAGTATTAAACTTTTGAGCCATTTCTTCTTTGGAAATACTATTTTTTTTAGAAATTTTATCGCCGTAAGAGACATATGCATCATCCTCTATAGTGTTTTTGGTCTTTTCGTTACATGCCATAAGAAAAACCATTACAGATAAAAAAATAAGTTGTTTCATATTATACCTTAGCTTTCTACAAAAATAACTAATATTCGTGTATTAGAATTAAATAATTACTTCTTTGAGTCTCACCACTAAGTTAAATTTTAAACAATTTAATATAATCTGTTCATTATAAAATAATTAAAAGACAAAGCAAATCTTTAACATAAAAAGCAATTAAATTTTGTACTTTTGCACCGTAAAAAATTTCATTCATGATGAGTATACAAATACCTTCAACTATTAAGGTTCAAAAAGTTACAAATTCTAAAATTGATCAAGTAGATTTTAGCAACTTACAGTTTGGCAGAACCTTTACAGATCATATGTTTGTTTGTGATTTTAAAGACGGTAAATGGCTGCAACCAGAAATTGTACCTTATGGCCCGCTTTCTATTGAGCCTTCTGCACGCGTATTTCATTATGGACAAGCGGTCTTTGAAGGAATGAAAGCTTATAAAGATGAAAATGATAAAGTTTGGTTATTTAGACCTGAAGATAACTTTGACAGGATCAATAAGTCCTCAGAAAGAATGGCAATTCCAGAATTTCCAAAAGAATATTTCTTCGAAGGCTTGACCACCTTATTACAATTAGATAAAGATTGGATTCAAAAAGGGTATGGAAACTCGTTATACATTCGCCCATTCGTAATTGCTTCTGAGCATGCTGTTGCGGCATCACGTTCTGAAGAATATAAATTTATGATTATCTGTTCTCCTGCACAGGCATATTATGATAAACCAGTAAAGGTTTTATTTGCAGAAAAATATAGTAGAGCTGCTGATGGTGGTGTAGGATATGCTAAAGCTGCCGGTAACTATGCTGCTCAATTTTACCCTACTAAATTAGCTCAGGAAAAAGGATATCAGCAAGTGGTTTGGACCGACGCCAATACTCATGAATATCTTGAAGAGGCAGGAACTATGAATATTTTCTTCAGGGTAGGTGATAAATTATTAACAGCTCCAACAAATGATCGAATCCTAGATGGAATTACTCGTAAAAGTATAATCAGGCTTGCTCAAGATGAAGGAGTTGCTATTGAAATAAGACCCGTTTCGGTTGCTGAAATTAAAACGGCGGCTAAAGATGGTAGTTTAAAAGAAATATTCGGCGCAGGTACTGCAGCGGTTGTTACTCAAATATCTCAGTTTAGTCATGGCAATCAAGAATTTGAATTAAATGAACAAGAGGATTCGTATGCATTAAGGTTTAAAAAGAAATTAACCGATATACAATACAACATCATTGATGATCCATATGGATGGAGATACGGTGTTGAATAAGGTGAAAAAATCATAAAAAAAGGAGCTTCATGAAGCTCCTTTTTTTTATTGTTCTAATATCTCTGCAATATTTGGTTTAAAATAATTAGGGCCTTTCATAACCTTTCCATCTTCCCTATAAATCGGCTTACCATTGGCACCTAATTTACTCATGTTACTACGTTGAATTTCATTAAATACCTCTTCAATTTTATCTTGCATTCCATGCTCTATAATAGTTCCACATAAAATATACAGCATGTCACCAAGGGCATCTGCCACTTCAATTAAATCATTGTTTTTAGCAGCTTCTAAATACTCTCTATTCTCTTCATCCATTAAGTCAAAACGTAATTGCAATTTTTGATCAGATAATTTAGCTATAGGTTCCGTTTTATAGCCAATATCAAATGCTGTATGGAATTCTTGAACTGCTTTTATTTTATTCTTCATTTATAAATATTTAAGTATTAGTTTGGCAGGTATGACCTTAAGTAATAAGGCAACCAATCTCCATCTTTTTGTTATATATGCTTTTCGTTTTTTCTTTTTTATAGCAGTATAAATTTGCTTTGTGGCCTTGCCTAAAGGAGCCATCCAAAAAGTAGGCCCTTCAATAATATCAGTATCTACATAACCCGGAAGAATATTGGTAACATATATTTTTGCTTTTTTGGTTCGTTGTGCTTTCATCCATAACGACTCCATATAACTCGATTGATAGGCTTTAGATGCATGATAAGCAGCAACAAATCTATTACCTCTTATTGAAGCTACTGAAGTGACACTTACTAAATGCCCGTAACCTTGCTCTTTAAAAAAATTATACGCCAATTGATAAATTTTAGTTGCACCAATAACGTTGGTATTCAGCGTAGGTAGATCTTTTTGCCATTCCAAACTAAAATTAGGCTGCATTATACCTGAATTATGTATTATTAGATCAACCTTATCAAAAAACGACGGAATTTGATTAAAAAAAGCGTCAGTATCATCAGTATTGGTTACATCATGCTGACGAATTTTATACTGACTCGGGCTAGACTTTTGAATCTCTTTTAATCGCTCAACTCTTCGCCCTGTAATTAACACATTATAACCATCTTCAACCAAAAGTCTTGCTAATTCTTCACCAATTCCCGAAGTAGCCCCAAAAATAATCGCGTTCTTTACCATATTGAAAGTTAAAACACAAAAAAACGTATTTTTGCGCAAATAATCATATCTAAATGGATTTTAGTACCGGACAAAAAATTTTTGCCTTACTTTTTATAATTGGTTTTGCCATAGTAATGGTTTGGACCTATAGAAAAGACATCAAATTACACAAAATTCACTATAGAAAAGTTTGGCTTGTACTTCTCATTATTATTGCCGTAATACTAGCTTTTAAGTATATCGCATATTATTTACACGAGTAATTATTTCTTATACTTAAGAACATCTGAACGCCCTTTCTTAAATATTTTATTACTATTATGCTTTCCTCTACGAAGTGCCTTTTGATCTTCATATGGAAGGTTATAGACCTCTTGACAATCTATTGAACAACACCCCTGCAACTTATCTTTACATTCTTCACACTGAATGAATAATAAATGACAAGCTTCATTTTCACAATTTACATGAGTATCGCAAGGTTTTCCACATTGGTGGCAGCTAGCAATTACATCATCTGAGATTCTTTCTGCTCGACGGTGATCAAACACAAAGTTCTTACCGATAAATTTATTTTCTAAATTATCTGCTTTTACCTGACGCATATATTCAATAATACCACCTTCAAGTTGGTATACATTCTTAAAACCTTTATGTTTATAATAGGCACTTGCTTTCTCACAACGAATACCTCCCGTGCAATACATTAAAAGATTTTTATCTTCTTTATGTTCCTTAAGATCTTCTTCTATAATATCTAAGGAATCGCGAAAAGTATCAACATCAGGAGTAACTGCTCCTTTAAAATGCCCAATTTCACTTTCGTAGTGATTTCGCATATCAACGCAAATGGTATTTGGGTCTTGAAGTAATTGATTAAATTCCTTTGCTTTTAAATGCACACCTTTATTTGTAACATCGAAGGTATCATCATTCAAACCATCGGCCACAATTTTATGACGCACTTTAACCTTAAGTTTTAAGAACGACATATTATCTTGTTCAATCGCAATATTTAAGCGAATATCTTTCAAAAACGGGATGCTATCCAAGTGCGATTTAAATGCATTAAAATTCTCAGCAGGCACCGATAATTGCCCGTTAATTCCTTCGCGAGCTACATAGATTCTACCTAAAACATCGAGCTCATTCCAAGCAACAAAAAGATGATTTCTAAATAATTGAGGGTTACCAATTTTGGCGTACTGATAGAAAGATAAGGTTAATCGCTGTTGACCAGCTTCTTCGATTAACGCGGCTCTTTCTTTTGCACTTAATGTATTGTACAGTTGCATGCTATACTAATTTTAAGATTAAAAGATTGTTATAAATTTTGGGCAAAAGTACTAATTTTCTTAGTTATAAAAATTTTTTCTTTGAGAAGACCATAGAAAACTTTGACAAAATGAACACCGCATCTATTCGCGATTTCTTCATTCTAAATAAAAGTTTAAAATTTAAAAAATCAAGTTCTTTTGATAGATATTAAACTTTTAAAGAATTTTATTGGTTTTAAGAGCTTTTTTATAGTCTTTTTTATGAAATTTGCATGAAATTAATCATAAATAAAGAAAATCATGAGAGTAGCTGTAGTTGGCGCTACCGGAATGGTAGGCACAGTGATGTTAAAAGTACTAGAAGAACGTAATTTTCCAATTACAGAATTAATACCTGTAGCTTCTGAACGTTCTGTTGGTAAAAAAATAACTTTCAAAAATACCGACTATACCATTGTTGGTTTACAAACAGCTATTGATATGCACTTAGATATAGCAATTTTCTCGGCTGGAGGAAGTACTTCTCTTGAATGGGCTCCCAAGTTTGCAGAAGTTGGAACTGTAGTTATTGATAATTCATCAGCCTGGCGTATGGATGCTACTAAACGATTAGTTGTCCCCGAAATTAATGCTGCTCAGCTCACCGAAGATGACTTAATTATTGCAAATCCTAATTGTTCAACCATTCAGATGGTAGTCGCTTTAGCTCCACTTCATAAAAAATATGGAATAAAAAGATTGGTAATATCTACGTATCAATCTATAACAGGAACCGGAGTAAAAGCCGTTCAACAACTTGAGAATGAATACAAAGGTGAAAATGGTGAAATGGCCTACCCTTACCCAATCCATAGAAATGCAATACCACATTGTGATGTGTTCGAAAGTAATGGTTATACAAAAGAAGAATTAAAACTAGTTCGAGAAACACAAAAGATTTTAGATGACAAATCAATTGCCATCACAGCAACAGCGGTTCGCATACCTGTAGTAGGAGGACATAGCGAAAGTGTTAACATTGAATTTGAACATGATTTTGACGAAACCGAAGTAAGAAACATCTTAAGTGAAACATCTGGTGTTACGGTTCAAGACAATACAGCGAGTAACACATATCCAATGCCAATTTATGCTGAAGGCAAAGATGATGTATTTGTAGGTAGAATACGTCGTGATTTATCACAGCCTAAAACTTTAAATATGTGGATTGTTTCTGACAATTTACGAAAAGGGGCTGCTACAAATGCAGTACAGATTGCAGAATACTTAGTGGCAAATAATTTAATTAGCTCTAAAGCAACCGTTTAAATTGTCTTAAAGAAATCATAAATTTTGCTTAGAATTAAAGGCTCACTTTTTCGGTGAGCCTATTTTGGTTAATTTTATAGCTTCTTAAACATAACTCATGAAAAAACTAACTCTATTTGTAGCGGCCTCTCTGCTATTAATTTCCTGTAAAACAGAACAAAAAACTGAAGAACAACTAGCAATGACCTATCCAGAAACTAAAAAGGTTGATACCGTAGATACCTATTTCGGAGCAGAAGTAAAAGATCCTTATCGATGGTTAGAGGATGATATGTCTGATGAGACCGGTGAATGGGTCAAAGAACAAAATAAGGTAACCTTCGGATATTTAGACAAAATTCCCTACCGAGAAGAGCTAAAAAATCGTTTGGAGAAATTATGGAATTATGAGAAATATTCAGCTCCTTTTAAAGAAGGAGAATACACCTATTTCTATAAAAATGACGGATTACAGAATCAGTATGTTGTTTATAGACAGAAAGATAATGAAGACCCTGAAATATTTTTAAATCCAAATACTTTTTCTGAAGACGGCACAACTTCTTTAGGAAGTTTAACTTTCTCTAAAGATGGAAGTATCGCCGCCTATACTATCTCTGAAGGAGGATCAGACTGGCGTAAAATCATTGTTATGGATGCGCTAACAAAAGAAATAAAGGAAGACACTTTAATTGATGTAAAATTCAGTGGAGTTTCATGGAAAGGCAATGATGGTTTCTTCTATTCTAGCTATGATAAGCCCAAGGGAAGTGAGCTTTCTGCTAAAACAGATCAGCATAAGCTATATTATCATAAACTAGGTACTCAGCAAAAAGATGACAAGCTAATTTTTGGAGGTACAGAAGCTCAAAAGCGTAGATATATATTTGGTGGAGTTACAGAAGACGATCGTTATTTAGTGATTTCTGGTGCCAAATCTACTTCTGGGAATGATTTGTATATTAAAGATTTAACCAAATCAAACAGTCCTTTAGTAACTGTACTAGACAATTTTGATAGTGATACTTATGTAATCGACAATGATGGCGGCAAATTATATTTGGTAACAAATATGAATGCTCCAAATCAAAAAATTGTAACTGTTGATGCATCGAATCCGGCACCTGAAAATTGGAAAGAATTTATCCCTGAAACTAAAAATGTTTTAAGCCCAAGTACCGGAGGCGGATACTTCTTTGCCGAATATATGGTCGATGCCATTTCTAAAGTACTTCAATATGACATGGATGGTAAGTTGGTTCGAGAGATAAAACTTCCTGGTGTTGGAAATGCCGGTGGATTTAACGGTAAAAAAGAAGACAAAGAATTGTATTTCGGATTTACGAACTATACCAACCCATATACTATCTATAAATTCAATACTCAAGATGGCGATTACTCAGTTTATAAAAAACCTACAATAGGTTTTGAAAGTGATGCTTATGAGTCTAAACAAGTTTTCTATAACTCTAAAGATGGTACAAAAGTACCAATGATCATTACCTATAAAAAAGGAATTGAGCTAAACGGCAAGAACCCTACCATCTTATATGGTTATGGCGGTTTTAATATTAGTCTACAGCCTAACTTTAGTATTGCAAATGCTGTTTGGATGGAACAAGGTGGTATTTATGCTGTTCCTAATTTAAGAGGTGGTGGTGAATATGGTAAAGAATGGCATAAAGCCGGAACGCAATTACAAAAGCAGAATGTCTTTGATGACTTCATCGCGGCAGCTGAATATTTGATTGAAAACAACTACACTTCACCTGACTATTTAGCCATTCGTGGTGGATCGAATGGTGGTTTACTAGTTGGTGCTACTATGACTCAACGGCCAGAGCTTATGAAAGTTGCTTTACCTGCGGTTGGGGTTTTAGATATGTTACGCTATCATACTTTTACTGCGGGGGCAGGATGGGCGTACGACTACGGAACGTCTGAGCAAAGCAAGGAAATGTTTGATTATTTAAAAGGGTACTCACCCATACACAATGTAAAAGAAGGTGTTAAGTATCCAGCTACCTTAGTTACAACTGGTGATCATGATGATCGTGTAGTACCAGCGCATAGCTTTAAGTTTGCTGCAGAATTACAAGACAAGCAATCAGGTAATAACCCAACACTTATACGCATTGAAACCAATGCCGGGCATGGTGCCGGAACTCCTGTAAGCAAAACCATCGAACAATATGCAGATATCTTTGGTTTTACCTTATATAATATGGGAGTGACAGAGCTAAAATCTAAATATAAAGATTAATAAAATAATAGATTCTTTAAAAAAACCGCTTGGAATTCAAGCGGTTTTTTTATGTTATTTTTGCCGCTTATGCTAAACGTGCAGAACATATCATTTGGTTACCAAAAACAACAAGTACTCAATAATATTTCATTTTCTGTTAATAAAGGTGAAAATCTTGCAATTGTTGGTGAAAGCGGATCGGGGAAAACGACACTACTTAGACTACTTTATGGAGAATATGATCTCCATAGTGGTTTCATTAGCTGGAATGATAAAAAAATTTTAGGCCCCAAGTTTAATCTAATTACCGGCCCAGATTTTATGAAGCATGTGGCTCAAGAATTTGATTTGATGCCCTATACTTCTGTTGAAAAAAATATTGGCAATTTTCTATCGAATCTATATCCTGAAAAAAAACAACAACGCATTAATGAGCTACTGGAAGTAGTAGAATTACAAGACGTATCTAACACTCATGTACGATATTTAAGTGGTGGACAAAAGCAACGTGTGGCCATCGCTAAATCATTGGCAAAACAACCCGAAATTTTATTGTTAGATGAACCTTTTAGCCATATTGATAATCTAAAACGTCAATCTTTAAGACGTAGTTTATTTCAATTCTTAAAAGAAAAGAAAATTACCTGTATTGTAGCTACACATGATAAAAACGATGTGCTAGGTTTTGCAAATTCCATGCTCGTTTTAGACAAAGGTCAAACCATTGCACATAACGATCCAGAGTATCTGTACCTCAATCCTGAAAATAAATTAATAGCTTCTTTCTTTGATGAGTTTAGCGAATTTCAACTTTCTGAAATAAGTGATACTAAAAATGATACTTTGATTTTTGCTTATCCTCATCAAGTTCAAATAGCAAAAACTTCTTCGTTAAGTGCTATTGTTAAACGGTCATATTTTAAAGGTGACCATTATTTGATACAATTAGTTTTTAATGATAAAAGCATTTTTGCAAAACACGATACTACTATCAAAGATGGCACAACAGTTTTTTTTAAGGTAAACCGAAGTGCCTAAAAAACCCTCAACATCTGTAAGGCTTTCATATTATTTAGGATCCAGTAAGTTATCAATACGTGCAATCATATCATCATAATGATATCGTGTAATTGTATTTGCACCGCTTCTTGCAGATCTTAATTTAGATCTTAGAAGTGATAATTCACCGCGCACTAATGCTCTTATATCAGATGTATTTACGTTATACGATATCACACCTTCAAACCCCGGCCTGTTTCTTCTAGGTTGCGGAGTTTTCTCGGTTAATAGATACCCCATTCTATCAACATAAGTTCGTTGTAAGTTTCTTCTATAAATATCAACATTTCTTCGTGTATTTGCCTCCTTAAAAACACCGTTTCTAAGATCTCTTAACATATCTAGAGCACTGTAATAAGAAGAATTTACAGTTTCGGCATCAATAAGCCTCCCTATTCTATCAAAACTTAAAAGCGAATTAAGATGTCTTGCTTGTACTCTTCTTAGCCTCTCAAAATAACCTGCATGATCGATATTCTTAAGAATCGATTTATCAATTAGCCAAGATGGAGTATCAAAAATATTTTTTTGAAGCCACTGCATGGAAGACCTTTGCGTATTTCTATCTTGATGTGTATAGATTACTCCTTCTTGATTTGGCATTTTGATATTCTCATAAACACCACCAATATTTGTGAGTACATGACCAATATACCTACTATAAACACCTAGCAATTCGCCATATAACTCCTCCAGATCTTGATAATTATTCGTAACATCAGAAGTCCATTTAGGAAGGTTTTGTGCAACTATTTTAAGGTTTTTAAGCCCATAATCACTTGCTTTTATTGGATCATCTCCAACACATTCTGTTTGTGATTGTGGATCAAATCTACTCGACTGTCTTCCAAATTTAAATCTTGGATCACTTGCTTTTTCTACTATCCATTTGTCTAATATTGCCTTTTCGTCGTCTGCTGAATTTATCTCAGGTAAATATCTGTATCCCCAATTAGTCACATAATGATCATATGGGCCTATCTGACGAATAAAACGAATGTTTTCATCTCCTGGCTGTGCAACGTAATTATAGCGCGTATAATCCATGATACTCGATGCCAATCCATACTTTTGAGTAAACGCTCCGCTTCTTAAAGAATCTACAGCATAGGCATAACTTGCAGCCATATTATGAGGATACCCTAAAGCGTGCCCTACTTCATGTGCAATAACCATCCGCATCATTTCCCCAATTTCTTCTTCGGGCGTATCTAACGTTCTTGCACTTGCATTCGCCGCTCCGGTTTCTAGCAAATATCGATTACGATAGCTTCTCAAATGATTATGATACCATATAATATCACTTTCGATAATTTCTCCACTTCTTGGGTCGGAAACACTCGGGCCAATTGCATTTCGCGTAGTGCTTGCCACATATCGAACTACCGAATACCGAATATCCTCAGGGCTAAACTCAGGGTCTTCTTCTGGCGAAGGAGCATCTTTTGCGATAATAGCATTTTTAAAACCAGCTGATTCAAAAGGCTTCTGCCAATCTTCAATTCCTTGTTTTATAAATTTTCTAAGCTTTTCTGGAGTGCCTGGGTCTAGATAATAAACTATCGGTTTCACGGGCTCCACCAATTCTCCTCTTGCATATGCAGCTGGGTCTTTAGGTTCTAATCGCCAACGACGGATATAAGTTTTTCTATCAGCTTTTAACGCTTCACTACCAAAATCATATTGACTTACAGTAAAGAATCCTACTCTAGGATCATACAGCCTTGGTTGCATAGGAACCTCGGGTAATAAGATCATTGATTGATTCATTTGAAGGCTAATAGCGCCTGTAGCTGCTGAAGATGGTGGCTCTGAAGCAGTATATGTAAAATCTTGTTTCACCTCAATATTTTCAGGAAAGCTTTTAATACTATTTATAAAGCTTCTTGAAGCATCTAAACGCTTTACTTTATAGCGTTTCCTTAGAAAACTAGGCAATCCGCTTATCGCAAGAACATCTGTAGAGAATAATTTAGTAACATCAATTACCACAGCGGTAGAGTCGTTATTAAAAGCTTTTATATCAAAAGCAAATAAAGTAGGTTCATAATTATTAACATTAACAGATTCGCTTATCGCTTTTGTACTATCGGCTACATTGGCATATGACCTTACTTTTAGAAGTATTTTATCTTGAAAACGCTCCCAATGCACAACTTGTTCATTGGTTTTAGTTCCTGCATTAAAATAACCTCCGCCTAGTCCTGTAGGTATTTTAGAAACTCTACTAACCCATAGCAGTTCTTTTTTTAGTTTTGAAAAGGGTATTTCATAATAATAGGTTTTATCAACTTTATGAACATTAAATAATCCGTTATCGGTTTTCGCCTCTTTAGTTATAACCTCATTATATTTCTTTATCCCATTTTTTGGCTTTGGCTTTACGGAATTTGTAATTTGAGTTGATTTCTTTTTCTTTTTACGTTTTTGAGAGTGTGCGGTAGGTACAAGCAAAAAAAGCAATAAGATACTGGCTAGAAGGGGATTTTTCATAATCTTTTTAAGTTAAAGCGCCTAAAGTTAATGATTACTAGTATATCTCCTTTATAACAAATTGTTTATGAAATGTTAAAGTTTCTTCCACTTTTTTGCCAAGCAACAATTTTCCAATAGGAGAACCTGTAGAAACAACAAAGTATGATTCTTCATTTATTTTAAATTCACCCGCGCTTATTGCTAAAAAATAAGTGCCTTGATCGGTAATTATGAGACTGCCTAACTTTGCTTTATCAGAGCTATCAGCAATTTTTATTCGCTTTAAAACGCTCTTCATGGTATAAACAACTTCAAGTTGTTGGCTTGCTTTTTCCATTTCTAATTGCAACATGGCTCGCCCCGTTTCATGCTTATCGCCAGCGCTACTTTTCGTTTCAGAACTTAAGGCATCTTGATGCGATTTAATGGTATTAAGAATTGCTTTTTCTTTTGTTTGTACAAACTCAATACAAGCATTATATAACTGTTCTTTTATTGAAGTCATTCTAACAAGTTATTATTTAAAAACTGCGTTATAAATTTTCTCTACTAGCAGATTTCCCAACGGAAAGTAGAGCGCGAAAAATAAGGCCATTCCTAAGCTAAAGTTTCTAATATTAAATAGTTTGTCAAGCATGTTATCTGGATAAGCATGTGAGCTTTCTAATGCATATCCTCCAAACTCCAACAATCCCATGGCGATCAACCCATAGGCATATTGCATATGAAATGGTAAACCTCGCAAGAGTAAGGAAACGGGTATCATATACAATACATAAACCGTTATAACCTGCCACCAGTATGTAAATCGCGCAATTTCTGCTACTTCTCCAACCTTATCCATTAAAAATCCGCAGGTCAAATAGACGATAATATAAACAACAATCATTTTTCTATCTACGTTAAATTTTAATTTGATATAGTTTGAAAATTCACGCATATAGATCAATTTAAAATAGCATATGATGCATACTTACCATGATGTGAAATAGAAATCTCACAATCTAATTTGGTGTTTCCATGATATACCTTTGGAACTCCTAGTTTATCTTTTTTGATTTCTAATCTAGAAACTAGTATGTTTTTAAATTCAGAAATTTCGTTAAGTAATTTTCTAGTTGCTTCGATATGTTGTGTATGGTAATCGTTATTATTTACTTGAAAATAATGACAGTTTACAGTCTTATCTATATTAGATAAAGCAATTGTATGTATATAATCTGTAGTTGGTTGCGACTTTGTTTGAAAGCTTTTATTATTAATGCTAACCATTCCTCTATTATTTTCTTTAAGAGTACACCTTAGTTTTTTTGGATTAAAAAACCGTGTTGAATTTTGTTGCACATAAATTTTATAAACACTCTCCTTCATGCTCCATAACAACCAAACCATTTGAAAAGGATTATTAGACTTAAAAATATAGAGTTGCTCAGATTCAGTAAAAATCTTATTTAAAAATCCTTTACGTTGCCAATTGTTTTGTTCGGAGGCGTACTGTAAATCTACAATGTCATTACCTATCATCTGGTATTTAGCTTAGTTGAAATAATATCTATGGCGGCTTTTACATTTAGCATTTTCTCCATTGACTCATTATCGATTTCAATGTCAAATTTATCTTCAACATCTAAAACCACATCTACTAGATTGGCAGAATTGATTTTTAGGTCGTTGATAAAATCTGTTTCTTCATTAAGGGTTTCAAAAGCGGATTCATCTTGAACATAGGGCTTAACGATCTCTTTTAAAGAGGATATCATTTCTTCTTTGGTCATATATTTTAATTTAGATTCTCATTTATATAGTTGGATATTTTTTAAAGATCACACAAGCATTCACATCACCAAAACCAAAGCTCGCCTTGGCAATAACATTTAATTCTTTTTTCATTAGTTGCTTAGACATTTTAGCAATGTCAATTTTTGGAATTATATCAGGATGTATATCCTCACAATTTATAGTTGGAAAAATAAACCCTTCTTTTAATTGAATAATTGATGCCACACTTTCTATAGACCCTGCAGCGGCTAAACAGTGCCCAATCATTGACTTTAACGACTGAATAAATGGAAAATCCGTTCCCTGTCTATTCAAGGCCAAAGTCCAATTTTCTATTTCTGTAGGATCTTTAGCCGTTGCTGTTAGATGACCATTAATAAGATCAATCTCACTTGGGTGAATCCCAGCAAATTTAATTGCTTCTTTTAAACAATTTTGAACTGCTTTGGAATTTGGAGCGGTCATAGTACCTCCATTTCGTTGCCCTCCTGAATTAACAGCACCGCCTAATATTTCAGCATAAATTATTGCACCACGCTTTTGTGCGCTTTCCAATGATTCTAAAACCAAAGCTCCCGCTCCACTACCTGGTACAAACCCAGAAGCGTTGGCACTCATAGGTCTGGAGCCTCGTATCGGTTCATCATTATGTTTATAAGTCATTACGCGCATAGCATCAAAAGCGCCCCAAACATATGGCCCATGTCCATTAGCACTGCCTACTAACATTCGTTTTGCTTTACCTGCCCGTATACGCTCAAACCCCATTAATATAGCTTCCGTTCCGGTTGAGCAGGCGGAAGAATTGGTAGTAACCTGATTTCCTAAACCGAGCATCCCTCCCAAATAGGCACTCACACCGCTAGCCATGGTTTGCGCAACAACAGTACTCCCTAGTCTTCGAACGTTCCCTTCATCTAGTTTATACACAGACTCTCTAAATTTTTCAACTCCAGATGTTCCAGCGCCAAATACAATACCACTATCAAAATCAACTTCATCATTGGAATCTAGGCCTGCGTCTTTCCATGCATCAATGCCCGCAATACAGCCATAAGTTATCCCCGAAGCATTAAAATTTCGTAATTGGAGGTCTGAAAAATAATGCTGTTTCATTTCCTTTGTTACATTAGGAATTCCTCCAATGCAACATGAAAAGTTCAGGTCTTTAAGCTCTTGGTAAAATTGAATTCCAGACTGCCCTTGTTTAATCGCCTTGGTGAAGCTTTCTTTACCAACCGCATTTGGCGCAACAACTCCCAGCCCTGTAATAACAACTCTATTCATAATTAAAACTTAATCATTCCAGCAATTACACCTTTGCAAACCAATTTCTTCTGCTCATTAAATAATTGTACGTTACATTTGAGTTTATTAAACCGAAAGTATTCTTTTTTAGAAATGACTGTTACTTTTTCACCAGGGTATACTGGCAAATAAAAATCAATACTATTTGATGTGAGTGCTATTTTCGGAAATCCAGAAGCTGCTATATGCTCTTTTAAAAGATAAATCCCTAAGCAGACCACTCCAATTTGCGCCATGGTTTCGGTTAAAATAACACCTGGAGTAATAGGATTGTTTTTAAAATGTCCTTTATAGAAATATGCACTTTCTTTGAAGGTATATGTGCCCTCAACTCCGTCTTCAGAAACCATATTTAATTCATCTACAAATAAAAATGGTTCTTGATATGGTAACAACGCTATAATTTCCTTTCCAGTCATTTTTAACTTATATGTTCTCCTCCATCAACGGGTATGATACCTCCATTAATCCAAGAAGCTTCGTCTTTGCTCAATAAATAAACTACATTGGCTATGTCTTCTGGTAACGTTAATCGCTTAAACGGATTACGTAATAATGAATGTTCTTTAATCTGTTCGCTTCCCGGAATAGCTCTTAACGAAGCTGTATCAGTTACACCCGCTTGAATACAATTTGCCCTAATTCCGAAAGAGGCAAACTCCAACGCTATATTTCTTGTAATGGCTTCTAAAGTTGTTTTAGCAGCTGAGACAGCTGCATAATTTTTCCAGGCTTTCTTATTGCCTTCGCTGGTAAAACTTATAATTCGTGCGTCTTCGGCAAACAATTTTTCATCAAACAATGCTTTGGTCCAGTCGTACAAACTAACAGCCATGGCGTCAATGGTTAAATGAAAGTCATCATTTTTTAAACTAGCCCTTTCATCAGAAACCATTGGTTTTAAATTCCCTTTAGCTACGCTGTGTACCAGAACTCTTACTTTATGATTAGTGCCCATTTTTTCTATGAGTTCTGTAATTAAATTTGTTCTAATTTCTTCTTTAAATGCATTGTCATTAAAGGTTACCAACTCGATTTTTTGGTTTCTGATTTCAGAAAATTCTTCTTCTATGCTAACCATTTCAGTTCTACGATTTCGATGAACAATACAAATATTCATTCCATGTTTTGCCAATTTCTTAGCAGTTGCTAAACCCAACCCACTTGAACCACCCAGAATTACCGCCCAATAGTTTTTATTTTGAAATTCTCTTACCATTCTACTAATATACGTTGTGCTGAAAAACCAGGTCCAAAACTTAATAATAATCCTTTATCTCCTTTGGGTAATTTCTTATCTAAAAATCGTTCTAATACATATAAAATTGTTACACTAGACATATTGCCATACAACCTGAGCACCTCTTTGGTATCTTTTATACTCTTCCCTAAAACACCAAATAAGTCTTCAACGGTCTGTACTATTTTTTTTCCTCCAGGATGAAAGATTAAGTGATCAACATCTTCAATTGTACAGTTATTCCTTTCTAAAAAAGGATGTACAATTTTAGGGAAATGTTTAGCGATTGTATCTGGTACTGATTGATCAAGAATCATCTGTAAACCCGATTCTACCAATTTAAAACCCATCATATGTTCAGCATTGTAGAAATGGTACATGGCCTCATCTATTACTTTTATACCTTCATCTTCTTCATAAGAAGATAAAATAACACTTGCAGCTCCATCGCCGAAAATAGCAGCGCTAACAATATTTACCATTGAAAAATCATTCACCTGAAAAGTAGCCATGGGCGATTCTACAGCTATTACAACAGCTCGTTTATTCGGATTTGCTTTTAAAAAATTCTTTGCATAAATCATCCCTGAGACGCCAGCGGCACATCCCATTTCCGTTACCGGTAATCGAACAACATCTTGCTTCATTTGCAGCTTATTAATTAAATATGCATCTAAAGAAGGAATCATAATACCAGTACAACTTACTGTAATAATATAATCTATATCTGTAGCCTTAAGTTTTGTCTTTTCTAGCACCTTTTTAAAAGATTCTTCGGCCAATTCCACAGACTCTTTTGCATAAATTGAATTCTTTTCTGCGAATGACGTGTTTAAAAAAACCGCCTCTGCATTTAACATAGAATAGCGTCTATCAACACCTGCATTTTCAAATATCTTCATTGCTTTACGCTGAAAACGTTTCTCTTGACCAGTCAACCAAGTTTTTACAAATGGCAATATTTCTTCAGTACTTTTTGTATACTGAGGTAATTGTTTGGCTACAGAAAGTATTTTTACACTCATATCAACTCTGAATTATCCATTGATATCGAAAAGCCCATTTCCATTCGATACTGCTTTTCTTATTAATCTTCTTTGATATAATTTCCAATTCATTTTTCTTAAATCCTTTTAAAATAGATAATAATCCATCGTGCGTAACCATAGAATTTTTCATGGTTAAACTCAATATTTTAAACAGGTAATACGCCAGCTTATGACGATGTAAATCGTTTATTACAATCCCAAATTTGGCTTTAGAACTCAATTCATTTAACAAATTTGTTATTTGGTTTTCATTGAAGTGATGTAAAAATAGTGTCGCTAAAACAATATCATATTCAAGTGCTTTAAATTCATCACCAAATACATCAAATTTGTAAAATTTAATTTCCGAAAATTCTTTAGAGAGATTTTTAGCATACTCTACCGTAAACTTATTGGCATCAATACCTTTCAAATTAAACTTACGGCCAGAAACCCTACCATACTTTGCTATTTCTCGAAGCATATCTCCATTGCCACACCCCAAATCAATGATACGCACTTCGCTTTCGTGGTTGTTTTTTAAAACTTTTTTGATTCCATTTAGCGTTATACTATTCCCCCCTAATCGCTTATTTATTAAGGCTATTTTATCTAGTGTATCACGAAGTTGTTCTCCTTGCAATGATAGATCATCCATTAACTCTTCATTAGTACTTCTATATGTAGTATTAATAAATATACTCATGTTGTAGTTAATGGTTTTCCGTGTGTTTTCTCTATAATTGTTGATAAAGCTCCTGGTAATAGACTTAATCCAGAAATCAGCAATGGTGAAAGGTGATCAAGCCTAAATAATGAAGCCAATATTTTTCCTGTTCTTAACCGAGATTTAAATTCTTTGCTCCACGCTTTTTGGTAATTTCTTTCTAACTCTGATCTTGAAGTAATCTCACCAGAAAAGAACTCATAAATTAATGAAGAAAGTAGTTGTGCACTTTGAATTGCCATGCTCATTCCGTTTCCACAAAGTGGATGAATTAAACCAGCACTATCTCCACACATAAGTACATGGTCTTCTATTAAATTTTTTGTTGAAAAAGATATTTGGCTTATCGTTAATGGTTTTTTAAAAACTGGAACGGCTTCTTCAAAAAATGTTTTAAGGTATGGATTTTTATAAAGTACTTTTTTCTGGAAATCCTCGATGTTTTTGTACTTTTTAAATGAAGCATAATCAGCAATATAGCATGCATTAACGTATTCATTTTCTACTTTAGATAACCCGCAATAACCGCCTTCGAAGTTATGTAGCGCCACCACATTTTCTTGAAAGTCCTTTTTATAATGTGCTTTAACTGCTAAATATGGTGAACTTGTCGAAATAAACTTTCTATTTAGTTTTTTATCTAATTGAGTACGTTTTCCGTAAGCACCAATTATAATTTTCGCCTTAAAAAGCATCCCTTCTTTTAAAATAACCTGAAATTCATCATTATTAAAACTTACATCTAAAACTGTATCATGCAAAATGGTTGTTCCCGCACCTATGGTCATTTTAGCTAGTGCCTCATCTAATGTATATCGACTTATACTAAAGCCTCCCATTGATAAATGAGCACTAATTGTTTTTCCTGTTTTTGAACTTAATATTATCTTATCTATTTTTTTTGCCCCCAATTGAAAAGGGTCAAAATAAATTGAATTCAAAAATGGCAATACCTCGTTTGAAACATACTCACCACAAACTTTGTGGTTTGGATATTGATTTTTCTCTAAAAGCACTACAGACAATCCATTTCGCGAAAGATAAATAGCATTGGTTAATCCAGCCAAGCCTCCGCCAATAATTATTATGTCTACTTTCATGATTGAGGCTTCATTTTTTTATTATAAAATTCACTTCAGCTTTAACTTTATCTGATAAGACCCAACTCCTTCCTCCTACGTCGTATGCCTTTCTACTTATGGTAAAATTTGATACCACAGCATAGCCTTCTTCTTCTTCGGTAAGATTTAATGGTATTATTACTCTTTTTGTTACATCTTTTATTGTAAGTTTTCCATGTACTCGATAACTATTATGAGCCATTTTTTCAATTTTATATGAAGTAAACCGAATAGTAGAATGATTTACAGCATCAAAATAATCTTCTTCTAATAAATGTTTATCCCTTTTAGCAATTCCCGTATTGATTGTATTTACTGGTATTGTTACATTAATAAAACTATTCTCAAGATCATTAATAGTAATAATACCCTTTACAGTACTTTCATTAAATGTACCTTTTACATACATTCCAATATTTTTAATCTTAAAGTTTATAGTAGCTTGATCAATATTTTGCTGTGCTATAGTTGCAGACACATTGAAGAAAAGAAACATGAATATTAGTATAGATCTCATAGCTCAACTATATATAACTTTATATTTTGACGACGGTATTTGTATTTCATTTCAATCTTTGTAAATTCTCTTTTAGATTGGCAACTAATAGAATGGTTACACTATTTACATTAATTCTGCCAATTCTCTACCAACTGTACTGCCAATAGCTACACCCATACCTCCAAGACGTACACCACAAAATGTATTATTACTTATTCGCTTAACTATAGGTTTTTTATGATCTCCAACTCCCATAATCCCGCTCCATGTAGCATCAATTTCAAAATGTTTATCTGGCAAGATTGTTTCTTTTAACAGCTCTTTAAGCTTATTTTGAACTAATTCTGTTTGCCCAAAATCAGAAGTCTCTTCTGCTTTAAAATCAAGGTTTCTTCCACCTCCAAACAGTATTCTATCATCTATATTTCTAAAATAGTAATAACCTTTATCTAAATGAAATGTTCCTTTTATATGTAAATTCTCTATCGGTTTAGTAATAAGCACTTGTGCTCTGGCTGGTCTAACATTTTGAGGAAATAATTGATGGGCAAAACCGTTTGTGGTGATAAAGAGTTTACTACTGGCAAACTCATTCTTATTGGTTTTAATGGCTACACTCAAATTTGAATCATTAAAACTTTGCACAGTTATATTATTGAGAATTTTAATCCCCGTGTTTTGCACTTTATAAAGAAGTGCCTCCATCATTTTCCCCGTATCTATCTGGCCTTCAAACATATTATAAGAATATCTGGCTACAATATTCTCAAACCCAAATGTATTTTCTCTAAACGAAAAGACATCCTTTTTAAATATTGGTTTCAGAAGTTTATTTATCTTGTTATTCATTACGACACAATTTTCATAAAGTTGTTCATCGACAAATAACTCATATCCCCCATATTGCTTAAAATCAATTGCAGTATCTCCAAGATTCTTGCGCAATAATTGCAATCCATCCCAACGTTTTTCAACCAAATCAAAAACATCTTGTTCTGAATGGTGTTCTAAGTCTTCAATAAGTTCAGATAGACTGCCAAAGCAGGCAAATCCAGCATTCTTCGTACTTGCTCCTTGTGGTAACATTCCTTTTTCTAGAACCAAAACTTTTGCATTAGGGTATTTTTCTTTTAGGTATAAAGAACAACTTAAGCCAACAATACCACTTCCCACTATTGTAAAATCAACGTTAGAAAACCAAGATTTTTGCTCCCAATAACTTAAATTCATGTTTTAAAGATAAATGAATTTTTAGCTGCAAAAATGTTATTTTAGAGCAAAATTATTTCTGATGCCTAAAAAAAGATGTACCTGGTGTGGTAATGATCCATTATACATTGAATATCATGATAATGAATGGGGAGTTCCTGTTTATGATGATGACACCTTATTTGAATTTTTAATTCTTGAAACTTTTCAAGCCGGATTAAGTTGGATAACCATATTACGTAAAAGAGAAAATTTCAGAAGGGCATTTGACAATTTCGATTATAAAAAAATTGCTGAATATGATAATTCTAAATATGAATCTTTACTGCAAGATGCTGGCATTATTAGAAATAAATTAAAAATTAAAGCCACTATATCCAACGCTCAAACCTTTATAAAAATACAAGAAGACTTTGGTTCTTTTTCTAAATACATCTGGAAATTCACCAAAGGGAAACCTATAAGAAATGAATTTAAAAATGCCTCAGAAGTGCCCGCTACAACAGAATTATCTGATATAATTTCTAAAGATCTAAAAAAACGAGGTTTTAAATTTGTTGGCTCAACGGTAATTTATGCTCATATGCAAGCAACCGGTATGGTAAATGATCATACCACAGATTGTTTTAGATACCATGAAGTTTAAAACTAGAACTTCTATTTTTTGTAACAAAACAAAAATATTAACAGTCTTTTTAACAGTACATTAACTAAATTGATATTTGCATCGAGCTAAATTAGTCTAGCCAACCTTGTAAGTCATGAAAAAATATCTCGTTTTTCTAATATTGACTGCGTGTATACCATTAATGTGTGCACAATCTACCAATGGGAATCATACCAAAAACTCAAATACAGAAAAAATAACCAATGATCATATTCCGCAAAGTTTATTAAAATCAAAATTTAAAATATTGGAAACCTATGAAGATGTACAAGGATCTCCCTATATAGAAAATTTTTCAGGTGTTAGAAATAATATCCCACTAGGCAAGCTTTATGACCTTGAAATGAATCTTATTGGTACCGCTTTTATTCTATACAATGCTTATACTGATGAAATGGAAATTTCTGCTATAGAAGACAGTGTTGATTTTTATAGACTCAAAAAAGAATCAAACTCTTTTTATGTTAAGTTACTAGAAAAATTATATAGAGCATATGTTTCTGAATATCAAATAAACTACTTTGTCATTTTATCTGATAATGATAACGAAGCTGCTACCTTACTCAAGAAAGAACAAGTAATTTTCATAAAAGGTGGTAATAAGCAAAACGTCTCTTTAGTACAAGCAGAACCTTCATCGTATAGAAGGGTAAAAGATAGTTACTATATAAAGCTTAACAACTTGGTCTATAAAATTCCTAATAAGAAAAAAAGTTTCTTCGCTCTATTTAAAGAAAAAGAAGATCTTATTAAAGCTTATATAAAAGAAAACAAATTAAAAATAACTTCAGAAGAAGATCTACTCACCATTACAAGTTACTATAATTCTTTAACCAAAAATTAGCTAAAAAACCTAATAATTCTAGAGCCCAAAGAATAACTTTATTTTATCGGTATATAAATTTCTGTTTCCCATTCAGCTGGATTTGTATTAGTCAATGGGCCATTTTTATATACTTCTAAAGCAGCGCCGCCAGCTACTTGCTCTAAACTATTATCAGCTAAATATTTATAAGCTGTTTCCCAAGCTTCTTTTAAGTTATTGTAATCGCCAGTAAGCGTTGTTTTAATTGCTTTAAAAGGTTTTAACATTCCAGTTTGTAAACCACTGCTATTATCGGTGATCACTCTATCGGTTACCGGAGCAGCGCATGAAAAAATGACTGCATTATTCTCTTCGTCATACTTATGATATAAGCTAAAAGGTGCTCCAGCCATTTTAATATTATTCTTTTTTACATATTCTGAAATCTTTGGCATCATTTCTTCCATCTTAGCTTCTAGTTCATCAATTTTGCACGAAGTTGTATTATAAATATAATAACCTCCGCTATGCATAGTTTCTCCATCAACTTTAACACTATACTTTTCTAGATCTAATTGAATAACACTATCTAATTTAGACAGCCCTTTTTCATAATCAGGTCCTACCATCTCATCCATTTTGGCTGCAATAAAACGTTGCATAAACGGGAATTCACCTTTCATACCCCAAGTTACTTCTGTTCCGCCTCCTTCAGCAGGTTTAAATTTCCAATATATGTCAGATTCAGATTCCCAGGGCTTGGTGAAGCTAATTTTTTGGTCAATCGATTCATTAGCTATTGCTTCTAAAGTTTCCATACTTCCAGCTCCAACATCGTCGTTACTACTGTCCCAATTATAGGTAGCTCCTGTACCCGAAGTTATATCTCCAAAAGTTAACTTAGTTGTTGGGTCTTTATAAAGCCATGGCGACCAGCTTTCCCATGTCTTATAATCGTTCACCTTATTAAATACCATATCAATAGGTGCTTTAATTACTTTAGAGCGTTGCACCTCAAAATTACCATCTAAAGTTGCTAAGTAGATAGCACCACCAATAACGACAATAAGTAATACTAAAAGTAAATATTTTAAAATTTTCATTTTGATTGTTTTGGGTTAGTAATTCCAACAAATATAGCTATTTAAGTTAATTTTTTAAGTAAATTTGACACTCTTTAAATTAAACTTTAACAAATGAAAATCAAATATTTTTTTAGCAGTGTTCTTATAATAAGCCTATTGTGGTCATGTTCAAAAAAAGAACCTGTTGAGACTCAAAATGAAAAAAAGGAATCTTTTGACTATGTTGTAGATCAATTCGCAGACCTTAAAATATTGCGGTATCAAATACCAGGTTTTGATGAACTTACTTTAAAAGAACAAAAGCTTGTTTACTATTTGACGCAAGCCGGATTAGCTGGTCGTGATATCATGTGGGCACAGAATTATCGTCACAACTTGGCTATAAGACATGCTTTAGAAAATATTTACACAAATTATAATGGTGATAAAAGTATAGATGATTGGAAGGCTTTCGAAACATATCTTAAGCGTGTATGGTTTTCCAATGGAATTCATCATCATTATTCGAATGATAAAATCAAACCCGACTTCTCTAAAGAATATTTAAATCAATTATTAAAGGAAACAAACACGACCTTAACAGAAGATGCTTTAGAGGTTATCTTTAACGATCAAGATAAAAAGAAAGTTAATTTATCTAAAGATGCAGATATCGTATTAGAATCTGCCATTAATTTTTATGGCCCCGATATTACCGAAGAAGAAGTTGATGCCTATTATAACGCCGTTGCTGTAGCTAAAGATAAACCGATAGAAAAAGGACTAAATACGAAGCTAGTGAGAGAGAATGGAAAGCTTGTAGAAAAAGTATACAAATCTGGAGGACTCTATGGAGCTGCCATAGATAAAATTATTTACTGGTTAGAAAAAGCTAAAGAAGTTGCTGAAAATGATAAACAAGCTAAGGCTCTAGGACTTTTGATTGAATACTATAAAACTGGTGATCTTAAAACTTGGGATGATTATGCCATTGCATGGGTAGAATCAACAGATGGTAATATAGACTGGATCAATGGATTTATTGAAGTATATAACGACCCTAAAGGATATAAAGGATCTTATGAAACAATTGTAGAAATAAAAGATTTTGATATGTCTAAGAAAATGGCCGTGCTATCTGAAAACGCACAGTGGTTTGAAGACAATGCACCTTTAGATCCTGCACATAAAAAAGACAGTGTAGTTGGAGTATCTTATAAAACTGTAAATGTAGCTGGTGAGGCAGGAGATGCTTCTCCTAGTACGCCAATTGGAGTGAACCTTCCTAATAATAATTGGATTCGTCAGCAACATGGGTCAAAATCAGTTTCTTTAGGAAATATTATAAACTCATATAACAATGCAGGAGGCTCTGGTAGGTTAAAAGAATTTGCCCATGACGCAGAAGAAATTGAATTAGAAAAAGAGTATGGTCAACTGGCTGATAAATTACATACTGCTTTGCACGAGGTTGTAGGTCATGCAAGCGGGCAAATTAATGAGGGAATTGGTACTCCAAAAGAAACTTTAAAAAGTTATGCCTCTACATTAGAGGAAGGACGTGCAGATTTAATTGGTCTTTATTATTTAATGGATCCTAAACTTCAAGAATTAGGTTTGGTAAAAGACTGGGAAGCTACCGGTAAAGCTGCTTACGATGGTTACATAAGAAATGGATTAATGACTCAATTAATACGTTTAGAACCAGGAACAGATGTAGAAGAAGCGCATATGCGAAACAGGCAATGGATTTCGGCTTGGGTCTTTGAAAAAGGTAAAGAAAATGGTGTTATTGAAAAAGTAAATAAAGAAGGTAAAACGTATTTTAACATTATTGATTATGTGAAATTACGTGAGTTGTTCGGGCAACTTTTAAAAGAAACACAACGTATAAAATCAGAAGGAGACTATGAAGCAGCACAAGCTTTGGTTGAAACTTATGGTGTAAAAGTTAATCAAGACATCCATAAAGAAGTTTTAGAACGGAATAGCAAGTTTAAATCAGCTCCATATAGCGGGTTTGTAAATCCTGTACTAGTTCCAGAAACTAATGAGGCAGGTGAGATAACAGCTATAAAAATAGTTCAGCCAGCTTCGTTTGAAGAGCAGATGTTAGATTATGCAAAAAATTACAGCACACTTAGTTCGGACAAGTAAGCAGTAAAAATTAGAATTTTTATGAATCCGTTTCACATCATTTGAAACGGATTTTCTATTATCCAAACTAAAAAATAAGTTACTTTAGCCATAGCTAAAGTAGCAGAAGCATAACATGAAGGGAGTTGTAACTAAATCAACCGGGAGTTGGTACACTGTAAGAACAAAGGAAGATCAAATCTTTAAATGTAGAATTCGGGGAAAATTCCGCATGAGCGGAATTAAAAGTACAAACCCAGTTACCGTTGGAGATATTGTTGATATCGATTTAGAAAAAGGTAATGACAACGCTATTATTGTTAATATTCACGAACGGAAGAACTATATTATTCGTAAATCGGTCAATTTATCGAAACAAACTCATATTATTGCGGCCAACATCGATCAGGTATTTTTACTCGTAACACTAAAAGAACCTCAAACATTTACAAGTTTTATTGATCGATTTTTAGCAACAGCTGAAGCATATTCAATACCTGCTATCTTATTGTTTAATAAACTGGACCTTTATGATAAAGAGCTTTTAAAAGAAAAGCAAAAACTTCAAGAAATTTATAGAAATATTGGCTATGAATGTTTGGATGTTTCAGCGATTAATGACATAAATCTTAATAAATTAAAAGAGATTATGAAAGGTCGTGTAAACATGTTTTCTGGGCATTCTGGAGTTGGTAAATCAACATTAATAAATAAAATTGCCCCAAACCTCGACCTAAAAACTGCTGAAATTTCATCACAACATAAACAAGGTCAGCACACAACTACATTTGCCGAAATGTTTGAATTACCATTTGATGGATATATAATTGATACGCCAGGCATTAAAGGTTTTGGTGTAGTAGATTTTGAAGAAGATGAAGTTGGGGACTTTTTTCCAGAGATCTTTAATTTAAAACATCAATGTAAATTTAATAACTGCCTGCACACCAATGAGCCAAACTGTGCAATAAAACAAGCCGTAGAGAAAAATTTAATAGCGCATTCTAGATATCGAAGTTATTTACAAATCTTAGCTGGTGAAGATGAAAATTACCGGGTTGATAATTATATATAAGACATGCGCGTAGTTATTCAAAGAGTTTCACAAGCTTCAGTAACGGTAGATAATAAAGTGATTAGTTCTATTAAGAATGGTTTATTAATTCTTGTTGGGATTACAAATAATGATACTAAAAGTGATATTGATTGGTTATGTAAGAAAATCGCCAACCTTCGAATTTTCAATGATGAAAATGGAGTAATGAATAGATCATTATTAGATGTTAATGGAGATGCTATTGTTGTGAGTCAGTTTACTTTACATGCCTCAACAAAAAAAGGAAATCGCCCTTCATATATCTACGCAGCAAAACCCAACATAGCCATTCCTCTTTACAAGAAGTTTATTCAACAACTAGAATCAGAACTTCAAAAAGAAGTGGGGACTGGTATTTTCGGTGCAGACATGAAAGTAAGTTTACTAAATGATGGCCCAGTAACTATTAGTATTGACTCCCATTCAAAAGAATAATTTTATATATTCGCGCCTCATTTTTAAGTAAAAATTGCATGAGAAGTAAGGTTTTTTCATTGTTTCTAATTGTCTTTCACGTCTTTTTTTCTTTTTCTCAAGATCTCGATCTGGCTGTTTTTAGTATCCCAGATAGTCTTTCAAAAAATGCAAATTCTGTTGTACGTTTTTACGACACTGATATTGAATTATCATCGCATAAAAAAATGGTTATTAAAACCAGAAAAGCTATTACCATAAAAAATAAACTTGGTGATCACGAATCAAAAATTAGGGTTTTTTATGATAAAAACACCAGAATTAAATCATTGAAAGTCATAATATTTGATGAAAACGGAAAAGAAATAAAAAAGATCTCGAAAAGTAAGTTTACAGACTTTGCAGCCGTTGACGGAATATCTCTGTACAATGATGGTCGCTTAAAATTTTATGGCTATGTTCCTATTTCATATCCATATACCATATATTTTGAACATGAGATAGAAAGTTCTAATACAGCTTCAATACCGCCTTGGATTCCAATTGATTCTTACAAACAGGCAGTAGAGCAAAGTAATTTTAATTTTTCTTTTCCAGAAGGGCTAAAAATTCAGAAAAAAGAAAGCCTATTTAAACGTTTTAATGTTATAAGTAGTTTAAACGAAAACTCAATATCATACTCTCTAAAAGCTATTAATTCTATTGAAAAAGAGGATTATAGCCCTTCCATGAGTAAGCTACTTCCTTCTGCCAAATTAATGACCAATAAATTTAATATTGAAGGTATTGATGGTTACGCCAATGATTGGAAAGAATTAGGTAAATGGCAGTATGAGAATTTTTATAAAAATATAGGTGTGTTACCAGACGCTACTAAAAAAGAAATACAAAATTTAGTGGCCGGTATAGAAAATCCGATTGAAAAAGCCCGAATAGTATACAAGTATGTGCAAGACAAAACACGTTATATAAGTGTTCAAGTTGGTATAGGTGGTTTAAGGCCAATGTTAGTGCAAGATGTAGATAAATTGGGCTACGGTGATTGTAAAGCCCTCACAAACTATACAAAGTCACTTCTTGAAGCCGTGGGTGTTGAATCTTACTTTACCGAGCTCTATGGAGATCGAGAGAAATTAAATATGGATTATACGGCTCCCTATATACAAGGTAATCATGTTATTCTAAATATTCCAGATGGAGACCAAGATGTATGGCTCGAGTGCACAAGTCAAACCGTACCTTTCGGCTATATTGCCAATTTCACAGATGACAGAGATGTTATTGTAATTAAGCCAGAAGGTGGTATTTTAAAACATACTACTTCCTATAAGGCTAAAGAAAATCTACAAACAACAACCGCCACATATAAAGTAAATTCTGATGGGAGATTAATTGCCAGTGTTGAAATTGCATCTAATGGTTCACAGTACGGCCATCATTATGAATTAGAAACAAAATCAAAAAAAGATTATGATAAGTACTATAAAAATTACTATTGGTCTTACTTAAATAATCTTAATATTATTGATGCCAAGTTTAACAATGATAAAACGAATGTCATTTTTAAAGAAACGTTGAAATTATCTGCTACAGATTATGCGTCGTTTAGTGAAAACAGAATGCTTTTTACCATCAATTCTTTTAACCGAAATATAAATATCCCTAAACGGTACAGAAATAGAAAATTTAATCTGGAAATTTCGCGTGGTTATTTAGATAAAGATGAATATACCATTGACATTCCAAAAGATTATTCTTTTGAATCTATTCCTGATGATGTAAGTATCGAAAGTAAGTTCGGATATTATAAATTTTCGATAAAAAAAATAAATGACAATCAATTAAAATATTATAGAGAGCTCTTTGTAAAAAAAGGGAAGTATTCGAAAAAAGACTACTCACTTTATAGAAGGTTTAAGAGACAAATAGCCAAATCAGATCAAACCAAAATTATATTAACCAAAAATTAAATTATGAAAAAGACATGGTTATTATTTATAGTAATGACTTCCATTTTATTGCAATTATCTAATGCACAAGACAGTAAATTTGGAGAGGTAACAAAGTCTGAATTAGAAGAGAAACACTACCCTCTAGATTCTTCAGCAAACGCTGCTTATCTTTATAAACATAGAAAAACTTATATAGACGGATATAGCCTGGTAACAGAAATTTACCATAAAATAAAGATTTATAATAAAGAAGGGTTTGATTATGCTACTAAAAAAATAAATCTATATAAAAGTGGCTCTGATAATGAAATGGTATCTGGATTAAAAGCCTATACTTATAATTTAGTAAATGGAGAAATTATCAAAGAAAAATTAGGTAAAGATGCCATTTTTAAACGAGAATATCACAAACGTCTTAACCATTATACATTTACAATGCCTAATGTTAAAGAAGGTTCTATTATAGAATATAAATACAGCCTTAGATCTCCTTTTTTAACAAATATTGACGAGTTTAAATTTCAGCATTCAATTCCGGTTAAAAAGCTTTATGCCAAATTGAGTACTCCTGCTTTCTTTAAGTTTAATAGAAAAATAAAAGGGTTTTTACCATTTTACCCGAAACGCAGTCATAAAAGAGACAATAGAATTAATGCTGAAGTTAATATAACAGAATATACATTATCAAATATTGAAGCTTTAGAAGAAGAAAATTATGTTGACAATATTGATAATTATAAAGCTGGGGTAGAATATGAATTAATTGCCGTGCATTATACAACCTATACCAAATATTACTCTCAAACTTGGGAAGACGTCGCAAAAAGCATTAACAAGTTTGACACCTATAAAAATAAAATTTCTAAAAAATCTTATTATAAAGACGATATAGATGAACTTTTATCGGGTACTACTTCTGTTCAAGAAAAAGTAAAAAAGATTTATGATTTTGTGAAGGATAAAGTGAAATGGAATGAAGTAGATGGAATTTATTCATATAATGGCCTTTCAAAGACATATAAAGAAGGCATAGGTAATGTAGCTGACATTAACCTCATGTTAGTCTCAATGATGCGATATGCCGGTATAAGCGCACATCCTGTTTTATTAAGTACAAGAGATAATGGAATTCCTATATTCCCAACAATTAATGGATTAAATTATGTGATTTGTGGTGTAGAGCTTAGTAATGATGTTATTTTATTAGATGCAACTAATAAATATGCAAATCAAAATATACTATCTACAAGGTTGATAAATTGGCATGGTAAATTAATAAGGCCTAATAATACGTATAAAGATATCTCTTTAATACCGAAAGATCAATCTCTAAAGGCCTCAATTGTTAATGTTGTTCTTTCTCCAAACGGCGATATTGAAGGAAAATCAAGAAATACGTATAAAAATAATGCTGCATTAGAGTTTAGAGAATTATATAGTACTATGTCTGAGGATGATTATTTACGAGAGGCAGAAAGTACTAATAAGGACATAGAAATTTCTAATCATAAGATTAATAATCTGGATGATGTTGAAAAACCTGTAGTTGAGAATTATTCCTTCTATAAAGAGGAAGCTGTTGAAATAACAAACGACAAAATGTTTTTTTCTCCTTTATTCTTTCTTAAACTAGAAAAAAATCCTTTTGTTACTGAAAAAAGATTATACCCTATAGACTTTAGTTATCCAAGAAATAATAAAGCACATATAATTATTAAAATCCCTGAAGGTTATACTATTGAAAACATTCCAGATCCAATTAGGTTTAGGTTGCCAGATGATATGGGAGAGTTTACTTACAATATTAAGAAATCGAACAATAGTATTCAGCTTATATGTTCGATTAAAATAAACTATTCTAAAATTGCTTCAACACAATATGATATAATCAAGCAGTTTTATAACCAGATTATAAAAAAAGAAACAGAAAAAATTGTGCTCTCAAAAGTATAACCTTAAAAAAAGCGGTGAAAATTTCACCGCTTTTTTTATTGTTCTTTCTTTAAAATAGTAATGTCTTTTCTAATCCGCTCTATTTCTTTTTTATCTGTACCATCATAAAAACCGCGTATCTGTCTTTTTTTGTCTATTAGTACAAATTGTTCGGTGTGAATAAAATCTTGATCGCCTCCATCTCCTTCATCTAAAGTGGCGAAGTAAGATTTACGAGCTAAATCATAAATATGCTTTTTATCACCGGTTGTTATATGCCATTTGGAAGCATCGATATCTTTCCCTTCAGCGTACATTTTTAAAATAGGCACACTGTCCATAATTGGAGTAACTGAATGTGACAGCAACATGATCTCACTATCCTTTTTGTAAATTTCTTGTAATTCTTTCATATTACCGGTCATTATCGGACAAATGGTCGCGCAACGGGTGAAAAAGAAATCTGCAATATATATTTTGCCTTTATAAGTTTCGTTAGTTATCGTATCGCCATTCTGATCAATTAAACTGAAATCGGCTATCGTATGATTATTTTTTATATGTTGAATGGAATAATCAACCAATTTAGGATTTACATCAGAAGGACTGTATATTGGCAAACGCTCTTTGGGAGTTAATAAAAAAAATCCGATTACCACAGCAACAGCAAAAATTGACAGGATTATTTTAACCGTTGGTAATGACTGCTTAAAAAAATTAAAACTCATTTATTTTTGTATATTTGTTATCCTCAACCCCTTAAATTGCTATGAATTTAAGTACAAAGTTACATTAAATGGATAAACTTTTACTCCTCTTATGCTTTATTGTTCCTTCTATTATATTTGGTCAAGAAAGCAAACCTTTCAATGTTCAAAATGCGTATTTAAAAGAAATCTTACATTCTTTTGAAGAAAAATCATTTGTTACTTTCGATACTGATGATATGAATTGGCGCAAAAAAACCGTGGCCAAAGTAACAGCCATGAGTAACATACAAGAATCTAGTTTTCTTAAAACGGCTATGGTCTTACATATGCTAAAGTATAAATTAGGAGACGAAGTCTTCTATAAAGCTGTTGAAAACTATAGAAGTTATATTGCTGCTGATACTAACGAAGCCAATATCTTAGATTTTCAATACTTTCTTGAAGACGAAAGTGGCATTGAACTCACTTTTTTCTTTAATGACTGGTTTAAGAGCCTAGGACATCCTTCCTATGAAGTTGCCTGGTTTCAAAAAGATGGAAGTGAAGAAATTAGCTTTAGTGTAAAACAAAAGCAATCGCATGCTTCTGTATCATTTTTTGAACTACCAGTGCCTATTAAGCTAATTGGCTCTAATGGAGAATCTCAATTGGTACGTTTAGAACTGAGTGAAGATCGTCAAACATTTAGTGGAATAATTCCATTTAAAGTAGAACGCGTGGAGGTTGATCCTTATTACCAACTTATTTCAAAAGACAATACTGCTAAGGTTGGTATAGATCAAGAAGTTCTTAATAAAGAAATTTCTTTATACCCTAATCCTGTTGTTGATGTCATAAAAATAGAGAATTCGAGTAAAGCAGTAGTAGAAAAAATATCTATCTACAATATGCTAGGTAAATTAGTTTTAGAAGAAATTAATCCGTTAAGCGCTATCGATCTTAAACAACTCTCTCTTGGCATGCATTTAGTTAAAATAGAAACTTCACAAGGCACATTACATAAAACGATCTTAAAAAAATAAATTGGCGAAAGTTTAACGCGAGATTGTGTTACTCTCAAGGGTGAAATTGACACTAAAATAGTACCTTTGGACGTTTTTTAATTTTGAAGTGATTTTATGGAAGTACTGATAAAAGTATCGCAATTTATTCTCAGTTTGTCTATTTTAATTGTTCTACATGAGCTAGGACATTTTATACCTGCCAAACTATTTAAAACTAAAGTTGAAAAATTCTATTTATTTTTTGATTATAAGTTCTCGTTATTTAAGAAAAAAATTGGAGAAACCGTTTATGGTATTGGTTGGATTCCATTAGGAGGCTATGTTAAGATTTCGGGTATGATTGATGAAAGTATGGATACCGAGCAAATGAAACAAGAACCTCAACCTTGGGAGTTTCGTTCTAAACCGGCTTGGCAACGCTTAATTATTATGTTGGGTGGTGTTACTGTTAATTTCATTTTAGGAATCTTATTATATATCATGATTCTTAATATTTGGGGAGAGCGTTATCTTCCTAACGAAAATATGAAGGATGGCATTTGGGTTCAAGATCAATTAGGGAAGGATCTAGGGTTAGAAACCGGCGATAAAATTTTATCTATAGATGGAGAGAAAATTAAGAAATTTAGAGACTTGTTGCCTGAATTTGTTAATGGTAATACCTATGCCATAGAGCGTAATGGTGAAACGATAGAGAAAGAAATTCCTGTAGATTTTATATCTAAATTAGTAGACCGAGGTAAAAACGCGGGTAGTTTTATTTATCCAAGAATTCCTTTTATAGTTGCGTCATTACCTGACTCTTCATTAAACTCTAAGAGCGGATTAAAATCTAGAGACATATTGGTATCTGTTAACAATGAAAAAGTTACATATTTTGATCAGGTAGCTGGTCATTTAGAAAAATACAAAGGTCAAGAGATCCCTCTTGAAGTAAAAAGGGGTGATGAATTAAAAACAATTAATGCTAAGGTAAGTGCTACCGGTAAAATTGAAGTATTGCCAGCGAACATTTCGATTCTAGATATGAGCAAATTAGGGTATTATGATTTAGAAACAAGAAGTTATACATTTTTAGAAGCTATACCTGCTGGTATCAAAAAATCATATAATACTTTAGCTAGTTACGTAAAGCAATTTAAAAAGATATTGAATCCTAAAACAGGAGCTTATAAAGGCCTGGGCGGATTTGGTACTATTTTGAGTATTTTTCCTAGTGAATGGGATTGGCAAAGCTTTTTAGCCTTAACAGCCTTTTTATCAATCATGCTTGGATTTATGAATCTACTGCCTATACCGGCGTTAGATGGCGGTCACGTTGTCTTTACTTTATATGAAATGATATCGGGCAGAAAACCAAGCGATAAATTCTTAGAATATGCTCAAATAGCAGGTTTTGTAATCTTAATGGGATTATTATTATTTGCTAATGGTAATGACGTATACAGATGGCTTACTGATAAATTTTAACACTGATAAAAATTATTCAGCGCATAAAAAAACTCGAAGTAAATCCTTCGAGTTTTTTGTTCTATATATTATTGAAAATTATTAATCGGCTAGAATAATAATTTTATTTTCATTTAATTCAATCGTACCAGAATTAATAGGCATTACTAACACTTTGTCATCATCTATATGAGGTGTTAAGTGTCCGCTTAACTCATCTAGCTCTAAATGTTCTTGCGTATGTACGTGCACTTTAACATTGCCTTCTGACAATAGAGAAACGATTGGTGCGTGATTTTCTAACATTTGAAACTCACCATTAATACCTGGTACAGTTACAGAATCTACATTAGAACTAAATACAACTGCTTCTGGTGTTACAATTTCTAAAAACATAAGTTCTTCGTCTTTTAGATTGTTTTAAGCTTCTGCTTCAGCTAACATTTTCTCACCAGCATCAATAGCGTCTTGAATTGACCCTCTTAAGTTAAACGCCGCTTCTGGATATTTATCTAATTCACCATCCATAATCATATTAAAGCCCTTGATAGTATCTTTAATATCAACTAATACACCTGGTATACCAGTAAACTGTTCAGCCACATGGAAAGGTTGCGATAAGAAACGTTGCGCTCTACGAGCTCTGTGTACAACTAATTTATCTTCTTCAGATAATTCTTCCATACCTAAAATGGCGATAATATCTTGAAGTTCTTTATAACGTTGTAATAGCTCTTTTACACGTTGAGCGGTATTATAATGTTCATCACCTAAAATATCAGCCGTTAAAATTCTCGATGTAGAATCTAATGGGTCAACTGCTGGATAAATACCTAGCTCAGCAATTTTACGAGATAATACTGTTGTTGCATCTAAGTGCGCAAATGTAGTTGCAGGTGCAGGGTCTGTCAAGTCATCAGCAGGTACATATACCGCTTGTACTGAAGTAATAGAACCTGTTTTAGTAGAAGTAATTCGTTCTTGCATCGCACCCATTTCAGTTGCTAATGTAGGTTGATACCCTACCGCAGATGGCATACGACCAAGTAATGCAGATACCTCAGAACCTGCTTGTGTAAATCTAAAGATATTATCAACGAAGAATAATACATCTTTACCTTGTCCTTCACCGGCTCCATCACGGAAATATTCAGCAATCGTTAATCCTGATAAAGCAACACGAGCACGAGCTCCTGGAGGCTCGTTCATCTGACCAAATACGAAAGTAGCTTTAGATTCTTTCATACCTCCTTTATCAACCTTTTCAAGATCCCATCCACCTTCTTCCATAGAGTGCATAAAATCATCTCCATATTTGATAATTCCAGACTCTAACATCTCACGTAATAGGTCATTTCCTTCACGTGTTCTTTCACCTACTCCAGCAAATACAGATAAACCACCGTGACCTTTTGCAATATTGTTAATCAACTCTTGAATCAATACAGTTTTACCTACACCAGCACCACCAAATAATCCAATCTTACCTCCTTTTGCATAAGGCTCAATTAAATCAATTACTTTAATACCTGTAAATAAAACTTCTGTAGAAGTTGATAATTCTTCAAATTTTGGCGCTTCACGGTGGATAGGTAAACCATCCTTACCTTCTTTAGGTAAATCTCCTAAACCATCGATAGCATCTCCAGTTACATTAAATAAACGACCGTAGATATCATCACCAACAGGCATTTGAATCGGGTTACCAGTAGCAACTACTTCATGACCTCTACTTAAACCATCTGTAGAATCCATTGCGATACAACGAACTGTATCTTCACCTGTGTGTTGTTCTACTTCTAGTACTAATAATGATCCATCTTTTTTAGTTATTTCTAGTGAATCATAAATTTTTGGAAGGTCAGCTCCTGATGCAAATTCAACATCGATAACAGGACCAATGATCTGGGCAATTTTACCTGTAACTTTTGACATTACTTATCTATTTAATATTATGCTTTTTACTTAATAGAAAACCCTTTCGGTTTTCGCGCTGCAAAGATAGATTTTTAATTTAAAAATAAACTTGTTTTTTCAGTCTTTTTTTGTAATAAAAAAGCGCTTCTAAATTAGAAGCGCTTTACATATAATATTTTTCGAAACTTATTGTAAAGTTGGTGAATAATTAGTTGGATAATCTACAGCTTTAGCAGTCGTATTTGAATCTATAAAATTTGAACCAAATGCGGTATCTATAACCTCTAAAAACTTATTAGCCATAAGCGCATATCCTTTAGCAGTTAAATGGATACCATCTAAACTCACAAGTCCTCCTGTAACAAGATCAGTAGTTAACGTAAATTCGTCGAATGCAATACCTGTTGTCGATGCTTCAGTTAAAATACTATTCAAATCTAGCATGGCAACATTAGGATTTGAATCTGCAACGGCAGCAATAGTTAAGTTATATGCATCTGTGGCATCTTTAATTTCTGACTGTTCGCTAGGTAATAACACCCATTTATCTGCTAGAGGTAATGTAAGACCTTCAACAGCAAATTGACCAGCTACTGCTGGAGGCAATCCTTGTAAAGCTAAAGCTGCTGCTACGTCTTCATTTACAGTTCCAAGAACAGAGCCAACAGATAAAACCAATAAATCATCAGCATTTGCTTGTCTAGTTTGGCCATAAGTTGCTCCTAATAAAGCAGCAACTGCTGGTGCAGCAGCTGGTGGTAAACCAAATTGCGCTATAAAAGCAGGAAATGCAGGGTTTCCATTTAAAACTGCCTCCATTTGAGCAGCAATATTTGGCAGCGTTTCATCTACTATAACAACAGGGCTCGGATCAGATGCTGAAAATACCACAGAACGCTCCGGCATTCCTAAAAATGCATATACTCCATTTAAAGCTGAATATACTGTATTAAGTGTAGGGATCTGAGCGGCATAGGCCTCATTAGTCGTAGGGTCTAAAGGATTATAAGTAACAGCTGTAAAATGTGGTAAATCTGTAATGTAAGGCACATTAGTTATTACACCTTTTGCTCCACCACTAGTTAAAGTAGCTACAATAGCTCCAAATGTTTGATCAAAGCCGACACCAGGAGGACCAGCAGAAGGCGTAATAGCGTTTGAGCCATCACCACCTGTAGTAGCATAACCTAACACATCATTTCCGCCAATTTCTGATAAAGTAAAAAAAGTAGGGTTCTGAACCATGGCATCACCTAACATAGTTGCTGTAGGGCTAGAGGCCATTCTTACAAAGTAAGGGTTTGCGCTAACACCTAAATTAGCAGGGTTACCGTAACCATCAAATAATAAATGGAAACTTTTTGCACCAGGCACACCCATATTATTGTAAGGCCCAGGAGTTCCAGCAAGAACTTCTGTTGTTGGTGTAGCCGGTAATCTTACTGGTCCAGTACCATCAAAAAAGAATCTTGGTAAGGCACTATCGTTAGGCGCCCCATTTATAAGTAATCCTCCAATATTGTCGTTCATTAAAGGTTGACTCAAAGAAGTACCCACAAGTCCGGCAATAATATTAGGGAAAGAATTTTCTTGACCTGCAATAAATAAAGCGCCGTCGGTAAAACCAGATGTAAACGAAGCTCCTAAAGCAACGTAATTAGAAAAATCAGCGCTTCCCGTATTTAAGGCAGGATATACCGCTTCTGGCGGTAAATTTGGCTCTATAGTATCGTCTATTTCACAAGCAACAAAACTAAAAGAAAGTAAGACTATTAGTAAATATTTATATTTTGTATACATTTTCATTTTATTTTAATTGTTAACTACCCAAGAAACAAAAAACTGAGACCCAATACTACCTGCTCCAACAGCACTTCTATATTCGTCTCCCCATAGGTTTGAACCACCAACTTTAAAAGTTGATTTTAACTTTGGCACCCTTAAATTAATTTGTGCATCAACTACTGTTCTTGAAGGCATTACAGCATTAGCAATGCTTGCTTGCCAAAAATATTCATCTTGCCATCTAGCATTGATATTAAAGCCAAAATTTTCGAATAATTTAGTATGTCCGAAAGAAAGTTTTACTTTGTGCTCTGGAGTATTAAATCCAGCCGAGAAATCTGGGTCCTCATCTTGATCAAAGTCTAGTTTAGCGTAGGTATAACTTGCACCTATATCAAAACCAAATAACTTCGTATTTAAACCAATGTTTGCTCCATAAGAAGAAACATCGGCGCTTGAGTTTGTATACGTTTGAAAAGCAGTAGTATTTCCAGTAACTATATCTTGAATACCAGACGCATCTCCTGTACTACCTGTATTGGGTGTTATTACTATTTCTTGACTAATAAAGCCTTCGTAACTATTATAATAGAAGTTTAAATCCATATCTACTTTAGCTATTCTTCCTCTATAACCCACATCATAAGCCGTTACTTTTTCAGGAGCAACTAAATCTGTTGGCGCCTGTTCTAAAAGATTAGTATTACCCGAAGCTGCAAATGCTTCAACAGACGATCTTGTGTAAGAATCAAAATAAACATCTCTACCTGTTAAATCAGTTCTAGGTAATCTTCTATCTAAGTTATCTGGTGAAGACCCAACAAGTATTGCTCGACCAACATCAAAACCAATAAATAAAGATTGTGTATCTGGGTTTCTAAAACCCGTTTGAAAAGAAGCTCTAAAGTTATGATTTCTATTTTCACCTGCTGAATATACTAAAGAAGCACGTGGAGATATGTTTGCATCAAAAAATTCGTTCTTATCGTAACGAATAGATCCTGTAAGTTTTAATCGTTCATCTGCAATCTTTTTACTAGCTTGAACATAAGCACCTACTTCATTGTACTTAATTGGCCCATCATAATCTGTAAAAATTGTTCCAAATGAATTTAATGAATATTGTCTATAAGAACCACCTATTTGAAGGTCTAAAGCATCATTCAACATTTTAGAAAAATTATAATTCCCTTCTGCATGATACGATTTTGTATTATCTAGAAATTTAGAACCTGTAGCAATATCAGGATCTGATGTTACTTGATCAAATAAGGCCTGAAATTCTGGTGTACCAGGTTGTGGCATATAAGCGGCGTCAGCTTGAGTCCTTCCATTTATATGTCCCTGTTCATCAGTACCTCCACCCAATACAGTTTGTAGGTATGCTCCAGCATATGTACCAAACCATTCAAGAGCATTTACTCGATTCATATTTATACCTGTAAAACGCATATCGTAAGAATCACCAGCATCTTCAGCAGTTGTGTAACCTCTAACAAAGAAATTATCGCCTTTTACTTCAAGCTTATGTTGTTGTATGAAGAAGTTCTTTAATTGATATCTATTTGCTCCTTGGTATATACTTCCACCAAAACCAAGGCGAGAGTTCCAAATAACTTCTATGTCATTTTCAAAAGGCCGATAATTCAAAGAGAAGTCAGCCTTCATACTTTCTGCATTATAATCAGTTAAATCTTGTTCTCTATAACCTGTTCGACCTACATTTACTGCAGGCAACAAGGCAGCAGCACCAGCAGGGATTAATCCCATTTGCTCTAATAAAACACCTGCTCCTCTTAAATCTGTACCAAGAGCAGCGGTTGAAATTTCGTCGCCATATATATTTAATCCATCATGAGCATGTCTAGATGGATCAGCAGGGATTATATAATCCGGGGTGCCGACAGGCACTCCCTCATCACTATATTGATTAGTATCTGTTGCAAACCAGTCAGTACCTTTTAAATATGAGAATGATGCTTTAGCAGCAAATTTCTCACTAAATGCATGAGCAGCTCGAATACCAAAATCAGTAAAATTGTTATCTCCAGCTGCATCTTGAACTGTTAAACCAGTTTTCACATAAGCACTTATACCTTGATGTTCAAAAGGGTTCTTACTTGTCATAAATAAAATACCATTAAAAGCATTTGCTCCATATAATGCAGAAGATGCTCCTGGCAATAATTCAACACTCTGTACATCTAATTCATTAATACCAATTAAGTTACCCATAACAAAGTTTAGCGCAGGTGACGAATTATCCATACCGTCAATAAGCTGAACAAAACGAGTATTTGCAAATGTTGCGAACCCTCTAGTATTAACCGAATTAAATGTTAAACTGCTCGTATTTACATCAACACCTTTTAAATTTTCTAATCCTTGATAAAAACTTGCAGTAGAAGTATTTTTTATTGCTCTGGCATCCATTCTTTCAATGGTTACTGGAGATTCACGAACACTTTCTGGAGTTCTAGAAGCCGATACAACAACCTCATCCAGTTGAGTTCCCTCAACTAATTTGATGTCAAGCTTTTGATTATTCTCGGTTACTTCTAATGTTTGGCTCTCATATCCTACAGATGTGAAAACAACTTTAAAAGGTAGGGGCTCAGTAACATTCAGTGTAAAATTACCATCAAAATCAGTACTCGTTCCAATAAATTTACCTTCAAGCCTAATATTTACGCCAGGTATTGGGTCATTATTAGCTGCATCAGTTACTGTTCCGGTGACCACTGTTTGGGCAAAAACCGCAACTCCAAAGAATAGCGCAAAAACAATAGTAAAAAGTTTATTCATAATTTTAATTTATAAGAGTTAACAACGTTGCAAAATACGATTTTTTTTGAATTTACAATGCATGCATAGTAAATTCTAATAATCGTTAAAATATTAAAAGTCTTTTTGTTGCATTAACATTTCCTCGGGAAATATTTACAAGATATGTTCCTGATGCTAAGTTACTGATTTCAAATTGTTCGTTGAACAAAACCGATTCATATAGATATATCTTATGCATTACTTCTCTACCTAGTACATCATAAACTTTGATATGAGTCGTCTCTATATTAGCTGATAAGAATGAAATATTAACAATATCATTAGTTGGGTTAGGCCACATACCTAAATTCTGAAATTCTTCACTGTTGATACTGGCCACCTCAACACTTTCGCAAAGTTCTAATGACCAGCTCGTGATAGAACCCGGGTCCATATCTGCATTATCTGAAACCGTAAGTCTCCAGTCCCCCAATGATGATTCTCCATTAAACCCCGACAGTTCTTCTGAAGGCTTTATTACACCTGTGATTACAGGGCTTGAATTCGCACAAACCAAGTCTATACCTAAGTCATCAAAAGTAGCTGCCATATTTACATTGTTCGGTCCTGAGCATTTTCTATTAACGAGCTCGATTATCGTGCCCGTAGGACTTTCTAAATTAAAGATTAAATCTGACATCCAGCTATGCGTAACATTTATAGTTACATTTACATCACTAAGAATATAATCATCAGCTACATTTATAACCGAGCTTATACCAGTAGGATTATTATCGGGTATGTCGAGTGGCACATCTTCCGCATTATATAATTTACAAACAATCTCACTTGTTGTAAAAGCTCGTATTGAAGAAAAATTTCCATTGCCACAAGGGTTATTCACTCTAACCCTCCAATAATAAGTTATAGCATCTTGAAGGTTTTGAGGTGTATACAAATTGTTTGATACATTGGCCGATTCAATTATGTTATTAAAAAGAACATCACTAGCTATTTCAATATCATAATCTGCAGCATTCATGTCAGCATCCCAGGTAAAGTTTGTTCCGGTAGCCAACACTCCAACTGCACCGTCAACAGGATTACTAAGAGTTGGAGCATCTATTTCTGGATCAAAAACCTCTAATATTACCTCTAAAGTTCTTGTTACAGAGGTTGCGGTACCCACAATTTCAATAGTATATAAACCAGGGGCTACATTCGCTGTATTACTCACCGTCATTTGAGCGCTAGTGGTTGAATTAGTAGAAGTTGGGTTAAAACTTATAGTTGCTCCCGTAGGAGCATTGTTGGTTGAAAAAGACACTTCTTCATTAAACCCAGAAGTAAAACTTGCATTAAAGTTAAAAACTGCATCATCAGGAATACAAATGACTTGCTGATCCAGGCTTGTGGTCAAAGCAAAATCATTGATTATATTAATATTCGTTTTATTTAGTGCATAAAAAATATGATTAGCTCCTTCAACTTTTATTCTTGCGGTATTGGTTATATTATTTGGCACTACTATGTCATGATTACCATCATTCAGTGTATTCGATGCTAGTGTTATTGGATATGTAAAACCGCCATCTAACGAAAGTAAAATATTAACGTTAGGGCTATTTACTGGCGCCATATTTGTATTAGCAACATCCCAAATAATAGTTTCAGATGCGCCAACTGCCCAATAGATAATATCGGCATCTTGGCTAGTTACTTGAAAAGGCCCAGAATTCCCATCGACAGTAATTGTTACATTATCAGAAGCCGTTTGCCCCTCACCTATTACGTTATCTCGTACTGTAAGTGCAAAGTCCATCGTACGCCCTACGCTTGGAAGCACCTCCCAGGTAGTAGACAAATTTCCGGAAACAACCGTATTTAGATCAGGCAAATATCTATCTGGTGAAGTACTTGGAGAAAATGATCTAAAAACGGCGCCACCAGTTTGCATTGATGATGGAGGAATTGAAATTCCATTGGTTTCATTATCTATTTGTTCCCAAGTATAGGTTAACGTATTGCCATCAGCATCAGAACCTTGTCCTTTTAAAATTAAAGGCGTTGATATAGGTACTGTAAAATTATTTCCTGCATTTGCAGTTGGCGCATTTGCATTGTTAGTAAAATTCGTTTCATCGTCGCAAGTAGCACCTCCAGATATAAAACTGAACATTTCCTGAATACTTATTATATGGAAATAATCATCACTATTTAACTGTACATTTTGAGGTGAACAAATACCGGCGTAGGCCATAATTGTTGTTCCACTACCTGGTTCAACAGCGGTATTATTATTTCTGTTTCCGTTACAACTTCCGGCATTACCGTTAAATGTATGGTTTGCTCCAAATTGATGCCCCATTTCGTGCGCAACAAAATCAACATCAAAAGGATCACCAACTGGTATCGTTTGCCCGGTCACTCCTCCCGCTTTATCATTACCACAAGGAGATCCTAAGAAAGCAACGCCTCCTCCACCGGTACTAAACACATGGCCTATATCGTAATTTGCGACACCAATAATGTTATCAATTGTGGTTTGGTTTTCGCTAAGCATTGCTCCCCCGTCACCATTACTATAGGGATCTGTCTCTCCATCTAAAAATATAAGTTGATCGGTGTTAGCAACTAACTGCATCGTTAGGGCCACATCACGTTCAAAAATCGCATTGACCCTTGTCATGGTTACAACCATGGCATCTAATACCGCCGCTCTTTTCTCAACATCTGTACCATTTGATACTCCTGCTGCATCAATATGAAATTGCGAATATTCGCCTGTACTTGCTAAAGCTAATTCAAAGGTTCTTAATTGTAGGTCGTTGGCATTTTTTAACTGAGAGGTTGCTTTTACCTCTGTTGTTTGATGCTCAACATGACATTCAAAAGACCTTGTAACTTTTAGGTTTTCACGCTTATAAAAAGTATATTCTCCATATTTCTCTTTAACCGGATCTATATAAACAGTTGTCTTTCCAGCAGAAAAAATCATTGCATACAAGCCTAAGCCATTAATACTAAAATGTATTGACTTGTCCGAATCATTCACTGCTTTACCAACATATGATTTATTATTAAGAAATTTAGCAGCGAGATTAGGATGCATTATAGAAGTTTCATTAATGCGATATTCAACTAAATCACCACTAACATCGGGGAAATAGATCTTTTTATGATTTAAAATCTTATCATTTCTTTTGGCAACCCCTATTAGTTCATGCTTGAGTTTCTCTAGGTCCAAATGGTACATGTCATAAGCCCTGAGTGCTTTTTTATGAATATCACCAGTTGATTCTCTAGCTTCAAGTTTTGTCCATATTTGATCTTGGGCAGAAAGTTGTAATACAGATAGTAAAAAAATACTTAAAGAATAGAGAATTCGTTTTTTCATAAAAACCTTAATGACTACCTAACAAATATAAATAATTTAGTTCGGTTTTAATATTTTATATATTTACAAAAAGTAAAACATGAAATACACTTTTTTACTCCTATTTGTTCTTACTACTATTGGCTGTAGCTCTCAAAAAAACACATTCAGTTTAGAAAAATTAGAAAAGACAAAATCATATACCCTAATCAATTGCCCGAATAATGGCAAATGTGATATTCAACTTATACCAAATAAGTCAATTATCTTAAAAAAAGATAGTTTTGATCAATTTTATGGCGAAACAAAAAAAAGTGATAAAATTCTTGTGAAAATTTCCTACAAAAGAAATTCACCTCCAAAAACAGCCGATGCTCATTATTCTGAGACCTACTATTTTAATATTCCGAAAGAAGCAAAAGAATTAAACCTTGCAAATAAAGAACTACAAAAAGTGAATTTAGTAGTTGATCGACAGTGTTTCTGTAAGGGTACTGCAGGTTATTTTAAAATCTCTGAGGGAAATTTAAAGCTGCTTATCAAAAAAAATGAACTAACTTTGAGCGGAAATTTTAGTAATAAAAACATACCGTTGGTTATTACTGAAATAAATGAAAAAATGAATTTAGAGCAATAAATTTCTTCAGTGAAAATTTACCAATCCTTTCGAGATTTTAAGAATAAAAAACCATCAATAGTTACGATTGGTACTTTCGACGGAGTGCATATCGGGCATCAAGAAATTATAAAAAAATTAGTAGCTACCGCAAAAAAAAATGATGGCGAGTCTGTAATACTAACTTTCTTTCCTCATCCAAGGATGGTTTTGCAAAAAAGTACTTCGATCAAATTACTCAACACTCTTGATGAAAAAATCGAACTTTTAGAGAAAAGTGGGCTAGACAACCTCATCATTGAACCATTCACTAAAGAATTTTCTCGATTAACTGCTTTAGACTTTTCAAGAAATGTTTTAGTAAATCATTTAAAAACAAAGACTTTAGTTATTGGTTATGATCATCATTTTGGCCGTAACCGGGAAGGAAATTTTGAACAACTGCAACAGTATGGTATCACCTATGGATTTGAGGTAGAAGAAATACCCGCACAAGACATTGAAAATGTATCTGTAAGTTCAACTAAAATAAGAAAGGCTTTAGATGAAGGTGCTATTGAAAAAGCCAACCGTTATTTAAGTTATGGTTATATGCTCTCTGGTGAAGTTGTAAAAGGGAAAGCGTTAGGGCGTCAATACAACTACCCAACCATAAATATTCAAATCAAAGAAGATTATAAATTAATCCCTAAATCTGGTGTTTACGTTGTTAACACCCACATTCAAGGTATTCATTATTTTGGTATCATGAATATAGGCAAACGGCCAACTTTAAATGGGCGACGTAAAACCATAGAGGTACATCTATTAGATTTTGATGAAAACCTTTATGGAAAGAATATTAGAGTTAACCTTTTGAAACGTTTACGTGATGAGCAAAAATTTGCCTCTTTAGAACACCTCTTTGCTCAAATAAAAAAAGATGAACAAAAAGCACGAGAGTTAATAAAAAATGGAGCGATTTCTTTTTAGGCATATAGATAATTCGCCGCTTATAGTATTCCGGATTATTTTTGGGTTATTGCTTTTTCTGGAATCTTGGGGCGCCATTGCCACCGGGTGGGTTACCAAAACCATGGTTGACCCTAAATTTACATTTACATTTATTGGATTTGAATTTTTACAACCCTTGCCAGGAAATGGAATGTACTATTATTACCTTCTAATGGGAATTTGTGGTTTTTTTGTTATGATTGGTTATCGTTATAGACTATCAATAACTGCTTTTTTCCTACTGTGGTCAGCCACTTATTTAATGCAAAAAACATCTTATAATAATCATTATTACCTAACGGCATTACTAAGCTTCTTGATGATCTTTCAGCCGGCGAACACCAGCTATTCATTCGATGTGAAACGAAACCCAAAATTAAGATCAAACTCTGTGCCTTATTGGACTTCATTAATCTTAATGCTTCAAATAGGTTTAGTTTATTTTTATGGAGGAATCGCCAAAACATATCCAGATTGGCTTCAAGCTATTCCAGCCAAATTATTCTTAGCTTCAAAAGCTGACTTTCCGCTAATCGGAAAACTATTTACTACTGATTGGTTCCCCTATTTTTTAAGCTATGGCGGTTTGCTTTTTGATTTACTAATTGTTCCTTTTCTCATTTTTAAAAGAACCCGTGTATTTGGTTTTTGCTTATCTGTTTTCTTTCATCTATTTAATGCGATCGTTTTTCAGGTTGGCATTTTCCCTTTTCTCTCTTTAGCATTTGCGGTATTTTTTTTCGCACCGAAAGTTACCCACGGTATCTTTTTAAAGAAAAAACCTCTATATGATAAAAATGAAGTTATAATTCCAAACTATAAAAAATCACTTCTTTTATTTTTTGGAATATATCTTACGATTCAGGTGTTACTTCCATTACGACATTGGGTAATTAAAGATAATGTATTATGGACAGAAGAAGGGCATCGTCTTAGTTGGCGGATGATGTTACGTGCTAAAGCTGGTTCTATTTTATTCACCGTTGTAGATAAAAAAAATAATAAGAGCGAAATAGTAAAACTAAGAGACTATCTAACCAATAAGCAGATTCGCTCACTCAGCACTAAGCCCGATTTTATCTGGCAATTTGCACAACACCTTAAAAATGAGTATGCAAAAAACGGAATAAATATCGCCGTATATGTTAGAGGTCAGGTAAGTGCAAATGGAAGACCCAGACAACCTCTGGTAAACGACACTATTGATATTGCTTCGGTAAAATGGGATCATTTTAAGCATAATAAATGGTTATTACCTAATAAGCAATTGAAGTAAGCTATATTGAGCAATATTTGATCAAAGAATTCGTTTGACTAAATAATTAGAAAAGCTTCCTTTAAAATGCTTATAAAAGCTTTATTTTTTCTTATTTTATTTAATACTAGCTCCTTTTTTATTTATGGACAATCTTGTGTTACAATCAACTCACATCCCGAAGATCAGTTAGTTTTAGAAAATGACAATATAGCATTGACCGTTGAAGCTTCAAGCTCCGAAACCTTATCTTATCAATGGCAAGTTTTCAATACTAACTTGAATGTTTGGGAAAACATTTCTGATGGAATTGATTATACCGGCACGAATACTAACATTTTAATGCTCATTAACGTAATGCCATCAATAAATGGATCTCAATTTAGAGTTATTATAAATGGACAATCAGTTGATTGCGAAAACATCTCAACTCCTGCTACCATAAGATATACAGAAATAAGAGTAAATTCTATTTTCACACCAAATGATGACGGTTTTAATGATACTTTCACTATAAATGGTATTACAAATAATGAGTTTAGGAATAGTAAATTACAGATATATAATCGCTGGGGAAACCTGATATACGAAAAGATTGGATACCAAAACGATTGGGATGGAATTGCTACTACAGGCATGACAGTAAACGGTTCTAAAAAACTACCCACAGGAACATACTTTTACACACTCAATCTTAACTATGATAATAAAAAATTCTCAGGCTGGATTTATTTAGTTAGATAGCGTTGTTAAAATTAAAGCACATATTATGTACATATCTTCTCTTTTGCCTATGCATTAAATTGTATAGTCAGCAAGCTCCACATTATACTCAATATCTTTATAATACACAATTATTTAATCCAGCTTATGTAGGCACAAAAGATTTTTTAAGCCTAACATTAACATCAAGAATACAGTGGGTATCAATTTCTGCCTCCCCCCAAACACATAATGCTTTTGCACGAACCAAACTGAATAAATATCCAATAGGCATTGGGGCATCATTTGGGTTGGATAGAATTGGGCCTGTTGACCAAAAAGATATAAGCTTTGATGGTTCTTACTCCATTCAGACGAATGAAAAAACAACTTTAGCTTTTGGCTTAAAAGTGGGATTGGAGATACTTACAATAGATCTCAATCAAGGAGATGTTCAAGATCAAGGAGACCCACTTTTACAAACCCCTATCGAGTCTAAACTTTCACCCACACTTGGTGCAGGTATTTATTGGTATGGTGAAAATTGGTATTCTGGTGTATCAGTATCTAATTTACTACATGCTAACCATTTTGATGGAGAAGTAACAGATATCCCTAACTATTTCTTATTAGCAGGTTATGTTTTCCAAATAAATCAAAATCTAAAATTTAAACCAGCTATATTGACAAAAATAGTAAGCGGAACGCCTATTTCACTAAATATATCAGCTAACCTTATGTTTAACGAGTCATATAGCGCTGGTCTTTCTTACAATAATGGAGAATCGCTAAGTGCTGTTTTAAGTGCGGATCTTAGTAACGTATTCACAATTGGTTATTCTTTTGACTACTCTTTAAAAAGTTTAAATCAATTTAATGATGGTAGTCATGAAATAATACTATCATATCGCTTTACAGAAAGTTCAAAAGCGCATCGTTGCCAAACCAGATTTTTCTAAATAAATAAGTCATCTCCATTCGTCAATCTGTTAGCAATCATTATCTTTGCTGACTTAAAAATTGATTGATGTTACAAGTAGCTTTTATTCGGGAAAATAAAGAGCAAGTATTAAATGGTCTTGCTATTCGTAATTTTGAAAATGCCGAAACTTCTGTGAATGAAATTCTTAAATTAGATGAAACTCGCAGAGCAACACAGGCAGAATTAGATAATGTTTTAGCTGAGTCAAATAAACTATCAAAAGAGATCGGAGTCTTGTTTAAAGCTGGGGAAGTACAAAAAGCTAACTTGATAAAAGAAAAAACAGGGCAACTAAAGGAACAATCTAAGCAATTATCTGAAAAGTTGAGCGAATCTCAACAAGCCTTAAACGATTTGCTATATCAAATCCCTAATATTCCAAACGCATTGGTTCCTGCAGGAAATACAGATCAAGATAATGAAGAAGTATTTCGTGAAGGTGATATTCCTCAATTAGATAACAGTGCATTACCACATTGGGAGTTAGCCAAAAAGTATGACATCATAGATTTTGACCTAGGAGCAAAAATTACTGGTGCTGGATTCCCTGTTTACAAAGGAAAAGGTGCCAAATTACAACGTGCTTTAATTAGTTATTTTTTAGATAAAAATACTGAATCCGGTTATCACGAAGTACAAGTTCCTCATCTTATAAATGAAGCATCAGGATATGGTACCGGGCAGTTACCTGATAAAGAAGGACAAATGTATCATGTTACTAATGATGACTTATATTTAATTCCAACCGCTGAGGTTCCGGTGACGAATATCTATAGAGATGTATTGCTAAAAGAAAGTGATTTTCCGATACTCCACACAGGCTACACGCCTTGTTTTAGACGTGAAGCAGGTTCTTATGGCGCACATGTTCGTGGTTTAAATAGATTACATCAATTTGATAAAGTTGAGATTGTTCGAATAGAGCATCCAGAAAGTTCTTATAAGGCTCTTGATATTATGGTTGAACATATAAAAGAAATTCTCAAAGAATTAAAATTACCATATCGAATATTGAGACTTTGTGGAGGTGATTTAGGTTTTACTGCGGCCCTAACCTATGATTTTGAGGTATTTTCAACTGCCCAAGATAGATGGTTGGAAATTAGTTCTGTTTCAAATTTTGAAACTTTTCAAGCCAATAGACTAAAATTACGTTTTAAGAATGGTGATGGTAAAAATCAATTGGCTCACACTTTAAATGGAAGTGCATTAGCATTGCCACGGGTACTAGCTGGAATTTTAGAGAATTATCAAACCAAAGATGGTATTATAATACCAGAAGTATTACGAAAGTATACCGGATTTGATATTATTAGCTAGTTATTAGTAACAGACACCATTAACTTTTTGTAACGGTTCATTTCAAGAAGCGCATCAACATATGCGTTCAAATTACCTGTTTTCATAAAAAGGTTGGCTTTCTTTTTAGCTAACTCGTAGTGTTTTCTTAATTCAATCATTGTATGGTTTATTTACTAGTTTTATACATAAGACAAATCTCATGCCAAAATGTTACATCGTAATTATTTAACCCATACTTTTTATCAATTTTTTAACACTCGTTTTACTACCTTTGAAGCAACTATCTATTAGTTTCAACGTTATCTATAACGAAATGCGCAACATTTTTATTGTCATATTAGTATTTATTACCACTTACTGCTTTTCTCAAAGCGCTCAATTGGCTTACAGTTATTATAGAAAAGGAGAGTATGAAAAGGCTTCGGTTATCTACAAGCAATTACATGAAAAGTATCCGGTAAGGCGAGACTATTTTAAATACTTATTGAATTCATATCAATTAACAAATAGATATAACGAAGCCACTAAATTATTAGATAAGCAAAAAATCTATTTCCCAGAATTGGCCTATTTAGATGTAGAAGTAGGTTATAATTTACAATTACAAAACAAAAAAGAAGAAGCAATTCCATATTACAATCAGGCAATACAGTTTATTGAAATTAGTCCTAATTCAGGATATCTTATTGGAAGAGCTTTTCAAGACAATCATTTACTAGATTATGCTTTAAGGGCCTATCAAAGAGCTATGGCCTTGAACCCTAATCTAAATTATGACGCTTATATTGCTTCAATTTATGGCGAAAAAGGAGAATTAGAAAATATGTTCAATGCTTATCTAGACATGGTTGAAAAAAACGAAAATTACTTTTCTACCGTTCAACGGTATGCTGGGCGTTTTCTCTCTGATGACGCACTTGAACAGAGCAATTCTATTTTTAGGAAGCTCGTTTTAAAACGCTTACAAACCAATCCAAACGATTCTTGGAATAAGTTATTAAGTTGGTTATACATGCAGCAAAAAGATTATGGGAAAGCTTTAGTTCAAGAAAAAGCCATCTATTTGCGCAATAAAGAAAGTTTGGAGCGAATCATAGAAATTGGAGATATTGCTTTTAATAATAATGATTTTATTACAACAAAAGAAGCTTTTGATTATGTGTTAAAAAACACGAATGATCAACATCTTCTACTTGAAGCCCAACTCTATTTATTACAATCGAATATTGAAACAGCTATAAGCGATGAAGAGTTGAACTCAGTTGAACTTAAATTCAAAGAATTATTTAATCAATATGGTATTAATAGTAATACCGTTGATATTCAAATTGCCTATGCAGATTTTTTAACGTTTAAAAAAGACAATCCTAAATTAGCAATAGATATTCTTAAGGAAGCATTATATAAAACAACTTCTGAATTTCAAAAAGGCGAGGTCAAAATCAAATTAGCTGATGTCTTAGTGTATACTAATCAATTTAATCAAGCATTGATTAATTATACGCAGGTACAAACCAAATTAAAAAATAGTACACTCGCTCAGCACGCTCGATTTAAAGTAGCACAAACTTCTTATTTTAAAGGAGACTTTAAATGGGCATCAACACAGTTGAAGGTATTAAAAGGCTCAACCTCTCAATTAATTGCTAATGATGCTGTAGATCTATTTTTATTGATATCAGATAATTTAGGATACGATTCGATTCCGAAAGCATTACAGTTATATGCCAAAGCAGATTTACTAGCCTATCAAAATAAAAACAAACAAGCCATTGATAGCTTGAGTATTGTATTAAAGAATCATAAAGATGAAGAAATTGAAGACTTAGCTTTATTCAAACAAGCAGACCTATACCAAAAAACAAATCAATTTTCTAAAGCTGAAGAAAACTATTTAAAAATAATTGCATTACAAGATGCCAGTATTTTAGTAGATAATAGTTATTTTAGATTGGGAGAACTGTATGAAACCAAATTAGACAATCTTGAAAAAGCCAAAGAAATGTACCAAAAAATAATCTTTGAGCACCCTTCGAGTATTTATTTGGTTGATGCCCGAAAGCGTTTTAGGAAATTAAGAGGAGATCAGATCAATTGATATCTTTTGTCTTACACCTAACATGAATTCATTGAAATCTGAATCTCAGTTTCAATCGTATTATTATTAATAACCCTATAAATTCATAAATAATAAAATGTATATATACAACGTAACTATAAACATAGATGAATCTGTTGAAGAAGATTGGTTGAGATGGATGCAAGAAAAACATATTCCCGAAATGTTAGATACCGGTAAATTTATGGAAGCCAAAATGTGTCAAGTAATGGTTGAAGAAGACATGGGAGGAGTAACATATTCGATACAATATACAACTGATAGTAAAGAAACTTTAGAGCGATATTACATAGAAGATGCAGATAGACTTCGTCGAGAAGGACAGCAACTGTTTACCAATAAATTTGTCGCTTTTAGAACCGAATTAGATGTAGTACATCATACCAAAAATTTCATAAAGTCATAATCTATTTATAAATGGGTGGCTTATTCGTTACCTAAAAAACTATTTAACTGCGATTTGTAAAATGTCAAAACAAATCAATGCTTAACAAACCCTAGATCCAAAATCTTTATATGTCAGTAAAAGCTAAAAAACATCTCGGTCAGCATTTTTTAAGAGATGAAAATATTGCAAAAAAAATAGCCGATACCCTTAGCGGAAAAAACTATAATGATGTACTAGAAATAGGGCCTGGAATGGGTGTATTAACTAAATACCTTCTTAAAAAAGAATTTACAACCCATGTGATAGAAATTGACAATGAATCAGTTGAGTATCTTAAAACTCATTATTTACATCTTACCAATAGAATTATTTCAAAAGATTTTTTAAAGATTAATCTAGATGATTATTTCAATGAAAAGCCATTGGCCATTATTGGTAATTTCCCATATAATATTTCATCACAAATTGTTTTTAAGGCCATAGAAAATCGCCACCGGATTCCTGAATTTTCAGGCATGTTTCAAAAGGAGGTTGCACAACGCATTGCCGAAAAACCAGGTTCTAAAGCCTATGGTATTTTATCAGTTTTAACGCAAGCATTTTATGATGCCGAATACCTATTCACGGTACCTCCAAGTGTATTTAATCCTCCCCCAAAAGTTGATTCGGGTGTAATTAAACTTGTTCGTAAAGAAAATTATACCTTACCAGTAGATGAAAAATTATTTTTCAAGGTAGTTAAAACAGCATTCAACCAACGCAGGAAAATGCTACGAAGTAGTTTAAAATCTTTTAAATTATCAGATAAATTAAGAGAAGATGCTATATTTGCTCGACGTCCTGAACAATTATCTGTTCAGGATTTTATAAGTCTGACGCAAAAAATAGCCAGTAATGTCTCTTGAGCTAACCAAAGAATTCATAGAAGAAGTTCAGGTGCTTATCGAACAAAAAGACGATAAAGCACTTACTGGTTTATTTTCTCATGAGCATTACGCAGATATCGCCGAACTTTTAGAAGATCTTGGCTTTGATGAGTCTATATACATAATTAAACTACTTGATAGCGAAAAGACTTCTGATATTCTAATGGAGTTAGATGAGGATATTCGTGAGAAAATCCTTGAAAATCTATCAGTAAAAGAAATTGCCGAAGAACTTGAAGAACTTGATACTGATGATGCCGCTGATATGGTTGCCGAGCTTCCTGAAGAACGCCAGGCACGGGTAATTGCCGAAATCGAAGATAAAGAACATAAAGCTGAAATTGAAGAACTTTTAGCCTATGATGAAGATACAGCTGGTGGACTCATGGCAAAAGAACTTGTGAAGGTTTATGAAACCTGGACCGTTGCCGGTTGTCTTCGCCGTATTAGAGGTCAAGCTAAAGATGTTAAAAGAGTACATTCAATTTATGTAGTCAATAAAGAAGAACAATTAATTGGCAGACTTTCGTTAAAAGATTTAATCATTGCTAAAAATGATCAAAAAATTGCCGATATCTACATCTCAAATGTTGATCACGTTCATGTTGATGATCATGGTGAAGAAGTAGCTAAAGTTATGGCAAAATATGACTTAGAAGCCATTCCGGTAGTTGATAGCAATCGGGTTCTATTAGGGCGAATTACTATTGATGATATTGTTGATGTATTAAAAGAAGAAGCTGATAAAGATTACCAGTTAGCAGCAGGTATTACCGAAGATGTAGAGGCAGATGATAGTATTATAGAATTAACCCGAGCTCGTTTGCCTTGGTTGATTCTTGGGCTTTTAGGCGGATTAGGTGCAGTACTCATCATGGAGGGTTTTGAAGATGCATTAAAAAAATACAAAGATTTATTTTTCTTTACCCCTTTAATTGCGGCCATGGCCGGTAATGTAGGTGTACAATCTTCAGCCATTATTGTTCAAGGTTTGGCTAACGACACCGTAAAAGGCAGTTTATTTAATCGTTTAGTTAAAGAAATTGGTTTAAGTCTTATTAACGGTTTCGTGCTAGGTATTTTAGTTATTGCTGCAGGCTACCTAATGAAAATGGAACTTAATTTTAGTTTAACAGTTGCTATTTCTATGATGTGTGTTATAATAGTAGCAGCGCTTATTGGCACTTTTGTTCCTATTATTCTTGACAAGCGAGGCATCGATCCAGCTATTGCTACGGGCCCATTCATTACGACGAGTAATGATATTTTTGGCATCTTTTTATTTTTCTATATCGCTAAATTGATGTTAGGGTTTTAAGGTAACTTCTCTGCCATATTATTTGCCAAAATTACCCAATGGCACGACTTATTTCTTAGCAGCGAATCCATGCTTAAACATCACTTATTTTCCCTATTTTTGCAGTTCAAATTTTAGCAATGTCTGAAGAAAAAAAATCATTGAACTTTTTAGAGCAAATCATCGAAGAAGATTTAGCAAATGGGTTTGACAAAAACAAGCTTCGATTTAGATTTCCACCAGAACCAAATGGCTATTTACATATTGGTCATGCCGCATCTATTTGTTTAAATTTTGGTCTCGGGTTAAAATACAATGCCCCGGTTAATTTACGTTTTGACGATACGAATCCTGCAAAAGAAGAGCAAGAATATGTTGATGCCATTAAAAATGATATTAAATGGTTAGGGTTTGATTGGAAAAATGAATTATACTCTTCAGATTATTTCCTTCAATTATATGATTGGGCTATTGAATTGATCAAAAAAGGGAAAGCCTATGTTGATGATCAGTCTTCAGAAGAAATTGCCAAACAAAAAGGCACACCTACCGAACCTGGTACCAACAGTCCAAATAGAGACCGTTCCATTGAGGAAAATTTAAGCTTGTTTGAAAAAATGAAGAACGGTGAATTTTCAGAGGGTTCTCATGTATTAAGGGCCAAAATTGATATGGCTTCATCAAATATGTTAATGCGCGACCCTATTATTTATCGCGTTTTAAGAAAAGCTCACCATAGAACGGGAACAGATTGGAATATCTATCCTATGTATGACTGGGCTCATGGTGAATCAGATTATATTGAAAATATATCACACTCGCTTTGTACTTTAGAATTCAAATCTCATAGAGAACTTTATAATTGGTTTTTAGATCAGATTTACGACGGTGGTGTCCGCCCAAAACAGCGCGAATTTGCACGTAGAAACCTAAGTTATACGGTAATGAGTAAGCGTAAATTATTACAGCTTGTTGAAGAAAGGCATGTTGCCGGATGGGATGATCCTCGTATGCCAACTATTTCAGGCTTACGCCGAAGAGGATATACTCCTGCCGCCATCAAAAAATTTAGTGAAATAGCCGGTATTGCAAAAAGAGATAATGTCACCGATGTTGCCTTATTAGAATTCTGTGTAAAAGATGACCTAAATAAGACTGCACCTCGAGTAATGGCCGTATTGAATCCTGTGAAGCTGGTAATTACAAATTACCCTGAAGACAAAGAAGAATGGTTAGATGCAGAAAATAATCCAGAAGATGAAAATGCTGGAAATAGAAAAGTTCCTTTTTCAAGAGAATTATATATAGAACGAGAAGATTTTAGAGAAGAAGCCAATAAAAAATTCTTTCGCTTAAAGTTAAATAAAGAAGTACGTTTAAAGAACGCTTATATCATTAAAGGTGAATCGGTAGTAAAAGATGAAAAGGGCGAAATTACCGAAATACATTGCACCTACGACCCTAAAAGTAAAAGTGGTAGTGGTACCGAAGAAAGTAAACGTAAAGTAAAAGGAACACTACATTGGGTATCGGTGCAACATGCTGTAAAAGCAGAGGTTAGAATGTATGATAGATTGTTTCTTGACGAAGCACCAGATGGACATAAAGACAAAGACTTTAAAGAATTTATCAATCCAAATTCGTTGGTTGTAAATAACAATGCCTTTGTAGAACCAAGTTTAAAAGAAGCAAAACGAGGAGATCGTTTTCAATTTCAGCGACTGGGTTATTTTTGTGTTGATAATGATAGTACTTCAGAAAACTTAGTCTTTAATAGAACTGTGCCTTTAAGAGACAGCTGGGCCAAGATTGAAAAGAAAAGCTAATTAAACATATATTGTATATTGACAACTAATTTGATGAGATATCAAAATATTATTTGAAGGTAGTTGAGCACATAAAATCACCCATTCAAGAAGAAATGGAACTTTTTGAACAAAAGTTCAAAGAATCTATGAATTCTAATGTTCCATTGCTAAATAGAATTACTCATTTTATTATAAGACGTAAAGGAAAACAAATGCGTCCTATGTTTGTTTTCCTAGTAGCCAAAATGGTTTCTAATGGTAATTTTAGTGATAAAACCTATCGAGGTGCCGCTTTGATTGAATTGATTCATACTGGTTCGTTGGTTCATGATGATGTGGTTGATGACAGCAATCAACGAAGAGGTTTCTTCTCAATAAATGCGCTATGGAAAAATAAAATTGCTGTACTTGTTGGTGATTACCTATTTTCAAAGAGCTTATTGCTTTCAGTTGATAATAACGATTTTGATCTCTTAAAGCTAGTTTCTATAGCTCTAAAAGAAATTACCGAAGGGGAGCTACTACAAATTGAAAAGGCACGTCAATTAGATATTACGGAAGATATTTATTTTGAAATTATTCGTCAAAAAACCGCTACACTAATTGCAGCATGTTGTGGTATTGGAGCGGCATCAGTTGATGCTTCAGAAGAAGAAATACAACAAATGCGTAAGTTTGGTGAGCTCATAGGTATTGCATTTCAGATTAAAGATGATCTCTTTGATTATACCGAAGATAAAATTGGCAAACCTACCGGTATAGATATCAAAGAACGTAAAATGACATTACCATTAATCTATGCTTTAAATAATTGTTCTCTTAAAGAGAAAAAATGGTTGATCAATTCTGTTAAGAACCATAATAAAGATAAAAAAAGAGTAAAAGAGGTCATTTCTTTTGTAAAACAGCAAGGCGGTATTGAGTATACCGTTGAAAAAATGCATGCGTATAAAGAAAAGGCTTTAGCATTATTAAATACATATCCTGATTCTCCTTACAAAACCTCTCTAAAAGAAATGGTAGATTATGTGATTGAGCGTAAAATTTGATGTTCGTTCATTTTTCTTATCATCATATCTAAAGTTGCTTCATTTAAACACTAGTTATTGTTTTAAGGTAAAAATTTATTTTTCAACTCAGGTGTAGGCATCCAACAGCTATCTGTTTTACCATACCATTGATAACGATTTTTAGCAATATAATCGTAGATTTTATTTCTAATAAATGAAGGTAAAGCTAAGAATACCAACAATAAATTTATAGGAAAACGAAGCCTCCCAGCAATTCTCAATACAGCAGAAGATTTAGTATAAACTTTATTATTCACGATTAATATGATAGAATCGGTTCTGGTTATATCCAATTCATGTTGTTTTAATAATTGGGTTCCGGTTGTACCTTGAAGTGATGCAAATTGAAAGATATTCTTTAGATCATTTTTAATTATAAACTGTATTGTTGAATTGCATAAATTACAAACACCATCAAATAAAATAATCGCCTTAATATCCATTCTTATCTATCTTTTTTAAAATTTAAATGAAGTAGAAAAAAGTAAATAGCCCAAGTTATTGTTATTAATAGTTCGTGTTAATGTATTTCCATCTGATACTGTATTTATAAAATTGTAATTATTTAAATCAAAAAGTGTCAGCAACGAGCGTCCAGTTAAAGAAAATGATAATGAATCAGACATGTCATAAGTCATCGACAAATTACAATCTGGCACACTAAATTTACCTTGCTCTATGTCATATAGTTGGTATTCAAAATCAAATTTCCAATCAAGTTTATCATAACTTCCTTCAATCAAAAGTGTATTGGTAAAAGTTGTCTGCTTTGTAACCTGTGTCTTATCTAGATTATAGTTAAAAAAGTTCCATTTAATTTGATTCGTAATCTCTTTAATGAAAAAATTACGAGGGGTAAACCCTAAACTTAAAGCAGGCTCCCATGAATTCGTATATACCTGAGTAGGTAAATCATTTACCAATGTTGAATACTCGTTTGCGATAAAATTCAAATTTCCTCCAATATCAAAGCGATGATAAGCTTTACCCATGTAAAAGCCTTTGTTCATACCAGCTTTTGCGATATGTGTATATTTTCTATCAAAAATACGATTCGAATAATAAAAAACATTTTCTGAAACAGAATCTAAAACACGCTGTAAAAAATTATGATCTTGCCTAAACTCGTAGGTGAGATTTGTTCTTTTTGATTTCGATACATTATTATTAAACCACTTAAGTGAAACTACGTCACTATTAGAATATTTATTTAAATTCTCTCGATTATTAATTATTTTATAATTAAAACTTTTAACAATAGTGTCAAATGAAGAGTTAAGTTCATAAAAACGGAAATTACGGCTCAGCTTTAGACTTAAATTATTCTGTTGTCTAAAATTGTAGGTAATTAAATTTGATGTGGCAAAGAATACGCGATCTTTCAACTTGTTTAGGCTAATCAAAGCTGGAGCAATTAAAAAGCTATAATCAATTTTTTTAATAGCACCTTGAACACTTAATGGCGTCCTTGCAACAAACACATTTCTTGAAAGTATCGAACGCCCACCTTCTTGACCATTAAAATCGAGATTTCCTTTTTCTTTGTTTTTAGATAGGTTAATTCCAGCATTAAGTGTTGTTGTATTTAATTTCACCTTGAATAAGCCCAAAATAGAAAATTGGTTTTTAAAAAAATCTTCTTCCTGAAAAATATGCATAGCACTATTATCAATTTTGGTTTCAAAATCTCGAGTTCCTTTTTCGTAATAATAATCAACTCCGAATTCAAATGCTATACTTTCATTTAGTAATTGCGTGAATTTTAATGCGTTTGAGATTGTAAAATTTTTTGGAGTATTGTTAGTTCTTTCTACAAAACGAGAAATAGTATCAACAAACAATGTATCAATTGCATGTTTAAATGAACGCTGCTGCAAAATCACTGTATTAAAAACATTTTGAATTACAGCCTTCGATGAAATAATATGATTATGATTAGCAGTGGCCGAAATGAAATACCCTTCTTGCGAATTAATTAAGTTACTATTTTTAGCAAGGTCACCAAATATACTAGTGGTAGTTGTTGTTTCGCGTTCTGTATCAATCGCACCATAATAAAAAACAAGACCGGTTTTACTGATTTTGTTTTGCCAACGAAATGTGGTACTATTATTACTTGAAAAGTCGCTCCTTGTTTGCTGATTTTCAATAAAAAAAGAAAATAATGAGTTTTTAAAAGCGCCTGAGGCAAATCTAACTGATGAAATGATATCTCTTTGGCTTAGCTCTTTTTCTCCCGTGTTATTCGTATTTGATGTTACAAAAGCATTTAGTTTATCAGAAAAAAAGAAACCATTACCATTGACAGCGTATTTTTCATCATAACCATAGCCCACTGCTATATCGGCTTTTACTACACCTTTAAATTCTGATTTCGTGGTTATGTTAATAACCGGATCTCTTAGACGATTAAAATCAATCACGAATCGATCTTTGTAATTATTAATAACCTGAACGTTCTCCATTATCTCATAATTCAAATTATCCAAAGCAATCTTATTTTGATTTACAAAAACCTCTTTATTATTAATTAACACCTTATTTATTTGCTTACCTTGATACGAAATACTGCCATCTTTACTTACAATAATACCATCAGTTTTATTTAGCATATCACGCAACGTATTATTTTTACTCAGGTTCATATTCTTAATATCAATGTTTAAAGTATCTGTCGCCATTTTAACCTTTACTACAACTTCCTCAAGTTTTGTAATACTTTTTTCTAAGTAAATATTTAAAAAATTCATTGTATCTAGCTTGACGATTAATGACTTTTCTTTATAGCCAATGGCTGTAACATTAATACTAAATTGAAGCGTATTCGAAGGTAATTCTATATTAAAAGCACCTTGTTCATTACCATAACCATAGGCAATAGCTTGCTTTGACAAAGACGTATTATTTATAACAATATTCGCAAAAGGGATGGGCTCATTTTCAATATTCTTTACTACTCCCGAAACTTGCGGTTTTTGCGCATATAAAACTAAAACTCCAGAAAAAAAAATAAGGGTGTTAAGAAATAACTTCAACATTTTCCATTTCTTTTGCACTGGTAAGTCTACCGTAAGCTGCAAGATTCCAAACAATCATTATTGCAGAAAATGCATACAGTCCCATTGTCACGGCAATACCGATATGCATTGAAATTATAGCCAACAACGTATATTTCCTAGTGACTTTATTAAAAATAAAAAAGGGATATAGTAGCTCTAATAAAACTGTGCCAATTCCCAATATGGCTAGAAAAATCGGTGGTATTGAATAAAATGAATTATCAACAGATGCCAACGCTCTCCAAATTGAGTTACCATTCCACCAACTAGTATCTACTCCCTTGGCTATCCCTGAAAAAAAATAAACAATTGCTAAATGAATCTGTAAAACGCTTCGATAATTAAATAGCCTCTCTTTTACATTCTTAAACAATTTAGAGTCTAAAGAATAATATTTGCCTGTTGGAAATACGAAGCAATAAAAGAAAGACATAATTAAGAAGTGATCAAATCCGTAATTAAATGGTGAAAAACTCTTAAAAATAACTATACAAAGAATTAAGGCCACTAAAGCGGAAAAACGAGTGAATAAACCTATTAGTAAAAAAAGTAGACTAAGAAGATAACAATAAACAATCCCTGAATAAAAAACTCCAATAAGATTTTTGCTCTCTAAAAATTGATAGAGTGGATATAAATATTTAAAATAATCTGTTTGCAAGTACATCAGTTCTTGCGGAAGCACTGAGTTACTCTGGGAAAAAAGTAAAGGCAGATCTACCATCAAAGAGGTAATTTCAATCATGGCTACCAAAGCAACCATACATCGAAAGAAAATTAAAAAATCTCTTTCGTTATAATCACTTTGAAAAAATTCATAAACACGATTACACAGAAAACTCACTTTCTTTAACAACATATAACTCGGGTTTAGTTTTTTCTGATTTCTGCCAAATATTTATCGGAACTATGGTTAAAAGTTCTACTTTATAAGAAACACAGCTTGGAACAGCGACGGCCCCTTTTTTACCTAACCATTTAAAGATCTTTTCAATATAATCCCTTCTAAACTTTATTATTTTTTTATTTTTTTCACTTGTAACATCTTTTTTTGCCATTTTATCGGTATCCGCAATATAGTTGGTCAAATAAGATGCATATCCCTTAAACCGATAAACACCATTTGATGTGGAGAATTTTAAGTACCGATCAGATTTCAATTCCTTTCCTTCAGCATCAAAATAAGTAACCTTAATGTATTTTTCGGTAGCCGTTTGTATTCCGTAAAAACCATAGCCTGTATTAGTACCAGATAATATGTAATACAATTCGGTTTTTTCATTTTGTTTTAATTGGCTAATAACTGGTATGTACAAAGATTTATCAAAATGAAAATTCCAATAGATATCAAGATTTGCCCACATGGCCTGAAAAAAAACTAATAATAGGTGTCCAAAAAGGAAAAAGGTTATAAAATATCTTTTTCGCTTCGATTGACTCATCTTGGTTTTTTTGGATCTATTACCGTTAATATGATTTTCCATGAATCATCTTATAAAGTTGATTTGCAGCGTCAGATTTTTTTATCGTAAGTATTGGTTCTCTCTCATAATACTTTTGATTCTCTTTTTTAAGAAAAGCGTTATGCCTCACATTATATAGGTCTCTAAACTTCGCTACATCATTTTCATAATCTACTTTCAATATCTGGGTAGTACGAAAAAAATCTTCGACCCAGACTACAATACCAGGTAATCCTTGATATATAGACGGTCCGTTTGAAATTGGAATGTCTTTTGTATACCAGGCTGTAAGCATTAAGTCTTTATTCTTTGCTATTGCTTTAAAACATTTTAAACCACTGATTTTTTTTTCTTCGTTTGTAAGCTCCCAATTGATATCCCCTACTTTCCCCTCCGAATAAAAAGTTTGATTTAATATCCATTCATGTTTAAATGTTTTGTTTTCTGGAGACCTCAATGCAAAATAAACCTGATCTGCAAGACTTATACCAACACCTTTTGGCACTTTTTTTATAATCGAATCAAGCACATATACCGAAGATCTATCTGTAAGATTAATGTATAAGGTATAATAATCTTTAATGCCATTTAAAATATCATATTTTGATGTTCTTGTTACCGTACCATGCTTTTCAGAATCAGTCACATTGTATTGACTTACTGGAGAGCTATAATAAACGATCTTCATAATTTTATTTTCATTTTTTAATTGAGAATAACTCATTAATGGGATAAGCAGCAAAATGTAGATAAGGCTATAATTAGATTTTGAATATGTCATAACTTGCTTTTAAAAAAGTACTTGAATAATTAGGTATAAGTTCTATATAAAAGCAGTACTATCTATTTGTAATAAAATAGTACTGCTTCATCGAAAAAAAATTATAGACCGTTTAATACTGTTCTTTGAACTGCAAAATTTTGGTCAATTTGTTCTTCTGTAGAAATTTCAAAACACTTTGTAAAGTCTTTGATACTTTCACTAAGTCTATAACACCCAGCAGCGACAAAATCTGGACTTTCTGTGATAGAATTATTTACGTCATTATTTTTTTCAACTGGGGCAAATGAAAACCCAACGAAAGCAATAGCAATTGCTACTGCAGGAAGAATTATTTTTTTCATAATATTAAATATTAATGCCAAAAATTCATTGGCTGATTAAACAAGTGAACTTTCAAGTATTTACTTGAAAAATTCTTTAAAATAGTCCTACTCTATTAGAGGCTTTTCGGATATCGCCTTCATTATTGCAATAATATTTAATGGCAAGTTAGATAGAAATTGTAGCAACGGAGTAAGGTCAAAAATTAAAAAAAGTAATGCACTTCCTTACTTTTAAATTTATAGTGAATTGTAGCTAAATTTGCTCTAAAATTTTAAATTTTAAGCGAGCTATTATAAAATTTGCAACATGTAATGAAAGGAAATTTATGATAGGTTATAACATCAAATTCAGTTACAACTTTAAAAGAAAAGTGTCGATACTAGTGCAATTAAGTACTAACATCTACTTGCATGAGCTCCTCAATAAAATCTCTATTATTAGAAAGTCTCGGTACTTTATGCTGTCCGCCTAATTTTCCCTTCTGCTTTAACCAATTATAGAATAAACCTTGTTCTGCCTCATGTAGTTTAGGCATGGTTAAGGTCATATTATTATAGCGCTTGGCCTCATAATCAGAATTAATAGACTTTAAAGCATTGTCTAAAAGTTCGGTAAAATAACCAATATTATTAGGTGGCTTTTTAAACTCTACAATCCATTCATGAGATCCTTTTGCTTTGCCATCCATAAAAATTGGAGCAACTGTATAATCAGTGATTTCGGCTTGTGTTTTTATACATGCTTGTTTTAAAGCTTCTTCGGCATTTTCAATGATTAATTCTTCACCAAAAGCATTAATAAAATGTTTGGTTCTTCCTGTTACTTTAATTCGATAAGGGCTTAAAGAAACGAATTTAACGGTATCACCAATTAAATATCGCCAAAGGCCAGAATTGGTAGTAATAATCACAGCATAGTTCTTGTCTAATTCAACTTCTTGCAAAGGTATTGCCGATTGACTAGATGAATTTAAATCTTCATCATATTGATCCATAGGAATGAATTCATAGAAAATTCCATAGTCCAACATTAATAATAGGTCATTTGAGTCGTTCGTATCTTGTATTGCAAAAAATCCTTCAGAAGCATTATAGATTTCATAATACCTAAAGTCATTCTTAGGTAATAGTTTTTTATACTGCTCTCGGTATGGATTAAAGTTTACTCCTCCATGAAAGTACACTTCTAAGTTTGGCCAAATATCTAAAACACTTTCTTTACCTGTTCGTTCTAAAACACCATTTAATAAGACCAACATCCAAGATGGCACACCAACCAGACTCGTCATATTCTCATTAATGGTTTCATTAATAATAGCTTCCATTTTTGTTTCCCACTCACTTAGCAGTGCTGTTTCTGTTCTTGGTGCGCTACTAAAATCAGCCCAAAAGGGCATATTCTCAATAATAATTGCCGATAAGTCACCAAAATAGGTATTGTTATCTTCGTAAATGGCACTGCTCCCTCCTAGTCGCAGTCCTTTTCCATTGAATAATCCTGCATCTTCATTATTATTAATATATAAGGCTAACATATCTTTCCCTGCCTTCATATGGCAATTTTCCAAAGCCTCTTGACTTACCGGAATAAACTTACTCTTAGCATTGGTTGTTCCGCTCGATTTCGCAAACCATTGGATAGGCGTTGGCCAAAATAAATTTTGCTCTCCTTTACGGGTACGTTCGATCATTGGTTCAATAGACTCATATTTTTGAATCGGAACGCGTTCTGCAAATGCATTGTAGTCATAAATACTCTTGAAATCATATTTTTTACCGAATTCTGTGTGCTGAGCGGTACCAACCAATCGCCTTAATAGCTCTTGCTGCACATCAATAGGATACTTTAGAAAGAGCTCCATTTGATGTTTTCGCTTTTTTAGAAACCAGGAAACTACGGTATTAAATAAGGGTAACATTGATCTTCGATTCTTTAAAAAAGAACATAAAAACCAATTTAGAAAACCGGTTTTTATAGTATCTTTAGCCAATAAAAATACAATATTTCTTAATATTGATATTTACTGATTTTAAGGAGATTATAAACCTATCAATTTAAAACATGGCCAAAGTAGGAATCATTATGGGAAGCAATTCTGATATGCCTGTGATGCAGGATGCGATTGCGGTACTTCATGAACTTAATATAGACACCGAAATAGATATTGTTTCGGCTCACCGTACCCCAGATAAGTTATATGACTATGCTAAAAATGCACATTCACGTGGAATTTCAGTTATTATAGCTGGTGCGGGAGGCGCTGCTCATTTACCAGGAATGGTCGCCTCCATGAGCCCATTACCAGTAATCGGTGTACCGGTAAAATCGCGTAATTCTATCGATGGGTGGGATTCAGTTTTATCCATTTTACAAATGCCTGGCGGTGTTCCGGTAGCTACAGTAGCATTGGATGGTGCAAAAAATGCCGGAATCTTAGCAGCCCAAATTATTGGTTCTTCGAATAAAGATATTTTACAAGCCATCATTGATTATAAGGAAAGCTTAAAAGAAAAAGTTAATAAGGCTTCTGAAGATTTAAAAAAATAATTTCGTCAAACTGAACTTGTTTCAGTTTCCTATTTAATGAGATTCCGAAACAAGCTCGGAATAATGTTGTTGAAACTACATGTTATGAATCCACTCTTAGAAAAATTCAATACCAAATATACTACAGCGCCTTTTTCACAAATTAAAGAACAACACTTTAACCCAGCCTTTCAAGAAGCTATCGTTCTAGCTAAGACAGAAATAGAAGAAATAACGGCCAATATCGATGCACCAACTTTTGAAAATACTATTGAAGCATTGGAGTTTTCGGGCACTAAGCTAAATCGAATTTCGTCTATATTCTTCAATTTAAATTCTGCAGAAACCAATGATGAAATTCAAAAAATAGCTCAAGAAGTTTCGCCATGGCTTTCAGAATTCGCCAATGACGTTCGATTGAACGAAAAGTTATTTGAGCGTGTTAAGACGGTTTATGAAAACCGTAAAGCACTTAATTTAACTGGTGAGCAACAAACACTCTTGGAGAAAAAGTATAAAGGTTTTGCTAGAAACGGTGCTAATTTAAATGATACTGATAAAAATAAACTTCGAGAAATTGATAAACAACTTTCTAAATTGTCTTTAAAATTTGGCGAAAATGTTTTAGCGGAAACGAATGCTTATCAACTTCATATCACTGATGAAAATCAATTACTAGGATTACCAGATAGCGCAAAGGAAGCTGCAGCCTTAGTAGCAAAACAAAAAGAAAAACAAGGCTGGATTTTCACCTTAGATTATCCTAGTTATATTCCATTTATGACCTATGCTGATAATCGCAAGTTACGAGAGCAATTGGCGAAAGCATTCGGAGCTAAAGGCTTTCAAAAAAATCAATTTAATAATGAACAAATTGTTCTTGACATTGTAAAATTACGTCATGAACGTGCCAATTTATTAGGTTATGATACCCATGCCGATTTTGTATTAGAAGAGCGTATGGCAGAAACACCTAACAATGTGCTTAGTTTTGAAAAAGACTTGTTAGCGAAAGCAAAACCTGCAGCGAAACAAGAATTTAATCAATTGGAAGAATTGGCAAATAATGACAACATCGCCCAATTGCAAAAATGGGACGGTGCTTATTATTCAGAAAAATTAAAAAAACAATTATTTGATCTCGATCAAGAACAACTAAAACCATACTTTAAGCTAGAAAATGTAATTAAAGGAGTTTTTATCATTGCCAATAAATTGTTTGATCTTAATTTTAAAGAAGTTAAAGATATTGACACCTATCATGAAGAAGTAATGACCTATGAGGTTACTAATTCAAATGGTGATTTTATCTCTGTTTTTTATGCCGATTTTTTTCCAAGAAAAGGAAAAAGAAATGGCGCTTGGATGACTTCTTTTAAAAGTCAATGGAAAAAAGATGGGAAAAACTCAAGACCACATATTTCTATTGTTTGCAACTTTACGAAACCTACAGAAACAAAACCCTCATTGCTTACTTTTAATGAAGTAACAACGCTATTTCATGAGTTTGGTCATGCTTTGCATGGTATGCTGGCTGACACAACCTACCCTAGTCTTTCGGGAACTTCGGTGCATTGGGATTTTGTAGAATTGCCTAGCCAATTACTAGAAAACTGGTGTTACGAAAAGGAGGCGCTAGATTTATTTGCTCGGCATTATGAAACAAATGAGCCAATACCAATGGCACTAATTCAAAAAATAAAAGATTCTTCTAATTTCTTAGAAGGTATGCAGACCATGCGTCAATTAAGTTTTGGCCTACTCGATATGTCATGGCATGCTGGCGAGTCACCAGCGACTATTAATTCTGTAAAAGATTTTGAAAATAAGGCTTTTGCCGACACAAAATTGTATCCTGAGGTTACTGAAAATTGTATGAGTACCGCTTTTGCACATATTTTTCAAGGTGGTTATTCGTCAGGTTATTACTCATATAAATGGGCAGAAGTTTTAGATGCCGATGCTTTTGAATACTTTAAAGAAACTGGAATTTTTAATAAAGAAACTGCTCAAAAGTTAAAAGAACATATCTTATCTCAAGGTGGCACCGAGAAACCGATGACCTTGTATAAACGTTTTAGAGGGAAAGAACCTTCAAATGAGGCTTTATTAAAAAGAGCTGGACTGTTAAATTAACAGTCCCTCAATATTAATATCTCTATTGCATAGGTGTGAAGAAAAATTCTTCTCGAACAATTTTACCATTATCTACTTTATAAAGGCATACTTCTTCCATCGTTGAGCGTGGCGTTCCTTTAAAAGTAACATCCATTTTCATTGTACATGAAAAAAACTTGTCTGCTACTATGGGGTCTGAAACTTCCATGCCATGTACTTCTTCGGTCATTTGATCAAATTGTTTTGCTTTCGCGATTACTTCATCAATACCATTACATTCTTTAGATGGAGATCCTTCTGGTTCAATACTTACAATCTCATTGCTATAAAGTTCTTGCATTGCAGTTTCAAATTGCCCTTGTCTGCATAATGCTACTAATCTGTCTGCTACTTGTTTTGTTGTCATTAGTTCTATTGATTTATTATTATTTATTTTTTAAAATGCTTTGTTTAAGTATTCGTTTAAAGGTTTAATTGCTTTAAAATGTTCTAGAATTATATTGGTTAAACTTGAAGAATTATGATAATCTTCTAATGACAATTGAGTCATTGCATAAAATTGTTTATTGTAAACAAGGCTAGTTTTTAAGGAAGTATTTTCGAACTCTTTATCTATGCGTTTTGCCTTTTCACCTTTTATTTCTTTTAAATAATTCATAAAGTTTTCAGAATTTATAATACTTAAAAAATCATCTGTATTTAATGCAATATGTTTTCGAATCAATTTTACTTCAGGTGGTTTTACTGTAAACAAACCTCCACCAACATGAATGGTATTTGCATCTATTCCTAAATAATATCCTGGTAGCGTTGATTTTCTTCCATTTGGTGAAAACCCTGCTTTAAGTAAGGTATGGTATGGAGTTTTGTCTTTCGAAAATCGTACATCTCTATTAATTCTAAACAGCGCTTTTTTTTCATCAGAAAGAATTCTGGTATCCCATTTTCTTAGCGTCGGTATCAATTCAGAAAGCAATTTTAAAAAGGGAGTTTTCACATCTCGCTCATAACGTTTCTTATTCGCATGAAACCATTCTTTATGATTATTTTGCGCTAGCTCATTAAAAAAATTGGAATAGGCTTTTGTTATCATATTAGTTCTTCTTATTTAATTCTAGAGCTATTAATGTTAAATGCTCCCATTTAGAATGAAAAGCATAGTCTACTTCATACCATCCAGAAAGCGGTTTCTTATTCTTAAATGGGCTAAATTCAATTAAAGGAACTTCTATATGTTCATCTTTAAGGTCTTTTCCAAGTTTGAATACCATTTTGTTTTTCCTTGAAAAAAAGGCAATAACTTTTCCTTGATAGTGAATCGCCGGTGAGCTCATCATTTTACCTTCTGTTACACCCCTATAACTTTTACAGAATTGAGTTTTAATAGATTCAAAAAGTAGTTTTTCTTTCATGACATCTCAAAATTAACTAATGAATCGGTTTAATTAGAAGGGTAATTATGACACTTTAAGGGGTTGATTGTGACATCATCAATTCATACCTTTGAGAACGAAAAATAGTATCAAAATGAAACATGTGAGCGTCTTAGTGCCAAAAAGCAGTGCTGTTCTAAGTAGTGTCGTTGGACCTTATAAAATATTTAACGCTGTTAATCAATTTATGATCGACACAACCGGTCAACCTTTTTTTGATATTCATTTAGTGGGTATTGAAAAAAATACCGTTTTATATGATGGCGCTTTTGCCATTCATTGTGATTCCACGCTCGATGAAATAAAAAAAACCGACCTCGTAATTATTACCGCTTTAACACCAAATAGTATCGATCATGAACTTGAGAACAATAAGGATTTTATCCCATGGATTCAAAAACAACGATTAAAGCATAAAGCCGAAATAGCTAGCTTATGCGTTGGCGCTTTCTTTTTAGCTGAAACAGGCCTAGTAGATAACAAGCAATGTGCTACGCATTGGGCAGTGATTGATACCTTCAAAAAAATGTATCCTCAAATAAATGTTTTACCAGAAAAAATTGTTACCGATCAAGAAGGAATTTATTCTAGTGGAGGGGCGTATTCTTTCTTAAACCTTCTCTTGCATTTGGTAAGAAAATACTGTGGACAAGAAGCAGCTATATTTGCTTCAAAATTCTTTGAAATTGAAATGGATCGTGATAATCAAAATCAGTTTGCTATTTTCAAAGCGCAGAAAGATCATCCAGATTCTTTAATAAAAAAAGCACAAACCTACGTTGAAAATAATATAGCTCAGAAGATTTCTGTTGAAGAATTGGCGAAAATGCTAGCAATCAGTAAGCGCAATTTTATACGTCGTTTTAAAAAAGCTACCGGAAATACACCTTTAGAATATATACAACGTGTTCGTATAGAAGCTGCAAAAAAGAAATTAGAATCTACTGATCAAAATATTAATGAAGTAATGTTTCTTGTAGGTTATACAGATACCAAAGCATTTAGAACTATTTTTAAAAGATATACCGGATTAACTCCCATTTCTTATAAGAATAAATATAATAGAGAACTTGTTGCGGTGAGTTATTGATCAACCTTAAATTAATTTACTCGACCAACGTTCCTTTCTCAATATAATTCCAAATACTTGGATTCTCTGGATCTCCATATTTATTTTGCCCTTTCCAGACATATTTCTTGAAATCTTCATCAAAAATGAGCGCTCCAAATCGCTCATGGTAGTCTTTAGAATTGGGGTCAACCTTATTTTTTATCGTTAATGTGCGCTTTTCTTGATCCCAGCTAAGAATATCAAATTGAACTTTAGGCCAATTGCTAAAAAAAGAAACCATTTCAAACTCTTTAGCCTTTGAATTAAAATGAATATACCAACGATAGGTCCGTTCTTTTCCACTCGATGAGATAGCTTTCGATTTCAATTCTATATAGGTATTATCTAAAACATACCGCCCAATTCTTGTACTCTTTTCCCACCAACCATTTTCTATATTATCTTCTCTCACTTCCCATTTACCAATTAAAAAATCTAAATCTGAAATAGATTGTGAATAACTAATTAGACCAGTAAAAAAAATGATGAATATTTTAACAAATGTTTTCATTTTATAGGTTTTTAATATGGTTATACATTTTTTCTCGCATGGTATTATCTGGTAATTTACCATAGCCAGCCATCATATTATCAATCACATGATGTGGCTTTGATGTTCCAGGTATTACACAGGTAACCAATTCGTTTGAAAGAATAAACTTTAGAAAAAATTGCCCCCAGCTATTTATGTCATACGCCTGACACCACTCCGGAATTTTTCTCCCACGAGTTATTCTAAAAAGTGAACCGCTATCATAGGGCTGATTAATTAAAACGGCTGTTTTATTTTCTCTAACAGCTTTGAATAATGATTCTTCAGCATGGCGATCTCTAATGGAATAATTAAACTGTACAAAATCTGGTTTTTCTTGTTTGATAATCTTTTCAAGTAAAGCGTGTGATGAGTTAACATAGTGAGTAATCCCCCAATATTTGATCTTACCTTTTTCTTTCCAACTCTTTAATGTCTTTACATGTGTTTTCCAATCAACGAGATTATGAATTTGCATTAAATCCATTTGTTTTCGACGCATTAAATCGAAAGAATGTTTCATTTGCCTTATTCCGGCATCTTTTCCAGAAATCCAAACTTTGGTAGCGTAGAAAAACTGATCTTCACCCGATTGTGCTGTTAAGTCTCCTACTACTTTTTCTGAGCTGCCATACATTGGTGATGAATCAATAACCTTACCACCAAGTTTTTTCATTTCTTTAAGCACTTTGATTAATGTTGCTCTTTTCTCAGATGAACTCCCCACATCGAAGGTTTGCCAAGTACCAAGTCCTACTACCGGTAACTTTTCATTTGATGAAGGAATAATCCTTTGTAGCATAGCATTTTTTAAATTAAATGATATTAAACCTGGGGCAACCAACAATCCAGCAGAGGCTAATCCCGCTAACCGAAGCGCTTCCCTTCTATTATATAATTTATTTATCATGTTGTAACCTATTTAAAGTTAACTCTTTTTCTATTCTTGTATGTTTTTTCCCTAACGTATATCCTGTGAATGACCATAACAATACCAGAGGCACCGCTATTAGAGCTATTAATGACAGCCCCAGGCCTAAAGAAATAAATAGGGTAAATACCCATCCTGTTAAAGCATCTCCTCCACGATACACCACAGTATCAATAAAATTCTTAGATCGGTATTTTTCTTCTTTGCTACACACCGTATAAAGCATTTCACGTGATGGCTTTAAAATAGCAAAATTCCCAGCCCGGTGAATAACAATAAATATAGCAACTATCAATAACGACAACTTATAACTTATAATTAAAAAACCCATAAGCAATACCAAAGGAATACTACTTAATGCAATAGCCAGGCCGTATTTTTTAATGACCCGATTGGTAATTAAAAATTGCCCTGAAATTGCTAGGGCATTAGTTGCAAAATCCACTTTAGAAAAATACATGATGCGTTCTCCAGAATCTTTAATTGTCCGTTCTAAAATATGCGCTTGTTCAAAATACAAAAAGGTAGAAACCGCAGTGTATAATAAAATAAAACCTATAAGACCTAATAAGTATCTTGAGTGAAACACTTTTTGTAATTGTTTCCAAAAATTTCTCTTAAGAATGGCTTCAGGATCAAATAAATTCGAGCTATCATCGACTAATTTTTCTTGCTTTATCCTTGCTATCTTTTTTATAGAAACTATCGCAATAGCCAAAAAACCAATTGCAAGAATCAAAAGATTTTTTATGGAGGAATTGTGAGCTATTAAAGATGAAACTAAGGGCCCTGTCAATGCTCCGAGGCTACCACCAGCGGCAATGACTCCAAACACTCGCTTTGATGCTTTGCTAGAAAATACATCTGCCATAAAACTCCAAAACAAGGAAATCACGAACAGATTGAATACGCTTAACCAAATAAAAAAAGTACTTGCCAGCACGCTTGAGCTTCCGATGAATGCAAAGAAGAAGTAAAAAATAATTAGATTACTAATAAAAAACCCATAAGAAATAGTAAGCACTTTTTTAATTGGATAGCTTCTCGTAATAAAACCAAATAAAGGTATTATTAATAGCATCACAATAAAAGTGCCCGTGAATAGCCATTGCATTTTATTGGCTCCGTTAATGATCCCCGTTTCATCTCTTAAGGGGCGTAACATAAAATACCCAGACATTAAACTAAAAAAGTATATAAATGACCAAAGCACTATTTTTTGTTCTTCTGGACGGATCATAAGTTTTATCAATATTTTATTGATATGATGTTGCATACTCTTGATTTATGACAAACCAAAAGTGCTTTTCATTTTTATAAAACTATGAGCGATTTGATAACTAGAAAGAGTGATTTATAAATCCGAAAGACTTTTTTTGTAAGACGAAGGTGTTATACCGGTCTGTTTTTTAAAAGCTATGTTGAACGATGACAGAGAATTAAATCCACATTCATAGGCAATGCTGGAGATTTTAAGATTTTGATATTCTTTAAGAATTAATAATCTCTTTGCGTCTTGAATACGATAACCATTAACATATTCAGAAAAATTTTTAGAAAACGAATTATTAATAGTATGTGAAACAACGTAGACTGGTAATTTTAAGATTTCCGATAGTTTTTTGATTGTAAAGTCAGCTTCTAAATATGGTTTTTCTTGAGTCATAAACCCTTCTATTCTTTTAGCATAATCGTTGGATGTATTTTTTGCTAACTTAATATGTTTATACTTTTTAAAATTCTGAATAACTTGTGGATTCTTCACTAAGAAAAAACTTAAGAAATAGGTAAATACACCATATATAATTGGGCCCAATAAGTAAGGCGTTAAGCCTAATATATAATTTGAAAAGTAGGCTAATTGAAGTACTAAAGTTCCTACAGTTAGGATACCCAACCATAACCATTCTCTATTTTTGGGAATGAATTTATCCTTTCTAGCAAGAGCATAACCAAATACCCAGAGTGTTATTAGGCTATAGATCAATTGATGATATAAAAGTAATTTGTATCCGCCAATATGCCAAAAATTATTAGCGGTTAGTTGAAAAAGAAAAAATAATAATGCAACAACCGGAATAAAATGCAGCCAGTTTTTAACAGACCATTTTCTACCAAAAATATAATGATATACGTATAAAAAAAGTAACGGCCCAAACGCTACATGTGCAGCAAAACCCAAATTTAAAAACCAATTTGGTGTGCCTTCAATATACACCCATAGTACGGACTTAATAATACGCAATGTAATAGTAAAAAAGAATGCGGCTAATAGAAGGTTTTTAAAATCACGTCTTTTATCAATGAAACTATAAAGTGAAATATATAAGCTCTGTGCAGCACCCAAACTACCAATAAGGACTTCTATATTCTTATCTAACTTTACAGTTTTCAAAATCTAAAAAATAACAGACACTAAGTTAGCTTAATTTTTAAGTCGAAAAATAAACAGTTGTTATTTTAGGATAACTTTAAGACTTATGACTCTTAGCTTCAATCCATTTGCTTAGATATTTTGTGCTCTGTAAAGAATGATGTTGTAAGAGCGCTCCAAGAAAATTTTGAGTTCTATGATGTTCTAAATTTCCTTGCAATTCTTTTATGTTTTCAATTAATTTCTGCCCTAAAGATTCTTTATCGTATAATTGATTAATCAGGTTAATCCCATTTTTTTGAGATTGCTCCCAAAGCAATTTATTCGAATATAATTCAATTGCTTCTTTTGCAAATAGCTCAGGGTCATTTTCTATAAATCCATTCCAAGGTAAAGTACCATGCATACCTTCGGCGCCAATGGAAGTAGTCATACTCGGTGCCCCGCATAGCATTGCCTCCGACAATTTCCCTTTGATTCCGGCACCAAAGCGTAATGGTGCTAATACCACCCTAATATTTCTTACTACTTCTTCGGGATTATTTGTAGCACCTTTGATCAAAAACCCTTCGCGCTCATTATGTAAATCATTCACTTGTTGCGTAGCGTAAGCAACATATATATGCATTTCTGCTTTAGGTAATTTTTTTTTAATTACCGGCCAAATGGTCTTTTTTAATTGTAAAATAGCATCAACGTTTGGGTCATGCAAACAATTACCAATAATGGTAAAGTGCTTTCGTTCATCGAACGACTTCCATGATTTCACATGATCTTTATCTATCTTTTCAAGTAAAAACGGAATATGATGTAAAAGTGAATCATCTATCTTGAACAACCGTTGTAACACATCAATTTCATAGGTAGAAATCATTAGAGATAGATCACACCTAAGTATAGAAGCTATCTCTCGCTTAGCGAGATCAAACGTTAATAAGTCTTCTTCTTCAAAAGCTCTATTTTCTTTTAGCGCTAGATGTCGTGCTTTTCTTAAGGTGTGAAAATCTTCAGTATCTAAAATCCGAAGCGATTTAGGGCAATTTTCGATAACCCGCCACCCGAACTGCTCTTCGATCATATAGCGGTCAAATAATACGACTGCGGGGTTCAAATCTTTAACAAAGGTGTCAAAAGAATTATCATTTAACTTAATTTCAACCTCATCAATTCCAATTTCTGATAGATTCTTTGCTCTATTAGAACGCTGTGCTGTTGAAGCAAATGTAATTTTATAGCCTTCTTTTAGAAAAGCCTCAATAAGTTGCAACATCCTGCTTCCTGCGGCAGAGGAGTTCGGCTCTACCCATACATAGCCAATAATTAATAGGTTATTCATGGCACAAAATAAACGATAATAAACCATTCATCCTAGTTTTAGGAACTCGGCAATTATGTTTACTTTTGTTCTTCAAAATTTAAAACACACATGAGTACTTACGATGTAGCCGTTATTGGCTCTGGTCCCGGAGGTTATGTTGCAGCCATTCGTTGCGCGCAACTGGGTATGAAAACTGCAATTATAGAAAAATATGACACTTTAGGTGGAACCTGCTTAAACGTTGGCTGTATCCCTTCAAAAGCTTTATTAGACTCTACACATCACTATTATGATGCTATTAAACACTTTGAAGATCATGGTATTGAAATTACAGGTGAAGTAAAGGCCAGTCTAGAAAAAATGATTGCTCGTAAGCAGGGTGTGGTTGATACGAATACTTCGGGTGTGAAGTATCTAATGGATAAAAATAAAATTGATGTATATCACGGTTTAGGTTCTTTTAAAGATGCCACCCATATTACTATTGCGAAAGCAGATGATACATCTGAAGAGATTGAAGCCAAACATACCATTATAGCTACAGGGTCAAAGCCTTCTACACTTCCATTTATTACAATAGACAAAAAGAGAGTTATAACTTCTACAGAGGCTTTAAGTTTAAAAGAAATACCGAAACATCTAGTTATTATTGGTGGTGGTGTGATTGGGTTAGAACTCGGACAGGTATATCGTCGTTTAGGAGCTGAAGTTTCTGTAATAGAATATATGGATCGTATTATTCCAACTATGGATGCATCACTTTCTAAAGAATTGCAAAAAGTATTAAAAAAGCAAGGTGTAAAATTCTATACGAAGCATAAAGTAACCGCAGTAAAAGCAGCTACTAAAGAAGTAACCATTACGGCCGACGACAAAAAAGGAAATTCAGTGGAGTTCAAGGGAGATTACTGCTTGGTTTCTGTAGGTAGAAGACCTTATACTGATGGGCTAAGTTTAGAAAATGCCGGTGTAAAAATGACAGATAGAGGTCAGGTTGAAGTAAACGATCATTTACAAACTAATGTTTCTAACATCTATGCCATTGGCGATGTAGTTCGTGGCGCCATGCTTGCCCATAAGGCAGAAGAAGAAGGTGTATTCGTAGCAGAAACTATAGCCGGACAAAAACCACATATTGATTATAATTTAATACCGGGTGTTGTATATACCTGGCCAGAAGTTGCCGCAGTTGGTAAAACTGAAGAAGAATTAAAAGAAGCGGGGGTAAACTACAAATCTGGGCAGTTCTCGATGCGCGCCTTAGGAAGGTCTAGAGCTAGTGGCGATATTGATGGTTTTGTTAAAATTTTAGCTGATGCTAATACCGATGAAGTTTTAGGAGTTCATATGTGTGGTGCTAGAGTTGCCGATCTTATTGCTGAAGCAGTTACTGCTATGGAATTTAGGGCATCTGCAGAAGATATTTCTCGAATGAGCCATGCCCATCCAACATATGCCGAAGCAGTAAAAGAAGCGGCATTAGCCGCAACCGATAATAGACCTTTACACAGTTAAAATAATTATAAGATGAGATTTCTTTTTACGTTCGTATTTTTAATAACCACAGTAATAACGGCTAAAGGCCAAGAAAAAGAAGTCTCATCTTCTTATCAAACTTCAAAAAAGGAAATTACCGAGATGCTCAACAAAGATGCAAAGTATTGGAGCGAAGGTAATATTGAAGCCTTTATGGAAAGTTATATAAAGTCTGACAGCCTCGTTTTTATTGGAAGTCGTGGTTTAACCTATGGCTGGCAAAAAACGTTAGATAACTATAAAAAAGGGTATCCTACTAAAGAGCACATGGGCACATTGAGTTTTGATTTGTTAGAATTCAAGGAGCTCGCTTCCGATGTTTTTCTTGTTATTGGAAAATACAATCTAAAAAGAACCGTTGGTGATGCCAGTGGTTATTTTTCTATTATCTTAAAGAAGATTGATGGAAAATGGAAGATTATAGCTGACCATTCTTCATAGAATTGCGAATTTCAAAAAAAATACCTCTTAAAGATTTACAACATATCAAGTCAAAATTATTGGCTTGGTCTCAACAGTTTAACGAAGTAATTTGGTTAGATAGCAATAAGTACCCTCAAAATTATTCAAGTTTCGAAGCAGTATTAGCTGTAGGTGCCAAAACACATTTAACCTGTAATTCAAATTACGCTTTCGCGGAATTGAAGCAATATAAAAATAGAATCAATGATTTCATTTTTGGATATTTAAGCTACGATTTAAAGAATGATGTAGAACATCTTTCTTCAAGTAATTTTGATGGATTGAACTTCCCAGAATTGTATTTCTTTCAACCCAAGAAGTTATTCTTCTTAAAGGATCGTCATTTAGAAATTCGATACTTAAAGGAATATGAGAGTGAACTTGAAGCAGATTTAGAACAAATTTTTAATAGGGATGAGATGCTGAAACAAGTTCAGCATGATGTTAAAATTCGTAAACGTATTTCAAAAAAGGAATATCTAAAACACTTAGATAAAGTTTTACATCATATTCATAGAGGTGATATTTATGAGGTTAATTTTTGTCAAGAATTTTATGCTGAAGACGCTGTTATCAATCCACTTCCGGTATATCAATATCTTAATAATATCTCTTCTCCTCCATTTGCTACTTTTTTAAAACAAAATGATAAATATTTACTTTCTGCTTCTCCTGAGCGTTTCGTAAGAAGAGAAAATAATAAACTAATATCTCAACCTATAAAGGGAACAGCTAAACGCTTACAAAAGAGAAAACTTGATAAAAAACTGGCCGATCAACTTGAAAATGATGAAAAAGAACGTTCTGAAAATATTATGATCGTTGATCTAGTAAGAAATGACTTATCTAAAACGGCTATAAAAGGCTCTGTAAAGGTAGAAGAACTATGTAAGGTGTATTCTTTTAAACAGGTGCATCAATTAATTTCAACAGTAACTTCGGAAGTATCAGATAAAACCGATAGTATAGCTATTATTAAAAGTCTATTCCCAATGGGTAGTATGACAGGAGCGCCAAAAATTTCTGCCATGCATATCATAGAAAAGGAAGAAAGTACCAAACGTGGTTTATATTCGGGGGCTGTAGGTTATTTTACGCCAAACGATGATTTTGATTTTAACGTGGTAATACGAAGTATCTTATATAATAAAACAAAAAAATATTTGTCATATTCTGTTGGTGGTGCTATAACTGCAAAATCAGACCCAGAGAAAGAATATCAAGAATGTTTGCTGAAAGCTATAGCCATGAAAAAGGCGCTAAAAGCTTAAGGAGTGCACGTAAAGTCGCTCGGCGCCCAAATTATTTCGTCATTTTCTAATACTGTAGCGGGTATATCTTGATCTCTATTACCAATAATACCAATAAGTTCTCCTTTACAATTATATACCGTAAATACGGAATTGCACGTTGGGCAACAGTCTAAGTAAATAATTATGATTTGTCCCTTGTAAGTAGATTGGGTAATATATTGATATTTTGTAAACGTTGTGGGGTTGGCTTCTCTATTTTCAATTTCTTCGGTTAACCAAGCAATATCAGAAGTAGAATCTTCAACTTGACATAAACTCTTTAATGAATCTTGCGTCACTTCATCATCTGAGGTGCAACTAAACAAAAACAAACACAATACCAAAATATAAAAAGATAACCTCATTTCGTCGATAGATTTATTTACTAGACTCCAGTCGTATAATAAGGTTGCTTAAAGAGGTAATAATTATTTTTCTTTATCGTAAAAATTCTTCTATAAATCTTAAATTTGCAGAAAATTTTAAAGCCCTATTTCATGGATATCAACATGCTTAAATGTAAAATTCATAATGCTACAGTTACTGAAGCCAATTTAAAATATGTAGGTAGTATTACCATTGACAGTGATCTACTGGATGCATGCGGTATGTTAGAATACGAAAAGGTACAAGTTGTAAACGGTAATAATGGAGCCCGCATAGAAACATATACTTTTCGCGGAGAATCTGGTAGTGGTATTATTTGTCTAAATGGTGCAGCCGCTCGTCATTTTGAAGAGGGTGATGAAATTATAATCATGGCTTATTGTCAAATAAATGCTGAAAAAGCAAAAGAACACAGGCCAACAGTGGTTTTAGTTAATAAAGAAAATAACGTTTTAAAAGTTGGTAATTACGAAGATTACGGTGTTATCGACTGGTAGTTTAGTTCCATTCAATTCGTTTCCGTTACGATTGATTTCACAATTTTAATCTTAAAAATCTATACAGGTAATTGTGTTTGGTAAGGTGATTCCTTATTTTTGGTGAAACCAGCGTTAAAACATTTTAAGCGCATGAAAAACTTATCAATGACACATCAAGAGTTTAATTTCACTTTTTATAAAACTAAATTTTACGCACAGTATTTTCATCCAGAAAGAACTAAGGGAGTTGTAATTTTGGTTCATGGAATGGGTGAACATTCGAGTAGATATTCCTCTTTTGTTATTCCGAAATTAATTGAGCAGAACCTAGCAGTAGTTACTTATGATCAATTTGGCCATGGAAAGACGCAAGGCAAAAAAGGGCACAATCCAGGATATTCTTATTTATTAGATACTTTAGAGATTGTTATTGAAAAAACTCAAGAATTATTTCAGAAGCAACCGCTATACCTCTATGGCCACAGCATGGGTGGTAATGTGGTGCTTAATTATGTATTAAAAAGAAAGCACCCTTTTAAAGGAGTAATCGCTACAAGCCCTTTATTACGTTTAGCATTTCAACCTCCTAAATGGAAACTTATTGCCGGAAAATTAATGCAAAAAATTGCTCCTTCAATTACGTTACCAAGTGAGTTGGATACCAATGCAATCTCTCGAGATGCTAATGAGGTCAAAAAATATATAGAAGACACCCTTGTTCATGATAAAATAAGTGCCAATTATTCTTTATCAGTATTTGATGCAGGTGAATGGGCAATCTCTAACGCTAATAAAATAAACGTTCCAACATTGGTAATTCACGGAACTGGTGATCAGATTACGAGCCATGAAGCTTCGCAAGATTTTGTAAAAAATACTCAGGGGAAATCAGAATTAATACTTTTTGAAGGTGGTTATCATGAGTTGCATAATGATCTTGATAAAGAAGTTTTCATAAAAAAAATAGTTGCTTGGATAGACAAAATAAGCCAGTAGGTCATTATTTATAAGCAAAAATTTAACATTTTAAAGATAATGAGATCAATAATTGGTCGTTATAGATTATTAAAATGTAGAAAAGCATGTTTAGCTACGTAAGATGCTGAATATCAATTGTAAAACAAAATAAAATAAATTATATATTTTTGCTCTGATCGATTAGCTACTAGAAAGCTTTCTATTTATTAAGATTTATGACGATGACAAAACCCCTTCTTATTCTATTATTAGTTTTTTCAACCTTTGCCTTTAGCCAAGAAGAAAGTAAACCGCAAAACGGTGATTTAAAAGATAATCCGAAAGCGAAACCGGTAAACTTTGGCGGAAGTGTTGCTCCAAAAGAAAAAGAAAAAACCAAAGACTCTTTAAACCTTATCAATCATAAGGAAGCAACTTTAATAGACAGCTTATGGTTAAGCTCGTTGTACCAATCGCCTTTATATGATTCGATTCAATATGTATTGCCAGAATCTCAGATTTTAGATCAGGTTGATATTAATCTATCAACTGAAGAGCTAAAAAAGCGATTAGCGCATTTAGATAGCAAAACACCTTTTAATGTAGAATATAATCCTTCATTAGAACGTATCATTAAATCTTACCTTAAAAATCGTCAAAAATCATTGGTTAACTTAATGGGTAAGGCGCAGTATTATTTTCCAATGTTTGAAGAGCATTTAGATAAATACGACCTTCCTTTAGAAATTAAGTATTTAGCGATTGTAGAATCGGCATTACGTCCACGCGCTCGGTCTCGTGTTGGCGCATCCGGTTTATGGCAATTTATGTATTATACCGGAAAACAGTTTGGTTTGAATGTTAGTTCATACGTTGATGAGCGCCATGATCCACTTAGGGCAACTGAAGCTGCTTGTAAATATTTATCAAATCTTTATGGGATTTTTGGAGATTGGGATTTAGCCTTAGCGGCTTATAACTCGGGCCCAGGTAATGTAAGTAAAGCTATTAGACGATCGGGTGGCAGTAAAAACTATTGGAATATTCGCCATTTTCTTCCTCGAGAAACAGCCGGTTACTTACCTGCTTTTTATGCAACCTATTATATTTTAGAGTATGCAAAAGAGCATAATATACCGGTGGGTAAAACCTATATTAACAATTTTGAAACTGACACCATTCATGTAAAAAGGCAACTTACATTTGAACAAATCAATAAAGTTTTAAATACAGATGATGAGCTTTTAGAATTCTTGAATCCACAATATAAATTAAACATCATTCCATTTGTAAAAGGTAAAAACTATACTTTACGGTTACCAAAAGATTTGCTTGGAAAGTTTGTCTCTAATGAAGCTCAAATTTATGCCTTTGCAGAAGCGGATGATGCAAAGCGCGAAAAACCACTTCCGAAGTATTTTGAGCCTAAAAATAGAATTCGATATAGAGTTAGAAATGGTGACTATTTAGGAAAGATAGCACAGCGCTATGGTGTAACCGTTTCTCAATTAAAACGTTGGAATGGTTTACGAAGTAATCGTTTACGTATTGGACAGCGATTAACTATTTATCCTAAACGATTTACGGCATCAAGAAAAAAGAAATCAAGTACTAAAAAAGTAACTGCTATAAGCACTCCTAAAGGGAATTACACTACTTATGTCGTTAAGAAAGGTGACTCTTTATGGACCATTTCTCAAAAGTTTCCTCAAGTTTCTGTGGGTCAAATCAAAAAATGGAACAATATTTGGAGTGTAAAAAACCTTAAACCAGGTACCAAACTTAAAATCTATAAAGGATCGTAATTTTTGAGTTTGTTATCATAAATAACTAACATCAATGAAAAAATTATTCCTATTAGCCATTTTTACTATTGTATTAACTTCTTGTGGTACTAAAGATGGTAAAGTAACCTTAAGACAGTCTACCGGAAATATGAATAGCTTATTAATAGTTATGAATAACTCTGAGTGGCAAGGCAAAGCCGGAGATGCATTACGTGAAATTATAGCTGCACCCGTACTAGGGTTACCTCAAGAAGAAAATCAATTTTCTGTACATCAAGTACCTCCTAAAACATTTACTCAATTGTTTAAAGCCAATCGAAATTTACTCTTTGTGGGTGTTGATAAGCAAGACAATTATAGCGTAAGCACGAACCTTTATGCAGAACCACAAATAGCCATGACTATTCTTGGTAAAGATGAGGCCTCATTAATTGATCAAATTAATGCACATAAAAAAGAAATTATTTCTGTTTTTAAGGAAGGAGATTTAAAGTTTTTTCAAAAAAAATTAACGAAAAAACACCTTGAAAGTGATGCTATTAAAACATTGAATGCTTTAAATGTATCAATGAAAATTCCTTCCAACTATCGTTTGGTAACAGACAATGGTGAATTTCTATGGTTGCGAAATGAAACCGCTACAGATGTAAGTAAGAATATCTTAGTGTATTCTATGCCAATAAATACCGATGACGACCTTATGGGTAACAATATTGTAGCTATGCGTGATACCATCGGCAAACGTTTTATACCAGGAGGCCCGGAAGGATCTCACATGATTACCGAAGCTGCTTATTCTCCTCATATTAAAAGCACTAAACTCAGCGGGAAAGATGCTTTTGAAGTACGAGGTAAATGGGAAGTAAAAGGTGATTATATGGCTGGCCCTTTCTTAAATTACTCGGTAGTAGACGAAAAAAATGACCGTATGCTAATCATCGAAGGTTTTGCGTATGCGCCAAATATCAATAAGCGTGACTATATGTTTGAATTAGAAGCAATTCTTAAAACCTTACAACTTTAAAAATTTTCTGTAGCATAGGTTTTTATTGAACCTTGCACATCACTATAAATTAAATAAGCACGCAGTTCTTGATGTTTTGTTAAGAACTGCTTTGCTTTTTCTAGAGACATTGCCATTAAAGCAGTAGCGTACCCATCTGCATCTGCACAATCAACCGAACCAATAATTGAAACACTTAGTAAGCTACTTTTTGTTGAATATCCGGTTTTTGCATTTAAAATATGTACATACTTTTCTCCGGTAAGTGAATCTACTTTAAATTTTCTATAACTTCCTGAGGTAGCCATAGCTTCATTCTCAAGTTCAATAATTTTTTGATATGAACGTGTGCCGTCAAAATTGGGATCTTCAATACCTACTTGCCAGTTTGAGTTATCTTCTTTTCTTCCACGCGTTCTAATCTCTCCTCCTATCTCTACCAGATAATTTTTCACCCCTTCAGATTCTAAAAAACGTCCTGCTATATCAACTGCATACCCTTTGGCAATTGCATTAAAATCAAAATAAATACTATCATTTTCTTTTATGATTTTTTGATTTTTCAAATGAACCTTATCAAAACCCACCAACTTTAATAATCGCTTAATTTTAGCAGAATCTGGTTTTGATATTGCTTTTTCTGGGCCAAACCCCCATGCGTTTACCAAAACACCTATGGTAGGATCAAAAGCCCCTTCGGTTTCATTGTAAATGCTAAGTGACTTGGTGTATACTTCTTCAAAATAATTATCTACTACTACTGCAGTATCACCGCGATTGATCTTTGAAATATCTGAGTTTGATATGTAGGTAGACAATGATTTATTAATAGCATGAAATAAGCTATCTATTTGCCCGGTAAAATCTCGATCATCATTATAAGTAATATGAAAAGTTGTGCCAAAGGCATGTCCTTCTAACAAGGTTATTTGGGGCTCATTGGCTTTTTTGCATGAAAAGAAAAGTAGTGAACACCCAAAAAGCAATAAAAATATTTTACGCTTCATATTTACTTTAGATTCTAGTATTAAACTTGCCAAAGATACTTTAAGTGTTAAAAAGATATTAAATAACAACTAAAAAATTATAAATGGAGATATTTTAATAACTTCGTAATCTTTAATTAAATAACTAGTCCATCATGAAGAGAACTCTTACACTAATCTTTGCTTCTGCAATTTTACTTTCATCATGTGTTTCTCAAAAGAAATTTGCGGAATTACAAAGTGAATATGATGCCACAAAGCAACAATTAACAGATGCCAATGCTAAAGTTTTAGCTTGTCAAGTAGAAAAAGATAAATTAGCCAACCAAGTAGCAACCCTAGAATCTCAAAACAGCTTCTTACAACAAAATAATGAGAATAATATTAGGCAAATTGAAAGCTTAACTCAGTTATCACAGTCGGCAAGTAGTAATATTAAAGATATTGTTGCACAGCTAAGTGAGAAAGATAAATATATTAATGGTATTCGTGGTGCGATGTCTCGTAAAGATTCTATTAATCTGGCTTTAGCGGTGAATTTAAAAAGCGCGTTGGCTGCAGGTATTCAAGATGAAGACATCATTGTAGATGTTGAAAAAACCGTTGTATACATCACTATTTCTGATAAGTTATTATTTAAAAGCGGTAGCTCCAATATCTCTACAAAAGCTAAAGATTTATTAGCAAAAGTAGCAGCTGTTATTAAGGAAAAACCAGAAATGGAAGTTATGGTTGAAGGTTATACAGACAATGTGCCAATTAGCACTACCAAAACAAAGGATAACTGGGATCTAAGTACACAACGTGCAACTGCCGTTATTAGAGTATTACAAAATGACTTTAGTATAGATCCAAAAAGATTGATTGCTGCCGGTAGAAGTGAGTATTTACCATTGGCATCTAATGATACTGCTGACGGACGTTCTCGTAATCGTAGAACACGATTTGTTATTTTACCTAAGCTTGATGAATTCTTTGATATCTTAGAGCAAAAGCCAGAAGCTAGTTCTACAGGAAACTAATGCATATAATTATAACTAAAATAAAAACCGCTCAATGAGCGGTTTTTATATTTTTTAAAGTACACTATTTTTTATGCCTCTACAACATCGGCATCGGGAGCGTTTTTCTTTACCGAAGCAATACCATTTTCCATAGCAGAATTAGACGAGTATTGCTCGCTAGTACCAATAACTTGTCCGTTTGTTGATTTTAAGTTAAAATATGGCTCTCCGTTTTTGGCTTCTAATCTTTCGTAGCAAGCATCATCACCACAATTTTTTCTTACAGATTCAATACCGTTATCACATCCAGATTTAGATGCATAACCTTGGCTTGCTAAAATAGTTTGACCATTACCAGCCTTTAATCTAAATCTGTACTTACCTCCTTTATCAGTGTACACTTCAAATTTTCCCATAATTATTATTGTTTAATTTTTTGTTTATTGACCAATTTATAAATTTCGCAGCTAATTTAAAAACGTTTTCAGTTTTTCTTTATAAAATACTTGTTCACAGCAACTTATTTTAATAGCTCATTCAGTACGTTATGATACCTTTTATAGTGAATTAGATCATTATGACCGCCTCCTTCGATGGTAATAAATTGTTTATTCTCAATGGTAGCTTCATTAAATAATTCAACACTACCATCGTAGGGAGTAATAAAATCTTCAGTACCATGAAAGATGGTAATTGGGCATTTCACCTGTTTAATATATTTATTGGTTTCAAATTTATATTTCAAAAAATACATGGGCATAAACGGAAATCTATGTTTTCCGGCTGCGGCCAAATTATAAAAAGGGACTTCTAATATTAATTGTTTTGGGTTATTATCTGCCGCTACTTTTGTTGCAAAAGTAGTACCCATAGATTTACCATAAACAACTATTTTATCTTCTGCATACTGTTCTTTTAAATAGTTATAACTAACTTGAGCATCTTGGTACATTAATGTATCATTAAAAGTTCCAGTACTTTTTCCATAGCCCCTAAAATCGATTGCAAAAACATCATAATTATAATCTGTAAAATACCTTAGTACATTACCCCATCGTTTTAAACTTCCAGAATTACCATGGAAATAGAGTATTACTCCTTTAGTTGTATCTGATCTAAAATGAAGTGCGTTAATGGTTTCACTGTCTGATGTTTTTAGATTTACTTCTTCAAAATCAAAAGTAAATGCATATTCAAAATCTTTTGATAATTTTTCTGGATGAAAGATCAACTTTTCTTGAAAGAAATAAGCTCCAATCAATATTAATACATAAGCAAATAGCAACCACTTAAGTATTTTAAAAATCTTTTTTTTAATCATTAAATTTATTAGAATGTTTTCGTCTGGTGTAATCGATACTTGTATTTTCCCGGTCAATTTCTTTGAATGGCTTTGACTCTAGTATTTCTTTTAATGCACGATGATAGCCTTCAAAATTATGTAAGTTTTTATGACCTCCACCAATTATAGGGTAAAGTCGTGTTAACTTTGGATTCACTTTAGACAAGCGCACACTCGATTTCATCGGAATTACCTTATCGTTGGTGCCATGTATAATTTTAACCGGACATTTTACATATTTCATCCATTTAAAAGTTGGCATAGCATAACGCAATACTAATCCTATGGGAATAAATGGAAAGTAGCGTTTCACATTGTTTGACATACTATAATAAGGGCATGCCAAAATGAGCATTCGTGGTTCATTGACTGAAGCAATCTTAGTGGCAAGACCCGTACCTAGCGATCGCCCGTAGACAATTATATAACGTTCATTTACTTTTTCCTTAATCTTATTGTAGATAGCTTGTACATCATCTTTCATGGCTTTTTGTGTGCGTTTACCAGTGCTCTTTCCAAAACCCCGATAATCAATCATAATCACATCCCAATCGTGATAGGTAAAATCAACAGCAAACTTCCCCCAGCCTTTAATACTTTTCGAGTTTCCCTTCAAATAAAATACCACTCCTTTAGGATGATCGGTTTTAAAATGAAGCCCGTTAATTACAACTCCAGGTTTTATTTCAACATTATACTCATCTACTTGTTGATTTTCATATTGAAACACAAAATCTTTGGGCAATTTCTCGGGGTGAAAAATAAAGCGCTCTTGAAAGAAATAAATAAAAAGGCTTACTAGTGTAATAAAACCTAAAACAAGTAATATAATTTGTGGCCAGCTCATTTTTAATAAGCTAAAGATACAAATATTAACTATTCGTGTATTTTAATGAAATCTTCGAAAGCTACATAATAAGGATGATCTTTAAAAACCGGCATTTCTATGCTCTCTGCATTCGCAATACCAACACCCGCAAACCATACTGAGGCATTTTGTTTTTTAGCATGTTGCACGAAAGTTTCCATCCATATTTTATCATATTGTTGAGCATCTTGTAATTTATTGGTAACTTTTACCAAAACAAAGATCGTAGGTTCTCCTTTTTTAAAAAGCACAAATTGAGGATGCTTTTTTAACTTACTATTTACTGCAATGAATTCATAACCCTTCTTTTGAAGTTTTTTACCAACGATATTCATTCCTAGATTATGAAGTTCTTGCTCAGTAAGCGGCGTCATCATCTTTTTAAACATGTATTTAGAACACAAAAAAACAAAATGTATTGCATATTAACCAATTGATTTTATTTTTTTAATAAAACTGTTAATTCTTTCACCACATACAACATTTACTAATAAATAATTGTTATATTTTTAGATGAAAGAAATTTAGCATTCTATGAATATTCCAGATCGTTTAGAACAGGCACTAATAAAATTATATGACGCATTTCATAATGATGAGTTAAATCCCGAATGTTGTTCTGCCTGTGCCGTTGGGAATATTCTGGATAATTATGATAGCTGGAAACATTTGTCTAATGATCATGGTTCGCTAAACTTAAGTTATGTTGGAAGAATACATCAACAGTTAGGTAGAACTTTCAACGGATATTCTCCATTAGAGTTGTTACAAATAGAAAAGATTTTTTTAGAAGCCTGTGGCTTTAAAACTCCATTATGCCATTATGATGCTAAGCCGCATAATCCAAGAGATAAAGAAATATTATTTAGAGGTTTATCTGCAGTAGTGGCGTTTTTATGTAAACTGGATGATATCGCCAATGTAATGGATTATTCAAAGATCTTTGAATATGAACAAGAAAATCCGGTTTATAAATTTGAAGTAATCTATCAATAAACTATGTCAGTTTGAGTTGAGCCTTTCGGCTATCTCTCAAAACAGGCTAGGTGAAGTATCAAGAACTTACTCGAAGTAACTTCAGATTATTACTTAAAACCTAGCTTAAATAGGTTTAGCAAGCTATCAAGTAAACCGAGCTTTAAATGCGTTTTATTACAGCTATAACATACGTACCTTTTACTATTCGGAAATAGCATTCGCTGATATTTTTTACGACGCACTCTTTCTAATGTGAAGTTACATCTATAGCAATTCATAATTTCTCCCTTTTTCATAACTAACGTACTGAACGTCAAAATATTCTATAAAATCAAGAATATATATTACATAAGGAGCAATTTACGTGCCAATTTTATAGCCATTGAACCACCCTACTTTTTACTCCTATAAAAAAAATAGTAACTTTATGACAGTTAGTGAATTGTAACATTTTAAAATTAAGTGCTACCTATTTATTAAAGAACTCAACCAAATCATGCTAAAATTCTTTAGAAGAATCAGACAATCGCTGCTGTCTGAAAATAAATTTTCAAAATATTTACTTTATGCCATTGGCGAGATAATTCTTGTAGTTATTGGAATCTTGATAGCACTTCAGATCAACAATTGGAATGAAAGAAAAAAAGAACGTGCTAAAGAACAAGCTTTTTTAAGAGAAATAAATTTAGATTTTAGATCTAATAAAACACAGCTTGACTCAATAATTAGTTACAACAAAGTAAGTTTACATTCAGCAGTTAGGCTACTAGAAATAATAGGAACATTTGATCTACAAAACCCTCAAAAAAATGAGGCTAATGCTCATTTAGTAGATAGTATCAAAGTTTATAACCGTTTGGTATGGAGAAATAAATCATTTAATCCTAAAAATGGAGCTGTAGAAGCACTTTTAAATTCATCTTCTTTTGATTTAATAAAAAATGACACTTTACGACGAAATTTAATTTCATGGAAAGATGTTTTAGGAGATTATTTAGAAGAGGAACAGTTTGCAATTAATTTTCTATTCAATGAATATGGCCCATGGGCAAGGGCAAGTTTCGATCCAGATCTCACTGATGATCCTGAAAACACAAAAGCACTTTTTAGTAAGCGACATAGAAATTTTATAAACCAAAGAGCTGGAGATTTATTTAATAATTTAAATACAGTAGAAGAAGAAGGTATAATTGTTATGATTAATGATATCATTAGACTAACAGAAACTAAACAAAATGATTAAGTTCTTCCGTAAAATACGTCAATCACTAATCAACCAAAACCAAATGGGCAAATACTTTAAATACGCTATTGGTGAAATACTACTTGTGGTTATTGGTATTTTGATTGCATTACAGATCAATAATTGGAATGACCTAAGACTTGAAGCAAATAAAGAGCAAACTATCTTGAAAAATTTACGTTCAGATTTTAACCATAATATTGCTGAATTTGACAGAATTTATAACAGCACAGCAAACTCATATACATCTTCATTAAAGTTGCTAGAGACTATTAAAGATGATAGTAAAATAAATTCGATTGAAATCGATTCATTACTCAACTCTATTATCAACGACTTTTATTCGCTTGATCTAAATTCGGCTTCAATAGATGAAATAAAAAATTCAGGCTCCCTTAATATTATTAAAGATGCTCAACTTAGAAAACAACTTTCAAATTGGTCATTTATAGAAGCAGATACCGAAGATGACATTGAAATATATTATAACTATATGTTCGATTTTTTTATCCCCTCTTTAACAAATAAGTCCATTTTAAGAAATATGGCTATACCAGGGCATTTAATAAAAAAAGTTGGCCTACCAAACATTTCTAACTCAGAATTTACTATAGATTATAACGAGACCATAAGGACACTCGAATTTGAAAATCAAGTATATAATAACGCATTGAATGTAGTTTATGTTTTGGATGCTTATAAGAAAATAGAGGCATATCTAAACGATACGTTAAAACTCATAGATTCAAATATTAAATGATCAAATTCTTTAGAAATTTAACTAGCAATCAAATTCTTTTTGCAAGTTCTTTGGTAATACTCTTATTACTATCTGGTTGTAAAGAAAAGCAAACATTACCAGACCCACTAAAAGCAGGTTGGAAAGGAAAAGCCGTTTGCGAAGTATTAGAAGACAATAACGAGTTAAGAGTGCTTAAATGTACATTTAAACCGGGTGCAGGGCACGAAAAACATTATCATAACCCACACTTTGGGTATACCCTTACCGGCGGAAAATTTAGAATTACAGATGTTACCGGAACGCGAGAAGTTAATGTACCAACCGGATCTAGTTTTAGTAATGATGAAGTGACCTCACATGAGGTGTTAAATATTGGAAAAACTACCGCCGTATTTCTAATTATGGAATATAAATAAAAACCGATAAACTCCGGTTTCTATTTCTGTTGTCAGTTCAGGTTAAGTTCGGATAATAATCGGCGCGAAGTATCGAGAACTTTTGGCAACTACAATTAATCACTTCTCGATATAATTTTCTATTGAAAATCACTCGAAGTGACAAAAAATAAATACACTGTCAGTTCGAGTTGAGCGAAGCGAAGTATCGAGAACTCTTAAGAATCAAATTTCTTTTTAGCTAAATTTGGTAGCTTTTCTAACTCATTATTAATAAGAGCTTTCTTTTTAACTCTAGACCATTTTTTGACCCGTTTTTCCATATCAACGCTTCTTCAACATTTGTGAATTCAGCATAAAAAACTAACTTAATTGGTCGTTTGTTGTAAGTATAGCTATTAAAATGTTTTCCTGATTTATGCTCTTGTATTCGTTTTTTTAATTCAGAAGTAATACCCGTATAATAGGTTTTGTCTGAGCATTCAAGAATATAAACATAATATATCTTCATAATTTAAAGTTACAACTTCTCGATAAAATCCATCAGAAGTGGATCACTCGAAGTAACAGAAAACAAAAAGCCGAGCAAATTGCTCGGCTTATTTTATACTTGAAGTCGCAATACGACCTATCCTCCAAAGTCATCGAATCGGATGTTCTCATCTGGTATACCAAAGTCTTCACCCATTTTCTGTACCGCTTTATTCATTAATGGCGGTCCACAGAAATATAATTCAATATCTTCTGGTGCTTCATGATGGTTTAGATAATTATCGATTACACAATTATGAATGAAACCTACAAATCCATCACCTTCACCATCAATACCATCTTTTACTTTCCAGTTATCTTCTTCTAAAGGTTCAGATAACGCTAAGTAAAACTTAAAGTTCGGAAACTCTTTTTCTAACGCATAAAAATGCTCCAGGTAGAATAATTCACGTTTAGAACGACCACCATACCAATAGGTTACTTTTCTACCCGTCTTTAATGTTTTAAATAAGTGATATAAGTGTGAACGCATTGGTGCCATACCAGCTCCACCACCTACATATAACATTTCGGCATCAGACTCATTAATAAAAAACTCGCCATAAGGGCCCGAAATAGTTACTTTATCACCTGGTTTTTGAGCAAAAATATATGATGATGCTACCCCAGGATTTACGTCCATCCATCCATTTTTATTACGATCCCATGGTGGCGTAGCAATACGTACATTTAACATGATCTCACGTCCTTCTGCAGGATATGAGGCCATAGAGTAGGCACGCTCAACCGTTTCGGTATTTTTCATTACCAATGGCCAAAGACCAAACTTATCCCACTCAGCTTGAAACTTATCTGGTGTTTCATGCTCTTCCGGATGTGCAGTAATATCAATGTCTTTATAATTAATGGTACAGTTCGGAATTTCAATTTGAATATATCCACCTGCCTTATAACCCATATCTTCAGGAATCTCTACTACAAATTCCTTAATGAAGGACGCTACATTATAATTACGAACAACAGTAGCTTCCCATTTTTTAATACCAAATACTTCTTCTGGTATTGTTATGTCCATATCTTGCTTTACTTTCACCTGACACGATAAACGCGCTCCCTCTTTTAATTCTTTACGTGTAAAATGAGGAGTTTCTGTTGGTAGTGCCTCTCCTCCACCTGACAAAACATGGCACTCACATTGAATACAGGTACCACCACCACCACAAGCAGATGGTAAAAATATTTTCTGACCGCCTAAGGTAGATAATAAAGAATCACCCGATGGAACCTCAATTTCCTTTTCACCGTTGATCGTAATTTTTACCGGGCCTGAAGGCGCTAACTTCTGTTTTACAAACAGCAGTAATGATACCAACAACAATATAACTGCTAAAAACGCTATTACTGTGGTTACAATTACTCCTGTAGTACTTGCTGCTAAAAACATATTATTTATTTAATGCTGTTGTTGTGTTTTCTACTATTTCTTTTTTCTCTTCTTTGTCATCAATCTGGCTCACTTCTTCTGTTTTCTCCTTTTTATTTCCTTCATCACCCGTTAACATTCCTCCAAAACTTAAGAAACCAATTCCCATTAGTCCAGTGATAATAAAAGTAATTCCAAGTCCTCTTAACGGAGCTGGAACCGCCGAATAACGAATCTTCTCACGAATAGCTGCAATCGCTAGAATAGCTAAAAACCATCCAATACCGGAGCTCACCCCATAATTCAATGCTAAACCTAATGTTGGAATCTCACGAGCCTGCATAAATAATGAACCACCCAAAATGGCACAGTTTACTGCAATTAATGGTAAGAAAATACCCAAAGAGTTATATAATGCCGGAGCAAATTTTTCTACAATAATCTCAACCAATTGTACCATCGTTGCAATAGTTGCAATAAACATGATAAATGATAAGAAACTTAAATCATAATCTGCATACGCTGCACCTAATGTTTTTGCTAATGCTCCTGGTTGTAAAATGTATTGATCTAACAACCAGTTTAAAGGAACCGTTACGGCTAATACGAAGATTACCGCAGCACCTAAACCTACTGCTGTTGATACTTTTTTAGATACAGCTAGGTAAGAACACATTCCTAAGAATGTAGCAAATACCATATTCTGTATAAAAACCGATTTAAAAAATAATTCTATATGCTCCATATCTTAGTGATCTTCTACTAATGCAGGATTTTTAGTTCGCTGCACCCAAATTAATATTCCTACTATAATCAGCGCCATAGGTGACAATAACATAAATCCGTTATTTTCATATCCTAAAGCGTATAAGCCTGTTTTAGCTATTGGATCACCTAATACCGGAAATCCTAATAAAGTACCTGACCCCAATAATTCTCTAAAGAATCCTACAATAATTAATATCACTCCATAACCCGCAGCATTTCCAATACCATCTAGAAATGATTTCCATGGGCCATTACCTAAAGCAAATGCCTCAAAACGTCCCATAATAATACAGTTGGTAATGATCAAACCAATAAATACCGCTAATTCCTTACTCAATGCATATGAATATGCCTTGAGCACCTGGTCTACAATGATTACCAAGGAAGCAACTACGATCAATTGAACGATAATTCTAATCTTAGAAGGAATAATATTACGCATCAATGAAATTACAACATTACCAACACCTAATACAAAGAATACTGCCAACGTCATTACAATAGACGCTTTTAATTGAGCTGTAATCGCTAATGCCGAACATATACCTAATACCTGAATGGTAATTGGGTTATTATCGGTTAATGGATCGGTAACTAATTTTCTATTCTTTTTAGAAAACAAAGGTTCGCTAGGAGCCTTTACTACTTTTTCTTGCTCTGCTACTTCTGCCATGTGTTATTTCTTTAAAGTATTAAAATAAGGTAGATACATTGCTAAATCTTTTTTGATCATTGCTGTTACTCCATCACCAGTGATCGTGGCACCCGCAATGGCGTCAACCTCATTATCTGTTTTATCATTATTTACAGGATCATTATTTCCTTTTGCAACGGTGATTCCTTTGAATTCGCCATTTGAGAAAATTGATTCTCCTTGAAAGTCATCTCTAAAATATCCTTCGGTAATATTGGCTCCAAGGCCAGGTGTTTCAGCCTTATGATCAAAGTAAGCGCCTTTGATTGTTTCTAAATCTTCGTTCAATGCTACATATCCCCAAATGGCATCCCATAATCCAACGCCTCTCATAGGCACTATGTAGAACTTTTCACCATCTTTCTCACCAATAAATAAAGGCAATCTTCTCGTGTACGTACCATTTTTAGCCTTATCAGATTCTTTCTTAATATCTATTAAATAAGCTTGATCATCTTCTGTAGCTTTAGTACCCTCTATATAATATTGTTCTGTAATATACTTATCGAACTCGACCTGTGCTTGCTCTGTATTTACAAAACTTCCGGCATCGCTCTCATTTCCTGAAATTGTTGCTTCATTAACACCCATAGCAAACAAAATATTTTGCTGCTTTTCGGTTTTCATGTTCTTTGTAATTGTAGGTTTTAAATATGAAGCTGTAAATGCCAATAACGAACCTACTACCACTACCATAGCAATGGCAAAAATTACGGTATATAAATTACTATCTGTGTTTCTAGCCATGACCTATGCTGTTTTTGCTTTTAAACGTTTTAATCTTCTTTTTACATTACCTTGAACCACATAGTGATCAATTGTCGGTGCAAATACATTCATTAATAAAATAGCTAACATGACACCTTCTGGGAATGCTGGATTGAACACACGGATCATCACCGAGATAAAACCAATTAAAAATCCATAGATCCATTTTCCTTTATTGGTTTGTGATGCCGTTACCGGATCAGTGGCCATGTAAACTATACCAAAGGCCAAACCACCAATTAATAAGTGTTGCCAGAAATCTACAGTCATTAATCCATAGAATTTACTTCCTGAAGTAATCCATCCTAGCTCTACAACTTGATTAAAGATAAAGCCCATTACTAAAGATCCTAATACGGCGCTCAACATGATTCTCCAGCTACCTATTTTAGTGAAGATTAAGAAGAGTCCTCCTAAAAGAATTAATAAGGTGGATGTTTCACCAACAGAACCAGGTATAAAGCCCATAAATTGTTCCCAGGTACTATAATTTGGTGTTACGTTTTGAGCTAGACTACCTAGCATCGTTTCACCAGAAATAGCGTCGGGTTGCCCTACTCTATTTACGGCATCGTGTACCCAAACTTTATCACCACTCATCCATGTTGGATAAGCAAAGAATAAGAATGCTCTAACAGTTAAAGCCGGGTTTAAGATGTTCATTCCAGTTCCCCCAAATACTTCTTTACCTATTACCACACCAAATACAACGGCTACTGCCAACATCCATAAAGGAATATCAACTGGAACGATCAACGGAATCAACATACCTGTTACTAGGTATCCTTCTTCCACCTCATGCCCTTTAATAACCGCGAAAATAAATTCTACTACCAGTCCAACTAGATAGGAAACAATTACCAATGGCAATATTTTCTTTAAACCAATAAAGAAATTATCCATATTCCAGAATTCCCCACTAAAGAAACTTGCAGCTCTTTCAATTTCTCCAGCCGCCAAATAGTGCTGATAACCAGCGTTGAACATACCGAATATTAAACAAGGCACTAATGCCATGATTACAATATTCATCGTACGCTTTAAATCATCTGCCCCTTTAATATGGGTACCGCTATGTGTAGTTTCATTTGGTAAGTACAAAAAGGTGTGAATGGCATTAAATGCTGGTGCCATTTTCGTTCCTTTATACTTCTCCTTTAAATTATGTAAGTTTTGTTTTAATCCCATTTCTTACTTTTTTAACCGATCTCTTCGATCATTAAATCTAACCCTTCTCTAATAATTTGTTGATGTGGTTGTTTAGATACACAAACAAATTCTGTTAACGCAAAATCTTCCGGAGCTACCTCATACATACCTAACGCTTCCATTTCATCTAAATCTTTATACAAACATGCTTTTAAGATTTGCATCGGATAGATATCTAAAGGAAACACCTGTTCATAAGATCCTGTTAACACAAATGCTCTATGTTCGCCATTTGTATTTGTATTTAGGTCATACTTCTTATTAGGGTTTAACCACGAAAAGGTTAATGCTCTTGAGTTTGAAATTTTATTAAAAATAGGCTTGTTCCAACCAAAAAATTCATAGTCGTCTCCTTCTGGAATTACTGTAATTTGATTGTCATAATATCCTAAGAATCCTTCTTTACTAACTTGAATTCCACTTAATGCATTACCACTAATGATACGCTCATTCTTATCGTCTAAGTTATCTGCAGTCAAGTCTTCAATTTTTGCTCCGGCGATTGCCTCGACATATTGTGGACGTATGATCTTCGACCCAGTTAAGGCAATTGTACGTATAGCATTAAATTTACCTGTAAGTAAAAGTTCGCCAATAATTACTAGGTCTTGAGGTGATACTACCCAAACAGTTTCGCCTTTGTTAATAGGACTGATTTTAGCAATTTGCGTACTTACATTTCCACTAGGGTGCGAACCAGAAACTTTATGCAATGAAACACCTGAAAGGTTAACTAAAGGATTATTCGCATTTTTACCAACGCTCACGTGCACATTTCCTTCTGTTAATTTAGCTAACGCTGATACCGCAGTTTGTAATTCAACATCTTTACCTGCTAATACATAATCAAAATCTGCCGCTAAGGGAGCACTTGCATACCCCGAGATAAAAATATCTCTTGGTGATTTTTCAGGGTTTGCAACAACATCATATGGTCGTTGTTTAATAAAAGGCCAGCAACCAGATGCTAATAAATGAGCTTTTATCTCATCACCACTCATGCTAGATGCATCTTTTTTACCAAAATCTTGGTGTTGTTGTTCTTTATCTGCTAAAATTTTTACCTCCAAAACCTTACGTTTAGCACCGCGAACAATCTCTACTACTTCACCACTAACCGGTGACGGAAATAACATTTGTTCATTGGTCTTCGAATGAAATAAAGCTTCACCAGCTTTTACTTCATTACCAACTTTTACTAAGAGTTTTGGTATAATTTTATGAAAATCGTCTGGCTTTACCGCATATACACTACCTAAAGGAAGTTTGGTAGTTGTCTTTTCAGCTTCGCCTACAAGCTTAATGTCTAAGCCTTTTCTAATACGAATGTCTGTTGACATATTTATAAATTGTAGTTATTGTCTTTAAAAGCGGTTGCAAATTTAAAAATTTTGTAGGTCTTATCTAAGTGTTTACCTGCTTAAAACCTTATTTATACTAATTCTAAATAATAAAAACAGCTGTATAGATTTTGTTTCCCTATTTTTGTCATTCGCAGTTCGGTATAACTTTTGATTCAAGGTTTGTAAATTCATGTATTTGACAGCAAGATTATTCTTTATAATAAGCATCACTGTTTTAACAATAGACGTATCGTTATGGGCACAATCACAAGTAATAGTGAACCCGGCGCAACACATAAAATCTATTGTTTTAAGATCTCAACAAACCAATGATTTCTCACCTGTTGTACGTTTAGGGAGCCCTTTAGTGTTAGAATTTGATGATCTTGATGGCGATCAAAAGCAATATTCATATACCATTGAACACTACGATTATAATTGGCAAAAATCGAATCTAAATCCTACCGAGTATTTAGATGGATTTACCAATGACTGGATTCGAAATTTTGAAAATTCATTTAATACCGTTCAAGGATATACTCATTATCGCTTGCGTTTACCAAATGATAATATGCGTATAAAAATTAGCGGTAATTATCTACTTTCAGTAATTGATGAAGATGATAATGTAGTTTTTACACGGCCATTTATTATTTATGAATCTCTAGTTGATGTTGGTGTAACTGTACACAGAAGTCGTGAAATTGCAACTATTAACACCAAGCAAAATGTGCAGTTTAGCGTAAATCACCCTAATTTGCTAATTAATAACCCCAGTTTAGAATTAAAACTCACCGTTTATCAAAATCTCGATTGGAACACAGCCATAAAAAACATAAAACCACAATTTATTCGTGGTACACAACTTTTATATAAATACGGGGCTAACATAAACTTTTGGGGTGGTAATGAATTTTTATTCTTCGACACCAAACAAATACGGGGTGCAGTTAATAATATAGCAAGAAGTGAGTTAAAAGACACTTTCAACACCTATCTATATACCGATGAGGAACGCGCACATAGACCTTACACCAATTACCCAGATGTTAACGGAAATTTTGTGCTGAGAACGATCGATACCGAAGATATTGCTACAGAAGGTGATTACTCTTGGGTTCACTTTTCATTAGAACTACTTGAGCCTCCATCTAAGAATTCTATTTATATCTACGGAGATTTTAACGACTGGCAGCTTAACGATGAGAACAAGATGACCTACGATGAGCGAACCAAGTTGTATCGAGGTCGGCTATTTCTAAAACAAGGGTTTTATAATTATTCGTACGCAACTAAAGATACAGATAGTAAAATTAACGATCATGCGATTGACGGTACTTATTATCAAACCGAAAACACTTATACTGTATTCGTTTATTACAAACCAATTGGAACTCGTTATGATCGCATAATTGGCATTGGAAGCGCCAATTCTGAAAACCTACGCAACTAAATCATATAATAAACATCTACTTTTTAAGTTTTAGTTTATAAGATTAGATTTTTTATCTTTGCATCTCACGAGTTTAGTGATAATCACCTATGGTACAGCAAGTAACAAATGGAATAAAAATATCTGTAGAGACAAACTTTGAAGGTACCACCTATCATAAGGATACTCTTTATTACACTTTTAGCTATAGTATTACCATTGAAAATCAAAGTAATGACTCTGTTCAATTGGTGAGTCGTCATTGGGATATCTTTGACTCTTTAAAAAGCATAGAAGTAGTTGAAGGAGAGGGAGTTATAGGTAAAAAACCCATTATAAAACCCAAGGCAAGTCACACATATAATTCATTCTGTAACCTTGTGTCACCAGTAGGTTCTATGAAAGGGTATTTTAATATGATAAACTTTACAACTACCAAGAGTTTTAAAGTGCAAATCCCTTCTTTCCAATTAAACGTACCAGCCGTTTTAAATTAATTCATTGTTTTGTAGTTTTAAAAAATGAGCTATTTTTAGGCAATGTTTTCATTATCTAAAAAGAAGAAAAAAGAGAAATTACCGGCAAGACAGCGCGGTAATTACTGTTTAAATTGTGAGACTTCTTTAAAAGGTGAAGAAAATTTTTGCCCGGAATGCGGGCAACGTAACAATACCAATCAGTTAAACTTTAAACTGGTATTAGATGAATTTATCGGGAACTTAATAACCTATGATTCGCGTGTTTGGAAAACAGCCGTCCCACTTATTATAAAACCTGGCAAAGTTGCTTACCAATTTATTACCGGTAAACGCAAACAGTTTGTAAATCCATTTAGAACATACTTAACGGTATCATTAATTTTCTTTTTAATCTATGGCCTACTAGGTAAAATAAGTGAATTAAGAAGCAATGGCGAAAAAAAACTTAAAGCTAGCATTGTTACTTTTAATGAAACCCAAACAGATTCGCTAAAAGCTAAAAAGACCGATTCTATTACGAAAGCCGCTATCAATGAAGTTCAAAAAAATGTTCCTATAGATATTGACTCCACACTTAAAGCAAATAATGTAAATATTGATAGTATAAGTAAACATACTACCGATATTGATTCCTTAAAAGGAAATATTGCCGAATCAAACCCTTTCTTTAAAAAACTAAATGCTTTTTACGACTATCATAAAGAAAATAAAGACCATGATGTAACCCAAGCATTAGATAGTCTTGGATATAAAAACACCTTTTGGAACCGATTTTATTATGACAAAGCAAAAGACTCTCATACCATGATGCAAGATAGAGGTGAGAGTTTTAATGAACAGATGTTCTCTAATTTATCATTAGCTATCTTTCTTTTTTTACCAGTTTTTGCCTTATTTCTAAAGTTCATTTATATACGAAGAAAGTACACCTACATGGAGCATATGGTGTTTGTTTTCTATAGCCAGTCAGTATTTTTTTTATTATTGTTAATATTCATCTTTGTACATTTTTTCTCAAATGGTAAAGATGGTTTACTCATAATACCTCCGTTATTATTTTCGATTTACCTGCTAATTGCAATGAAGAACTTTTACAAGCAAAATTGGTTTAAGACCATTTTAAAATACTTAATGGCTAATTTTGCATTTTCTGTTATTGCTTCGTTTGGATTAGCAATTCTTACCGCTATTTCTTTTATAATGTATTAGTGGTGAGTTTTGAGACCTCCTTTGTTAACACATCTTCATAATCAATCGTAAGTGTCTTAGACGATTTTTTGATACTCGTAATACTTACAGTACCACCTAATTTCCGATCCATCAACACATCAATTCTAGGATCACCTACTCCAGCCGAATGATGAAAATCTAAAATCGTTTCAGTACTAAGTTCATTATTATTTTGCCAATTCAAGAACCAATCTTCCCTTAATTTTTTAATTTTCTTATCATATAAGGTAGATGAAGACCAAATTGCCGGCTGCTGTGGCATATTTTTAAGATGCTTATGTTCACCATCCCATACAAATTCAAATAACTGTAAAGTTTGATTCCAATCAACTATGGTTAGTGTAAATTGCTCAACCCCTTCTAAGTCAATAATGGCTAATCCCTTTTTAATATCATCTGCTTTTAAAAGCTCTTTTACAATCAGGCCTCTACTTTTTTTATAATGACTCAAGGAGGTGTGATATTCGAAGCCTCCATTTAACAGGCAAATCAATCTGTTCATTGAACTTAATCCTATCCAGGTACCTCCGGCTTTACCGTCTTTAGGGTACCAAATTGTAACACCATTTTCATTATATTCTTGTGGATGTTCAGCCTTTTCACGAGCATACGGAACATCGCGACTTGAGGTTAGAATAAAATTGGAATTTCCAAGAGGAAGATAACTTACTGTGCACATAATCTATATCGATTTCGAAAAGGTGTTTAATAATTTTAGAGGTGATAAATAAATTGTAACTTTGCTCGCCAAAATTAGTCGATTAATACTTAAAAACATACAATAATGGGCAAAGGATTTTTTCAAGTGCCGGTAGCAGTTAATGAACCTGTAAAAGGGTATGCTCCGGGCTCACCAGAAAGAGACGCTGTTTTAAATCAATATTCAGCATATTTTAATGGTTCTGTTGATGTTCCCTTATATATAGGAAGTGAAGAAATTAGAACCGGAAACACACGTAATATGACGCCTCCACATGATCATCAACATGTGGTTGGAAAATATCATCTTGCTGAAAAACAACATGCTGAACAGGCTATTGCATCTGCACTAGAAGCCAGAACAGCATGGGCACAAATGCCATGGGAACAACGTGCTGCGATCTTCTTACGTGCTGCTGACTTATTAGCTGGTCCTTACAGGGCAAAAATTAATGCAGCTACTATGATTGCACAATCTAAGACCGTACACCAAGCTGAGATTGATGCCGTGGCTGAATTCATCGATTTTCTACGATTTAATGTAGAGTTTATGACTCAAATCTATGCTGAACAACCAGATTCTGCAGAAGGTATTTGGAATCGCGTTGAGTATCGACCGCTGGAAGGTTTTGTGTACGCCATTACACCATTTAATTTTACTGCTATTGCCGGTAATTTACCTGCTTCTGCGGCTATGATGGGTAACGTTGTTGTTTGGAAACCATCAGATAGTCAGATCTTTTCTGCAAAGGTAATTGTAGATGTGTTTAAAGAAGCTGGCATTCCAGATGGCGTAATTAATGTAATTTATGGTGACCCGGTAATGATCACAGAAACCATGTTGGCTTCTCCAGATTTTTCTGGTTTGCACTTTACAGGATCTACTTTTGTTTTTAAAGAGATTTGGAAAAACATTGGCGCAAATATTCATAACTATAAAACCTATCCTAGAATTGTAGGAGAAACTGGTGGTAAAGATTTTATTATTGCGCACCCTTCTGCAAATCCAAAACAAGTTGCAACTGGAATTTCAAGAGGTGCTTTTGAATTTCAAGGACAAAAATGTTCTGCCGCTTCAAGAGTGTATTTACCAGAGTCTATTGCTGACGAAGTATTAGCCTTTGTAAGAGAAGATGTAAAGTCTTTTAAAATGGGATCTCCAGAAGATCTCGGCAACTTTATTACTGCTGTTATTCATGAAGGTTCTTTTGACAAACTTGCAAAATACATTGATGAAGCTAAAGCAGATGCTGATGCCGATATTATTGCAGGTGGTAATTACGATAAATCTAAAGGATACTTTATTGAACCAACGGTTATTTTAGCTAAAGACCCTAAATACACCACCATGTGTACAGAGTTATTCGGGCCTGTAGTTACGGTATATGTTTATAAAGATAAAGACTGGGCAAAAACGCTTGAGTTGGTTGATGGAACATCTGAATATGCATTAACAGGGGCAGTATTCTCAACTGATAGATATGCCATTACAGAAGCTACAAAAGCTTTAGAAAATTGTGCCGGTAACTTCTATATTAATGATAAACCGACCGGTGCTGTGGTTGGCCAACAACCATTTGGTGGTGCCAGAGCGTCTGGAACCAATGACAAAGCAGGTTCTGCGCAAAACTTATTACGTTGGGTATCACCAAGATTAATAAAAGAAACTTTTGTTTCACCAGAAGATTACAGATATCCTTTCCTAGGATAATCAAGTTCCTGCGAAAGCAGGAATCTATAAAATATAAACCGCATCAAATTGATGCGGTTTTTTTGTGTTTGACTTTCTCACTAAAAAACACGAACTTCGTTTAACTGTCGCTAAATGGAATTAAAACTCCTCTTAGTTTTAAGTTGTAGCACATTGAGAAATGAAATTGAAAGATAAATACCCAGAAGCATATTTCGAACATTGGTTGGTTATGCTTTCAACTATGAATACAGAATTCTCCAAAAACGGATTTGAAGAACAAATAACTAATTATCTGTACTTCGAAGGAGAGGAAGAAATGAGGAAGTTGCAAAATGAAGTTGTGCAAATTGTTCAGTCTGATGATTTAATGAAATTTAAAGAAGTTGGAAATCGCTTTAATATTGAAGATTTGAATGAACTTAGTTTGAAAACAATGGCAGAGGTCATAATGAATTGGAATTAGTATGTCAGAAAATGAATTCATAGACTATTGGAATAAGGAATATCCAGAATCGTTTCCGATCAATCACGAATTGAAATGGGTATATCCTGATAGATGGTTTAGAATTCATAGTCTACCCGAATCAAAAAGATACACTGAAAACGAAGACGAGTATAAAATCATACTTGACCGTCAAAACCAATTGATTAACGACCTTATTGGAGAAGAATCAGAGGTTGGTTGCTATATCATTCGGGCTTTACAGATGGGATTCAACTAATGACAATTATAATGAGTTAACCGACTTTGGAGAATTTCAAAAGGTTTTGAGAATTGATTTGCAAAAAGAAAGACCGGAGGAATATGAAAACGAAACGTATTTTGACATTTATGTGAAAACTGAAAGTTGGAAAAACGGAAACAGAAATGAAATTCTCAAAGCAATTGCTGATGATGAAATTAGAGCAATGTTTGTTAGTCTATCAAAGAAATGTGTCATTGCGCCTTATGATGGTGGTGTTGATGTGATTGTTGACTCGACTGAAAAAGAGACAAGCTTAAAGCAAAATACGAAGATTGGCTTTCTGACCGTGAAGATGGAATGTAAAAAAACGTGCCACAACAAGGTGTATAGCCAATAGGGCTTTAAAAGATAAATTGAAAGTCCTGTTCATTGAGTAGGAAACACCAAAACAAAGTTTTGACGTTTAACAAAAAGAAAATTAAAGTAAAAACGTTTGTTTTGGCTTAGTGGTAAACCGAAAGTGAAGATATTCGTATCCGCCCTACTGTCCATGCACTGAACGTTAAACGAACTAAAAATTTTCCTGTTTTCTAAAACTAAAATAATTCCGTCCAAATATGTAAATTGAATTCGTCATAAACGCATAACTTAAATTAAAGAATATGACACATTCAATTAAACACTTATTTCACATTGATGCTAAAAAAGAAGAAGTATTTAAAGCCATTTCTACTATCGAGGGATTATCTAATTGGTGGACAGTAAGCACTACTGGCAGCACTAACCTTAATGAGATTATTAAATTTAGATTTGCCGATAATGGTGGGCCAGATATGCAGGTAACAGAAATAGCCTCCAATGAAAAAGTAGTTTGGCAATGTATAGAAAGCCCACACGGCTGGAAAGGCCATACTTTTACTTTTCTGTTAGATGATAATGATGGTAAAACACGTATTCGCTTTTCGCATGAAGGGTGGCAAGAGGCAGATGACTTTTATGCTATTTGCTCTTTTAGCTGGGGAAGATATCTTGAAAGTTTGCGCCAATTATGCCAAACAGGAAAAGGAAAAGCTTTTGGAAGTAAAAATTATTAAAATGGCTGTCCAAATTTTTAAAACTACAGCGTCATAGAATTATAAAATAAAAAATATACAATTATGAAAGATTACATGTTTATTATTAGAGGAGGCGATGATGTTTCTGAATCTAAATCTCCTGAAGAAATGCAAGAACACATGCAAGACTGGCAAAAATGGATGGGAGGCCTTGCCGAAAAGGGTAAATTAATTGGCGGTGAACCCTTGCAACAAGAAGCTAAATCTTGGATAAATGGAGGAACAAAGCTTGTAGATAGGCCTTTGACTGAAGGCAAAGAGCTCGTAGGTGGTTACATAATGGTAAAAGCAGACTCTTTAGAAGAAGCCAGTGAACTTGCTAAAGGATGCCCTGGATTCGAGCATGATTGCACCATAGAAGTTCGTGAAATAATGCCCATGTAATCTATTATTATTCTTAATTTTAGAATATTAAAGCCTTTATTTACTCTTAATGCGATTGAATACAGAGAAGATAATACATAATAAGCTAAACCATCTTTTTAGGGAAGAGTCTGGAAAGATGGTTTCTGTTTTAGCAAAAATTTTTGGTACCGAAAATTATCAGTTGGCAGAAGATGTTGTTCAAGATGCATTAGTAAGTGCACTACAAACTTGGAAGTTTAATGGCATTCCAGATAACCCAAAAGCGTGGCTATATCGAGTTGCAAGAAATAAAGCGATTGACCTTATTAGAAAGAATAAACATTCAAATCATTTTGATTTTTCTGATTCTGAACGCAAGTTATTGACATCAGAATATACGTTGAGTACTACTATGAATATTTATTGGCAAGAAGACAATATAAAAGATGATTTTTTAGGAATGATGTATGCATGTTGTCATTCAAAGATCTCAACAGATAGTCAGTCTGCATTTATTTTAAAATCATTATGTGGATTTAGTACCAAAGAAATAGCAAAAGCCTATATCTGCTCAGAAGACACTATTTCTAAAAGAATTTATCGTGCAAAAGAATTTTTTAGAAAACAAAAAATAAGACCATCTATTCCCTCAGATAATGAACTAGAAAACAAAACAGCTTCGGTATTAAGTACTATATATATGATCTTCAATGAGGGCTATAATGCTACTCATTCTAAAGATCTTATTAGAGAAGATTTGATTCGTCAAGCAATTTCGCTTTGCAATTCAATGCTAGAAAACGAAAAAACTAGAACACCGCAAGTTTATGCTTTAATGGCATTGATGCATTATCATGCCGCTCGATTTAAAGGAAGGCTAACTACCAATGGAGACATTATTGTTCTATCAAAACAAGATCGTACAATGTGGGATCAAGATATTATCAAGTTAGCAAATGAATATCTACTCAAATCATCAAATACAGAAAAACTGAGTCAATATCACGTTGAAGCCGCTATTGTTCGCGAACATTGTAGAGCAAAGACGTTTAACGACACTAATTGGGAGGCTATTTTAGGTTATTATGATATCTTGTTAAAGTTTGGAAATAATCAAGTGGTAGCACTTAACAGATGCCTAATTTCTCTTCAAATAAATGGTCCAGAACAAGCTTTGGAAGAATTGCAAAAAATCGAGAATGACAAATTGAATAGATATTATTTATATCATGCTGTTTATGGAACCATCTATCAAGAACTTGGTAAAAATATAAAGGCCATTACATATTATAAGAATGCAAAAGCTTTAACACATTCTGAACAAGAGAAAAAACTTCTAGAGCAAAAAATTGCCGTTCTCCAAAATTAAAAAATGTTTTAGGGCTTATATTTTAATGGCAGGTGTACCACCTTTTTTGTTTCGAAAAAGTCTTCTTTAAAAAAATCGGGTAAGTTATAAAGTGTCGCTTTAGGAAAGTTTATCAACTCTTCTGTAAGATCACCTCCTTTTAAATATAGAATTCCGTTTGCCAGTTGATGGTTTTGTTTTTTAGCGATCTTCTTCCGTGTCCACTTTACAAAATCGTTCATATTGGTTACTGCCCTACTTATAATGAAATCAAACTCACCTTTTACCTTTTCGGCGCGTAGATGTTCAGCTTTAACATTTTTTAATCCTAAAGCAGCAACAACCTCATTTACCACTTTTATTTTTTTACCAATAGAATCAACCAAGTAAAAATTGGTTTTAGGAAACAATATTGCCAATGGAATTCCGGGGAACCCCCCACCTGTACCAATATCTAAAACTTTAGAACCTTCTTTAAATGCTTGCACTTTTGCAATCCCTAAAGAATGTAACACATGGCGTAGGTACAACTCATCAATATCTTTGCGAGAAATCACGTTTATCTGAGCATTCCAGTATTTATAGAGTTCTTCTAGTTCAGAAAATTGCTTAATCTGTTTATCAGACAAATCAATAAAATAGGTGTTGATCAATTTCATATTGCTTGCAAAACTACGTTATCTTGTTAAAAATTTAATAATTTAGAGCATTAAACGTCATTTAAACCAAAATTGACGTAATATTGTACCCTGTAAAAAAGACAACAACTCACTATGTCAAATAATATCTCAGTAAAATTTTCTAGAGTAGATTCTACCAAATTTTTCAGAACTCTTAATAAGCGCATTAACACTTACTTTAAAGAAAGAAACATAAAAAAAACAGGTAATTGGAGACTGTATGTTAAAACAATTGTGATGTTTACATTACTCTTAGCACCTTTTATTTTATTACTTACTTTAGATTTGCCTAGCTGGGTTCAAATATTATTTATGGTAATTACGGGAATAGGAATTGCTGGCGTAGGCATGAATGTGATGCATGATGCCAACCATGAATCATATTCTAGTAAAAAGTGGGTCAACAAATTAATGGGTAGTAGTATCCATATTCTAGCAGGAAATGATTATAACTGGAAAGTACAACATAATGTATTACACCATACTTATACAAATATTCCAGGTCATGATGAAGATATAGATGCTGGTAGAGTGATTCGTTTTTCCAGGCATGCAGATTGGCATAAAATGCACAAATACCAACAATATTATTCAATTTTTTTATACGGATTATTAACTATAAACTGGGCAATTACAACCGATTTTAAACAAACATATTTATATTTAAAACGTAAATTATCGTACGGTAAAATGCCACATCCCGCTACTCAATGGACGAAATTAATTATCGGTAAAATTGTGTATTATTCACTTTGGGTTGTGCTACCCTTAATTATAGGATATACATGGTGGCAAGTACTAATTGGCTTTTTTATTATGCATTATACTGCTGGTATTATATTAAGTGTTGTTTTTCAATTAGCACATGTGATGCCTAACACAGATATGCCTTTACCAGATTCTGAAGGTAATATGAAAAACACATGGGCTATCCATCAGTTATTTACTACAGCAAATTTTGCACCTAAAAACAAGATTGTAGGTTGGTTTACCGGTGGATTAAACAGACAGATTGAACATCATTTATTTTCTCATATTAGCCATGTACATTATAAAGAGTTAGCAAAAATTGTAAAGAAAACCGCCTTAGAATTCAATTTACCTTATAATGAGTATAAAACCACAAGGGCTGCTATTATTTCTCACTTTCAACAATTAAAAGAATTAGGTAAAAAACCTGCTATTGCATAGAATAATAACACATTTTCTAATATTTAGTTGTAAACATAACATTTTGTAATAAAAAGCTTTTTTTATTGAATATTTATTGTGCATTAATAGTTAGTTTTGCACTTTAAATTTGTGTAATGATAACCTTGCAACAACAACTTTCTGAGAGAATTAACAATTTACCTGTTTCTCAAACGCTGGCAATGGCTGCTAAAGCCAGAGAACTAAAAGCTGAAGGAAAAGATATCATCAGCTTAAGTTTAGGTGAGCCTGATTTTAATACCCCTGATTTTATTAAAGAGGCAGCGAAGCAAGCCATCGATGATAATTACAATTCGTACACACCAGTTAATGGTTATTTAGAACTTCGAGAAGCTGTTTGCAGAAAGTTCAAACGCGATAATGGCTTAACATATAATGAGAGTCAAGTTGTAGTCTCTACAGGAGCAAAGCAATCTATTGCCAATGTAGCTCAAGTATTACTAAATCCTGGTGATGAAGTTTTGTTACCCGCTCCATATTGGGTGAGTTATTCAGCGATAGCTACCTTATCTGAAGCTACCTTTGTTGAAATTCCTTCTTCGATTGAAACAGATTTTAAAATTACTCCCGAGCAGTTAGAAGAGGCAATCACATCAAAAACTAAGATGATCTTTTTCAATTCGCCTAACAATCCGAGTGGATCATCTTATACTGAAGCCGAATATAGAGCTTTAGCTGAGGTTTTAGAAAAGCATCCCAATATTTATGTTCTCTCTGACGAGATTTATGAACATATCAATTACGGAGAGCCAACTTTTAGTTTTGCTAAAATAGAAAGTATGTATGACCGCACTATTACCATAAATGGTGTGGCAAAGGCTTTTGCCATGACAGGATGGAGAATAGGTTATATTGGTGCTCCTGCATGGATTGCCAAAGCCTGTACCAAAATGCAAGGTCAAATTACATCTGGTGCCAACTGTATTGCACAAAGAGCAACCATAACAGCACTTGACGCCCCTGTTTCAAAAATTCAATACATGATTGATGAGTTTAAGGAACGTAGAAATCTGGTATTGAATTTAATCAATGAGATTGACGGCATGTCTGCTAATATACCGAACGGAGCTTTTTATGTTTTCCCAGATGTCTCTTCTTTTTTCGGAAAAATCATCGATGGATATAGCATTAACAATGCAACCGATTTTTCATTATTTCTATTAGAAAAAGCACATGTGGCAACAGTTACAGGAGATGCATTTGGCGCACCGAAAAATATTAGAATCTCGTATGCCGCTTCAACAGAAGAATTAAAAGAAGCATTTAAACGCATTAAGCAGGCGATTAACTAAATGAGTTATAAAAAGACATTCCCTACATTATGGGCAAATTTTGACGCGAATAAACATATGCGACATTCGGCATATAATGATTTTGCGGCAGAATGTAGAGTGCGTTTTTTTAATGAAAGTGGCTTTACAGTAGATCGATGGGAAAAGGAAGGTTTTGGCCCAATTTTATTTAGTGAGGAAACTAAATTTCTTAGAGAAATAAAACTCGGAGAAGATATTACTGTAGAGCTATATTTAGAAGGTTTATCTGTTAAAGCTGAACGATTTAAGCTCTACCACAAGATCTTTAGACAAAATGGTGAATTAGCAGCCGAATTAAGGGTTTATGGCGCATGGATAGATATGAAAAAACGTAAACTTACGGTTCCGCCAGCCGATATACTTTCTTGTTTTGCATCTCTGGAAAAAACAGAGAATTATCAAGAGATTCCTATTAAATCGAAATAAAAATCGATGAAAAATAAGGCACTGGCTTATCCTGTAATAATTCTCTTTGTAGCCGCAATTCTGTATTTATTATTTCCTGCTTCCGAAAAAAACAGTTCTAGTACAAAGCAACCGGTAAGTCAAATTTCATTTAATTATTTACCTGCAACCACTAATAATCAAATTGTAGAACATTCATATTATACACTTTCATACAGTGAGCCCCATGAACAGGCTGAGTGGATCGCTTATGAATTGAAAAAAGAACACCTTTCAAAGAGTAATAGAAAACGCCCCTTATTTTTTCAAGATAAAAAAGTAAAAACAAAATCCGCTCATTGGGGTAATTACAAAAACTCGGGTTATAGTAAAGGGCATTTAGTGCCTGCCGGAGATCGAAGATTCTCTGAAGATGCGTACAACGAAACTTTTCTCACCTCAAATATTTCACCTCAGAAATATGATTTTAATGCTGGTGTTTGGAACCGATTAGAGCAAAAAGTACGTTATTGGGCTAGTAAAGAAAGACACCTATATGTTATCACCGGTGGTATCTTAAAAGATGATTTAAAAACGATTGGTCGAGAAGAGGTCAGTGTTCCGAAGCACTTTTATAAGATATTATTAGATTATTCGCAACCCGAAATTAAAGCTATTGCCTTTTTAATACCTCATCAAGAAACAAAAAGACCGCTTTACGAATTTGTAGTTAGCATTGATACCATAGAGGCATTATCAAAATTAGATTTCTTTCCAGAATTACCCGATCACATAGAGGATGAATTGGAGGAAGATGCAGATTATAAAAACTGGAGTTTTTAACGTTTTTCTATTTTCAACTTCACTTTAATCCTCAGTTTACAAAACAGATATCGGCCGTTACATAAAATATTTTTATTAAATTGCTGATCACTAACCAATTAAACTCTTAAACTATGTTTTCAAAAACGAACATTATTGCAACAGTTGTAAATGCCCTTTGGGCTTTTTTTGGAGGATATTTATTATGGGGCATTATTGCTGATCCCTATTTAAGAACACAAACACGTACTACTGACACCATGCGGGAAGCGCCAGATTTCATGTGGTTGGCCATTGGTTGTTTAGTAATGGCATTTGCTTTCACCACTATTTATTCAAAATGGACAAGAGGTGCGCATAGCATTTCACAAGGCATTCAATTTGGTATTTGGGTGGGTATTTTAAAAGGACTTGGCAGTGGAATAATCGATTATTCTACAGCTAATATTCTTGGGCTAAAAGGTACGCTAGTGAATGCTATTGTTTATATAGTATTTTTTGCAGTAATGGGTGCTTTAGCTAGTTTGATATACAGCAAAGTAAAATCTTCAGATGAATAAATTAAAAGGGCTTCTTAATTAAGAAGCCCTTTTTTTATTTTTTAGTTACAAAGTTATTAATTACCTCATCTACCTTTTGTTTGTTATTAATTTTACTATCAAATAAATATTGATAAAGACGTTTTTCAGAAACTTTATGTTTTAATTCTAGATCTGTTTTTTTTGAGAAAATTTGACCCCATTTATTCCTAACAACTGCCCATTTATTTTGATTTATTTTCCACCAATCTTGAGCAGCCTTACATTTGTCATTTGCAATTTTCTTATAGGTATTGAACCCTTTTTCTTGTGCTAAGAGCACATCTCTAACACCTGTCTTGCGAATAACTTTATCGTTATTTTGATCGTGTATCCACCCATCTTTAGTAATCTCATGCCTATTCCCTCTAACGGTGACGTTATAATCGTTTCTTTTAGTGTATTCTCTTCTGGGCAAGGGAGCGTCAGTTCTGTTTTCCCAAAAACTCTTCCCATCCACATGTGTCCAAGTTGCGGTACCTTCATAACGCGGACTGTCATCAACCTGATATACTTTTTGAGTCCATTGCCCTTTAACTTTCCCTTTTGGAATAGCAACATATTTCCATCTATTATCAACATCATACATATAAAAATCAGTATTCTGATAAATCCAATCTTGTCTCCAATGTTTTATAATATGGGGATTATTAGGACCTCCAACAATTAAAAGATGTTGTAATATAATTTTACCGGCATCATCTTCTACTAATTGTACCCACTCCAGCGCGCGCTCACGTTTCGTCTTAGAAGCTATATATGTTGAGTCTTTAGCATATTCAAAAGTCTCTGCAAAATTAAATCCAACCTCATAACATCCACTCATACTTTTAATGGCATAAAGATCTTTTTTCCTTTTGCTCTGAGCGCTTGTAATTAACAAACCAGAGAGTGCAAACAAAACAGCAATTGATAACTTACTCATTTTTAATTTTTTAATTGATTCCATGATTAAATTGTTATTTTTATTTAGACTTATTATAAATAAGATTATATATTTGCCACAAATCTATGTAGAATGAGTCTAAATAAAAATAATATTTCATTTTATTTTTTATTTCTGTTTGTTACCCTCGCTTTTTCTCAAGAGAATGAAGAAAAAAACGATTCTATAAAGTCTGAAAAACTAGAAGAAGTAGTTATAACTGCAACGCGCACGCTAAGACAATTATCAACATTACCACTACCCGTTCAGTTGATTAGTCGAAAAGATATTGAGCATTCAAACTCTTTAAGGTTAAGCAATATTTTAAATGAGCAAACGGGTTTGATAACGGTACCTGATTTTGGTGGAGGTGAAGGCATTCAATTACAGGGCTTAGACTCGCAATACACCTTAATACTTATTGATGGCGTTCCTTTAATTGGCCGTCTTGCTGGGACTTTTGATATTAATCGGATCGCCGTTGACAATGCCAAACAAATCGAAGTAGTTAAAGGGCCTTCTTCCAGTTTATATGGTAGTGAAGCAATTGGCGGTGTGGTAAACATTATTACACAAAATCCGAAATTCGGTTTCAACGGAAACCTAAACCAACGTGTTTCAAGCTTAAATATTTATGATTCGAATATTACACTTTCTTATAAGAAACGTAAATTCGGAATAAGCACCTTCATTAACAGGTACTCCAGTGATGGCTACGACATTGATGAAACAACCTTTGGTAGCACCGTTGATCCCTTTAGCAATTATACCTTCAACACAAAGTTGGCTTATGATCTATCTCCTAGCACTAAATTCTTCTTATCAGGTAGGTTCTATACCCAAAATCAAGATAATATTCCAACAGAAAATTTAAGTGGAGAAAGCCAGGTAAATGAATGGGGGGCTCATTTTAAAGCAAATCATTCTTTCAATGATAAATGGACTGGATACCTAGAATTATACAGTACACGCTATAAAACAAAAGAATTTTTAAACAATCAAGACGGCACAAGAAATAGTGAAAATTATTACAATCAGCTTTTAATGAGGCCCGAATTAAGAATGACCTTTGTGCCAAATGACACGAACAGTTTTATTTTTGGTTTAGGACTAACCCATGAAACTCTTAACAGAACTTCGTTTTCTACAAACCCAAAGTTCAACTCTCCTTACATTTACGCACAATATGACACTAACCTGATAGAGAGGTTAAATGTTATCTTCGGAGCACGTTTTGATAGCCATAATGAATATGTTTCAAGAATTAATCCAAAGTTAGCTCTAAGATATGAGTTCAATGATAACATCGCAATCAAAGGATCTGCAGGTTTTGCTTATAAAACACCTGCATTTAGACAGCTATATTTCGACTTTACCAACTCAACTGTCGGATATACGGTTTTAGGATATAATACTGTACAATCTTCCATACCTCAATTACAAGAACAAGGGCAAATAGCCGCATTAGTTATACCACTTTCTGAATTTAATAACAAAATAAAACCAGAAACCTCCATCGGTTATAATCTTGGAGTTGACCTTAAAATTAACCCCCAACTTAAACTAGGGCTCAACCTATTTAGAAACGATTTAAAAAATTTAATAGATACACGAGTTATTGCAAGTAAAACAAACGGACAAAATGTATTCAGCTATTATAACGTCAATAAGTCTTATACACAGGGGTTAGAACTTAATGCCATGTGGAAACCAAATAACTATTTTAAAGTATTAGGGGGTTATCAGTTACTTTTTGCAAAAGACAAGGGTGCCGAAAGTGCATTTGAAAATGGTGAAGTTTTTGCCAGATTGTCTCCCTCTTCACCTTCATTTCAACTTAAAGAAGGTAATTATTTCGGACTTTATAATAGGTCAAGGCATATGGCAAACTTTAAGATCTTCTATAGTATCCCAAAATGGGGAATCGATACTAATATTAGAGGAACCTATAGAAGTAAATATGGTTTATTTGACACCAACTCCAACAACTATCTAGATGACTTCGACGAGTTTATTGAAGGGTATACGCTATGGAATTTTGCCATTAATAAACTTTTTTTGAAGAAGTTCAAAATAAGTTTTGGAATTGATAATGTATTTGACTTTACAAAAGTTCCGAACGCTAGCGCTAATGGATTATCAATTTCAAACTTACCTGGTAGATTAATTTACGGAAAACTAAATATTCAAATTTAATAAATATTAACAATGAGAAAAATCAATTATTTTTTAGCAATCTTTTTATGCTTAGCCTTTACTTCTTGTAATGACGACGATCTATCCCTATTAGCAGTTGAATCAAAATCTGTTTCAAATTTATACGCACCGCAAACTGGAGGACAAGGTCAACCGGTTGGCGGAGATTTTACCAAATTTGATTTCTCAACTGGTGATGTTACCACTAGTGAGACCGATTGGGACATTGCTTTTAGAGGAACTACCATTATTGTAAATGGTGGAACCTCATCAGGTCTCATCGATGAACCTATAAGAAATGGTAATGCTGCAGCCTATGTTGCATCTGGCACCTTAGCATCTATAGTTTCTGCCAACGCTTCTGAATTAAAGCAAGATAGTTCAAGTGGGCTAGCAATAGCATCGGGTTCAGATAACGGGTGGTATACATATGCTGGTCCGCCAACTCACTTAATTATACCAACTGCAGGTAAAATTTTAATATTTAGAACCAGAGATGGTAGGTATGCCAAAGTTGAAATTCTGAGTTATTATAAAGATGCTCCTTCTAGTCCGGATGCCTTTACTGATGAAAGTAGGTATTTCACTTTTAACTATGTATATAACCCGAACGAAGGAATAATAACCTTTTAATCATGCAAAAATCAATCAATCTATCATTCATCATTTTCCGTTTAGTTTTAGGTGGAATGATGATATATGGCGGTGTTCAAAAATTTCAAAAACCTATACCAACACCCATAGAAGTTGTAGAAAAAGCTCAAAAATTTAAAGCTCCTGAGAAGGAAAACACCCTACAAAAAATACTGTATATAAGTGGGAGCAAACAAACAGGCTATTTTTGGCAAGTACTAGGTATTTGCGAATTAGTATTTGGAGTACTTTTATTACTCCAATTTACCGGATTTGTTGGTGCAATTTTTTTACTACCTGTTACTTTGCACATTTTTTTATTCCATTTATTTCTAGAGCCTGATGAAATTGGCGAGTTACTTCAAACAGGAGGTTTATTCATCATTAATATAGCTTTAGTTTTAAAAGAAAAGGAAAAATGGAAGCATTTACTTTGGATCAAACCAATTTAAATTAAAATCTTACGTGGGTAAAGTTGTACCCTAGTAAATTTGGTTTATTAACAAAAAAGCCGCCCTCTGGGCGGCTTTTTATATTATAAATAGCGTTTATAGCATTTCTACTTTTCCTGTGTGTAAGCTATATACACCTCCTACTATTTCAATTTCGCCATTAGCTTCCATCTCTTTTAAAATAGGGCTTCTTTCACGAATTCTATCCATTGTTAACTTTACGTTGTTTTCAACAGTTTTAGCAACAAATTCACTATTAGAAGAATTCAATTCACCATCTACCTCATCAGAAGATTTCTTTACAGCCGGTAATATATTGTTCAACATGCTTGTAATGTTTCCTAATTCAACTCCGTCACAAGCGGCTTTTACAGCACCACAAGCCTCATGCCCCATTACAAGTACCAACTTACTACCCGCAACTTTACATGAATACTCCATACTTCCCAAGATATCAGTATTTTCAAAATTTCCAGCTACTCGAGCAACGAATACATCTCCAATAGCTTGATCGAATACCGTTTCTACAGGAACACGCGAATCAATACAAGATAATATCACTGCTTTTGGAAATTGTCCTCCAGTTGTTTGTCCAACAAGTGCTGCATTATCCAAAGTCTGTGAATCTCCACTCACAAATCTGTTATTTCCTTCTACTAGATCTTGCATAACCGCCGAAGGAGTTAAAGCACTTTGCATCTCTTTTGTTATTGCTATATTTTTTACTGCCATAATTTCTTATTTATTGTTGTTAATATTTTCTTTAATCCAAGATACGCAATCATCAAACGTTTCAAATATGCGTTCTGAAGGTATAAAATCAGGAATAATATCAATCCTTTCCATCATATATCTTGGCTGTGGTAATAAACCTACAAATAGTGTTTGTACATCTTTCTTTTTAAGATCTTGCAATACATCCTCCATGGCGTATAAGCCAGATTGGTCCATATACTGCATTCTGTCTAAACGAATCACCGCTGTACTCGCTGATTCAGGTATCTGTTGTGCCAAGGCTTGAAAATCACTAGTAGAACCAAAGAATAAAGGACCTTTAATATGTTTTATAAAGACCTTCTCTTTGTATTTCTCTGGAAATTCAGATTCATCAGCCCATGCTTTTTCATTATTTAAGGTTTTGACATCTGATCGTTCAGCTGTTAAATCTCCAATCTTCTTCATAAACATTAAAGAAGCAATAACTAAACCGATACCTACAGCATATACTAAATTCCAAAAAGTAGATAAAATTAATACAACTAGCATCACAACTACCTCTGTACTAAATTTAAATGGACCTAATTTACCATCTTTTGGTAATACAGGAATTGCTCGTAATCCTTTATAATCCATTACTCCAATACCAACCGTAATTAAGATTCCTGCTAAAACGGCTGCCGGAATTTTTGAGGCTAGCGGTGCTACAGCCAATAAAATTACAAACAATAAAACACCTGCAATCATACCCGAAAGCCTTGTTTTACCCCCTGAGTTGATATTTACTACAGTTCTAATTGTTGCTCCCGCTCCAGGAATTCCTCCAAAAAGTGCTGCTATACTATTACCAATACCCTGCCCTACTAATTCTTTATTAGGCTTATGCTTGGTCTTTGTCATATTATCAGCTACAATCGAGGTTAGTAGGGAGTCAATGGCTCCTAAAAGTGCTAAGGTTAATGCTGTAAAAATATATGGCGTTACATTTCCTAAATTAAAATTGGTAATAATACCTGTATTAAACTTAGGAAGTCCTTGTGGTATTTCAGGAATAGGTCTATAGTCTAGCCCTCCTAAAATCGCAATTGCAGACATGACCAGCAAAGCTACTAAAGTACTTGGCACCGCGGTTGTAATCCGTTTGAAACCATAAATAATAATAATGGTACCTAACGCAAGTAATATTTCTAACCAATCAATATTCTTTAAAGCTCTTGGTAATACCTTAAATGCACCTATAACACCCGAAGCTTCTTTACCTGCCAAAGTTTTTGATTCTTTTAAAATATCTGCCTCTGTAATCTTCTCAGCTCTATTAATGGTTTCTTGAAAATTCTCAAGTACTAAAATACCCTCACCTGCTTCTTCTTTAAGGATATTTTCTAAGATGATCTCTTCAGCCTGAGGTTTAAATTGATTTACAAACTCCAAGTCTTCTTTTGCATAATATCCCAACATAGGTAAAATCTGGGTAACTAAAATGATAACCCCAATTGCGGTCATAAAACCTGATACAACCGGATAAGGAATGTATCGAATATATTTACCTAAGCCAATCGCACCCAAGCCGATTTGCATTAAACCAGCTAATAGAAATACGGTTAAAATGGCAGGTAAAGCCTTATTAACATCACCATCATTAGCGGCAATAATCGTGGCAATGATAACCATACTCACCGCAGTCATAGGAGCAGTTGGTCCTGATATCTGTGTATTTGTTCCTCCAAATAGCGCTGCGAAGAAACTTATAAATATGGCTCCATATAAACCAGCACTTGGCCCTAAACCAGATGAAACCCCAAAGGCCAATGCTAATGGTAAAGCAACAATACCAGCTGTTATACCACCAAAGGCATCGCCTTTTATGTTTGAAAATAAATTTTTCATTTAAAATAAATTAAAATGTGTTATGTGTTAATTGATTACTCTGAAACTGAAAATAGCGAAGATTAAGCTAATTCAGGGGGTGGTGATGTATTATCACCAAATGATTGCGAATACAACCTTAAGTAGTGATGATTCTTATTCGAAGCATCAAAGTATTCTTCTTCAGAATGAAGTTTTATTATTTCTAAAAATTTAAGCTCAGCGTCTTTAATCGTTTCACTCTCTTTATTTTCTTCTTCTGAAATGTCTAATAAGACAATTGCATTCTTGGTATCATTACAAGCGTACATAACACTTGGTAAAATAACACTTACCAAAAATAGTAGTGAAAAGAAAAGAGAAATGTATTTTCTAGACAATTCTGTTTGATTTTTAGAAAGGCAAATATAAGATATTGTAAGCACTTAGTTATTAAAAAAATCTTAAATCAAAGATTACTTGGTAATTTTAAAACAATTTTCATCTCTTCTTCAATTAATTGGTTTAAAACCAATAAGCTTACAGGAAAAACACCTAGAAGAAAAGGGAAAATTCCTATTGACCAGAGCTTTTCTTTCTTTTAACTTAGTAAGCACAATACTGATGTGCTTTAAAATTACTTTGCCGGCCATTATTAAGGTTCAAAGTCTATATATTATCCAGTACCCGTAGTTAACATTTCATCTAATGTCTAAAAAAATGAAATCAAAGCAAGAACTAGGAAATTCTTCCAAAATATATGCTAAACTAAGAATGATTGCCAATGGTAGTAACGAAGTAAATGCGATAAGGTCTATCACAAATCAATGTATCGCTACAAGCGATCAAGTATTGACTCAAAAAGATTTATTCAATGTAACGAGTCAAGTAGCACAGAAATTTTCACTTGCAGCTGAAACGGCGGCAATAGAAACAACATTCGATAAAAAAGTGAAAAAGGCCTCTAAAGCCAGTTTAAAAAAAGGATCAATAGATAAAGATCCTCCCAACTTGGTAGAGGCAAACGTATTTATAGAGTTAAGAGCAAGTAGTACATGGAATGATGTTATCAATGAGCTTTTTCCAAAAATTAAAAAAGACGCACTTAAAAAACGTATTAAGAATATAAGGCATTGTCGGAAAATTGTGAAAGCCACCATTATTCTTGACGACCTTAAAATTTGGTCATCAAGTAATCATATCGTCGGTATAGAAGGCTCTCAATCGGTACTAACTCCTCCACTTACTCATGTTTCAATCACCTCAAATCGAAAACCTAAAAGTTTAAAACTCAATAAAAAAGTTACTAATATTCAAACTGAAAATGTAATTATTGGTATTATCGATGTTGGTGGGTATGATTTTGCACATCCCGATTTTCTCGATACCAACGGAAAAACACGGTTTTTAGCTATTTGGGATCAGGGAGGCGACCACAGACCGGCTCCCAACGAAACGTGGTCTGGTTTTGATGATTTTAATTATGGGAGTTTGCACACCAAAGATCATATGAATGAGGCAATAGATGTTGCTCCGACTATTGGAGCGCCAGTACAAACTATAGAACCTCAGTCTCAACAATTCCGGTCATCACATGCCACTCATGTAGCCAGTATAGCCTCCGGAAATTCAGGCGTTTGTGCAGGTGCCACTATTGCCGGAGTATTAATTTCTTTACCTTCAGAAGATGAAGTTCGAAGTAAATCTTTTACTGATTCATCTAGAATCTCTGATGCCGTTGACTTTTTACTAAAGCTGGCAGAAGCGGAAAATAAACCCATTTCAATAAATATTAGTTTAGGAACAAATGGTCATGCCCATGATGGAAGTGCTGCAGTAAATCGATGGATCGACTATCAGCTAACCTTAGATGGACGCTGTGTTTGTGTGGCAGCAGGGAATGCAGGTCAAGAGAAAGAACAAACCCCCGGTGATTTTGGATATATCATGGGGCGTATACATACTTCTGGTAAAATACCAAACAAAGGATTATCTGTAGATCTTGAATGGCACGTTATAGGCAACGGCATTAGTGATGTTTCAGAAAATGAACTCGAAATTTGGTATGAACCGCAAGATCGTTTTTCTGTAATGGTTAAACCTCCTGGGAGTGACTGGATTGGCCCGGTAAAACCGCAGCAGTTTATTGAAAATCAACAATTAGACGATCTTTCTTTTTTAAGTATATATAATAAAATATACCATGAGGCCAATGGTAATAATTATATGGCTATTTACTTAAGCCCGAACTTAAATCCACAACAAATCGTAGGCGTAAAAGCTGGAGTTTGGAAAGTAAGAATCATAGGCGATGAAATCCGCGATGGTAGTTTTGATGCCTGGATAGAAAGAGATGATCCTATTAGAAGAGTTCAGAATTTTTGGAATTTCCCTTCTTTTTTTAGTGAAGCAACAAACGTTGATAATAAATCAATCAATTCTTTAGCTTGCGGCCATAACGTTATCGGTGTAGGTAATTTTGATACTGAAAACGATAAGATAAACATATCTAGTAGTCAAGGCCCTTCAAGAGATAATCGCAAAAAACCTGAAATTGTTGCCCCCGGAACTAACATTGTTGCAGCCAATGGGTTTAGCGGCCCTAATGAGCTATGGACAGTCAAAACCGGAACTAGCATGGCAAGTCCATTTGCATGCGGAGTGGCAGGATTATTACTCGCTGCTCATCCGCGATTAACATCGGCGCAGATCGCGGGTATTATGAAAAGGACGTCTACTCCTATAACAGGCTTAAACTATGATTGGAAAAACGATACCGGGTTTGGAATGATAAATATCAACGCCTGTATTGAAGAAGCCTTAAGCTTGATTGAATTTGAAGACATAACAATCTAATTATCTTAATTAATTATTAATAATAGTAAAAATGAAACTTATTATATTCCGTTCTTCGAAAGGTGATGCACTTCTAATTTCTCATCCAAATGGAAATGGAAAAAGCAATCATATTCTTATAGATGGAGGAATGAAAACTAGCTTTAAAGAATCTGTAGCTCCTTATCTTAATAAAGAAATCAAACAAAAAAATGAAACTCTAGATCTATTATGCGTTTCTCATATTGATGATGATCATATTGTGGGCGTTATTGCATTGATGGAATTATTGGCGGAATGGAGAGTTTTCAACCATCACAATAGCAGTGGTAGTAATGCTAATGTTAAAAAACCCAAAATTGTTGAGCCGCCTTTAGTTGAGAGCATTTGGCACAATTCTTTTGCTAAAACCTATAATTTAGGAGCGGCCTTACCTCAAGTAGTAAGTGCACTTCAAAATATTGAGCAAATGACTGCTGATTTTACCAATGTGAACTTATTTGAAAAAGTTAATCATAAAGCAACAAGTATCAAAAAAGGCATAACATTATCTCAACGCATTCAACCTGAGCAACTAAATATAGAACTTAACCCTCAATACAATGGTAATGTTGTAAAATGCAACCAACGTTCTATTGATAAAAACGAGCATAAAATTGGCAACGTTAATCTATCGGTAATTGGTCCCTTCTCTGCAGACCTCACCGCCTTAAAAAAAGACTGGATTGAATGGGAAAAAGCGCATCATAAAGAGCTAAAAGATTTTTACGCCGATTTAAGCTTAACAGCTTTAAATCATCCATTCACAAGCGCTCAGTTATCGCAACTTCTAATCAATAGTGGTTCAGTTACTAAGCTGGGAGATCGTGATGATGTAAGTATCCCAAATTTGGCATCCATCATGTTTTTAGCTGAAGCTGACGGAAAAACCATTCTTATGACCGGCGATGGCCATTCAGATGATATACTTAAAGGACTGAAGAAAAACAAAAAATTGGATTCGAACGGGACCTTACATGTTAATGTTCTAAAAATTCAACACCATGGAGCTGCAGCCAATATAGATGAGAAATTTTGCAAAATGATTACTGCTGACCATTATGTGTTCTGTGGTAATGGAACGCACTCAAATCCAGAAGAAAAAGTACTGGAGGTTATTTTTAAATCAAGAAGAGGGAATGCAAGTGAAAAAAGTAGTAATTCTGAAGTAGATCAAGCCTTCACTTTTTGGTTTAGTGCAAATCCTAAAGATAAGCTAACCGATCATCAAAAAGCTCATTTAATTAAAGTTGAAAAAATGGTTAAGGGTTTTAAAGCGAATCATCAAAATTTTGATTTTGAATTTATGCCAATAAACAAACAATCGTTGTCCATAGATTTATAAGAATAACGCTTCGATTATTTTCTCATATTTGGTTAGTATCTATTCTTTGGAAGAGTGTTTGATATACTTTTCTACAACTACTGCCGTAATAATTACCATATAAAACTGACCTACAAGCCCTACTAAGACAGCTGCTTTTTGTGCAATGGCCGTAGTTGGGATAATCTCACCATACCCAATAGTTAATAATGTAATGTAAGCATAGTACAAGATATTGTCTGCTCGTACTTCAAAATTATTACTCTCCATTAATACGCCTTGGAATGAACCTGGATTGACAAGTTCTATAGACATAAACAAGAAAAAAGCTAAAAAGCCTAAAGAAATATAACCACTCATTAAGCCAATAATAACATTTTTTGTAACACGTTTTGCTTTCCAAACCTGTTGAATGATATTCCAAGTAACTATTAAATGAAATATAAAATAAATTGATAATCGAATCAAAATATTCTCTGTGTTTTGAGATCTCGCAATCATGTCAGAACCAAAAATGAAAGCAGCAACGACGAACAATGCAATAGAAAACCACATTATCTTTTTTCGTTTAGAGATCATCAAAATACCAGCTGCTATACTTACTAAGTATAAAATAGGTAATAAAGTATAATCATAAAAATCTTGAGGAAATAACAACGAACCGAATAGTATCGCTATTTGCGTTGCCAGAAATATTTCGAAGCGATGTTTGTATAATTTATTAACCATTAAGCTTCCAACAATTTCTCATTAAACTCGTATTGTTTATAGTTTACTTTAAATAAAGCACTGTATAATGATGGAATAAATAATAGTGTAATTACAGTACCAAACAATAGTCCAACCATAATACCAATTGCCATTCCTTCCCACATTTCTCCTCCTGAAATATACAAGGGTATTAGACCTAAAACCGTAGTAAAAGTAGCTAACAAGATAGGTCGGAAACGTTGTAAACATGCTGCTATAACAGCATCTTGCTCACTCCTACCTAAATCTCGTTGTTCAATTTCCATTCTATCAATAAGTACAATTGCATTATTAATTACAATTCCAGCTAAAGAAATCACTCCTAAGAATGGCATAAAACCAAAGGCCTCTCTAAAGGTTAATAACCCGATAACAACACCTATAATCCCTAATGGAATTGTTAGTACTACCATTCCCATTTTTCTAAAAGAATTAAATTGTATGATTAATAGCAGAACTATAATAAACCCTGAGATCGGTAAGTAGCTAATTACAGAGCCCATACTTTCTGCCGATTGCTTTGCATCTCCACCAAATTCATAGGTATAATCTTGTGGCCAGTTCTGTTTCTGTTCTTCCAACCAAGGTGTAATCTCATTAGTAATAGCAGACGCATTTCCATCTTCACGTAATTCGCTGGTGACATTCACCGTTCTAATTAAATCAAAGCGTTTAATTTTAGAATATTGCCACTGCGGAACAATTGATGCAACCTGTAAAAGAGGCACACTTCTACCTGTTCCTTGTGAATATACGTTTAGCGTTTCTAAAGATGCCAATGATTGCTGTTGATTATCATCGCTTCGCATTAAAATAGGAATCGATTTATCATCTTCACGATATTCTCCTGTTTGAAATCCATCAAGCACGGTTTGTAAAGAAGTAGCAATATCTTGGCTTGTTACTCCAGCAGACTGTGCCCTGCTTTGATCAATTTCAATTAAAAACTTTTTACTCTTAGGCCCCCAATCATCTTTGACGTTTTTTGTTCCGGCGATACTCGATAATTTTAGCTTAACTGCTTCGGCAATTAATGATAATTCATCGGGAGCACTACCCGAAATTTTAATTTCTATAGGTGTTCCTCCTCCACCAGCTCCTAAAGCTCCAACTTTAATATCGGCATTCGGAAAGTTATTAAAGGTGAACTTATCGAGCTTTTTAATCATATTATTATTCTCATTAAATGATGATGTATTCACCAAAATATGTGCATAATTAGAATTAGGCTCATCGGGCGAATATCCTAAATCATAAGACTCTGGTCCTTCTCCTATATATGATGACCAATCAGAAATACCATCTACTCTCTTATCGTTTATCTGAAGTGAGTCTGCCATAAATTGTTCAATACGCATTACAACTTCAGTGGTTCGTTCAATCTTATTACTTTGAGGCAAATTGATATCTATGGTGATCATATTTCTATCACTATCTGGAAAGAAAACAAAAGGTATTTTGGTAAAACCGTATAACGATGCAAAAAAGATCAAGAAAATACCAATGATTACTTTCCATTTGTTAGCCAGAGCCATTAGGATAAGATCCTTATAATATTCCTTTAATTTATTAATAACTCTATCTATAAAACTTGGCTTTTTTTCTCCTTTTGGAGATACTTTTAAGAACAGGTAACAGAACATCGTTATTACGGTTAATGCAATGATCCATGAAGATAACAGTGCAATGGTAATCACTACAAAAATTGGCCCTACAATATCTCCCATGGTTGTAGGCGATAAATAGAACGCCAAAAATGCTGCCGAGGTTGTCAATGTAGATATTAGTAAAGGCATCCACAACTCAGAAAATGCATCAATCGCCGCTTTTTTCCTTTCGATGCCTTGCTCCATTTTAACCATAATGGTTTCTGCAACTACAATAGCATTATCAACCAACATTCCCAAGGCCATAATTAAAGCAGCCAACGTCACTTGATTCAATCCCATTTTGATAACTCCCATTATCATTAAGGTCATAATGGTTACGATAGGAATTAAACTGGCAATAACAAAACCTGTTCTTATACCGAGAAAAATAAGCATTACCAATAGTACAATACTAATAGATTGCATTAGATTAACTATAAAGTCGCTAACTTTAAAGTCAATATAAGTATCTAGGGATGATACTCTGGTTAACTCTAACCCTACAGGCAATTTTTTCTGCCATTCATAAACAACCTTATTTACCTCCTCACCTAGTGCAATAACATTCGCATTCTCTTTTAGATTAACATGTAATGAGATGGCGTCTTTGCCATTAATGCGTACTTTTTGGGTTGGTGGATCAATATACCCTTTGGTCACTGTTGTAATATCGCCCAATTTGACTAACTGCGTGCCGCTATTATTTCCCACTGAAATTAGCATATTTCTAATATCATCAACCGAATTAAAATTACCTGTAGGTTCTAAAATAATACGCTCATCACCAAGATTTACTTGTCCTCCAGAATTTAAAATATTTGTAGAAGAGATTGTTTGTTGTAATTTAGATGCAGAAAGACCATATTCTTTAAGTCGCGTATTATCAAATTCAACAAAAACGCGTTCTTCTTGTTGCCCTCCCATTTCTACTTTCGCAGCATCTGGTAATTTTATTAACGCATCTTTGATATCGTCTGCATATTCTTTCATCTCTGCATACGAGTAACCATCAGAGGTGAGACCAATCACAATACCATATACATCACCAATACCATCATCGTTTAATGAAGGTTGTACTCCTTGCGGTAAACCTTGCAAGGCATTAAGTTTTCTACGAAGCCTATCCCAAACAGATTGCATTTTTTCTGGAGACACTTCATCTTTTAAAGTAACACTTACTATAGATAAGCCCGTTCGAGAAGTACTTGAAACTTCTTTTAATTCCGGTAATTCTTGTGCTATTTTTTCAATTTTATCAGTCACCAATTGTTCAACACGTTCTGGGCTAGCTCCCGGAAATTGTGAAACCACCGTTGCTACTCGAACGGTATAAGGTGGCATACTATCACGCGATAAACCTGAGTACATCATTAAACCCATGAGTATTATGGTACCAAGCACCATAAAGGTTATGCGGTTTTTTTCTATAGAAAATTGTGCTAAATTCATTTGGTTAGTAAGTTTGATTGTTATTGAAGTCTTACTTCTTGCCCGTCCAATAAAGTTTGCAGCCCGGCGGTAGCAATTTTCTGTCCTGCCGATAAACCGGCTGTTATTTCAAATCCTTCGCCCGTTAAATTGCCAATATTTACTTGTTGCTTTTTAACTTTTATCGCATCACTTTCTTCGATCAGGAAAACAAAATGGCCATTACTATCTTCACCAACCGCGTTTGCAGGAACTACTAAGATGGTATTATCATTTTTATGATCGCCAAAATCAAAAGTTACATTAGCAGCCATACCACTTTTAATATCGTCACTAGGATTGGTAACGGTAACGCGTACAGGATATGTTGCTGTATTAGCATCAACTGCCGGAGCCACTTCGGTTACTCTAGCCTTAAATTTTTTATCGGGTAATGATGAAAAATCAACATCAACCATCATATTATCTTTAACTCCATTAATAACACTTTCTGGAATCCCTAATGTGATTTCCATATCTGCTCCTGCATTTAATGTTGCCACTGCCTGACCAGGACTAACGTTTTCATCTACTTCAGCATTCACTGCGGCAATCACACCATCTTCTGATGCATAAAGATATCCGTATCGAACTTGTTCTCTCTGAATACCCACACCTCTTTTGGCTGATTGATAACTTTCTTGAGCAGTTTTATAGGCATTCTTAGCAGATTCAAAATCACTTAAGGATGTGCTCCCTTTTTCGTACAATGAACGGACGCGATTTAAACTTAATTTAGCCGTATTCATTTGCGATTCTGCGCTATTTAATTGTGTCACTGCTTGTTCATATGATAAGCGAGAGGCTACATTATCTAGCTTAGCTAGTAACTGCCCTTTTTTAACTTTTTGCCCAAGCTTGATATTAAATTGTGTGATGATACCCGAGTTTCGAAAACTTAAATTGATAATCTTATCTGTTCGGGCCGTTCCACTAAAAGATCTTATTTTTTCACCTCCAAGATATCCTACCTCTTCATATTTAACTGGGCGTACAAATTTTTCTGCCGCTTTTTTCTCTTCAGAACATGATATTAATAATCCGGCAATGACGGCGGCTATACTAAAAATCTTTACTATTGGTTTCATTGTATTTAGTTTATCTAGTTTGGCTTAATTTCTTTTACTTAAAAATTCTAAAAATCGCTGTGTGAATTTATCATTCTCTTCTTGTGTATTTAACAAGAAATAGTATCCTAAAAAGCGCTCAAGTTGTAATCCATTAATCAAAAAGTTATAGATTGCATTTGTACGAGCTAACTGTGCATTGAGGTAATTATTCTGAGCGTCTATTAGCTGAATAATATTAACTGCACCACTAGCATACGATGCTTGTGTAAGCTCCAGAGCTTCTTGAGCGGTTTCTTCTGATACTTTTGACAGTTCTATGTTAGAAATTTGATTAATCACATTTAATACTGACGTTCGAATATTGCTTGCTATGGCCAACTCGGTATTTTCTTTATTGATATTGAGCTGATCTTTTTGTATCACTGCCGTTTGCCTATTAATATTCGTTCTATTTTGATTTAAAATGGGAATTGACACATTAACACCTACATTATAATTATCGTCTAATAATGTAAATCCTTGTGGAGCGGTGCTTCCTGCACCACTTCTATTGAAGGTTCTGTTGTACTGCCCCTGTAAAGCAATTGTTGGTAAAAACCGCCCTCCTGAATTAAGCTTTAAATTACGCTCAATAGCCTCTAAATTATAAGCTAGTGCTTTAAGTTCGGGCGCATTATTTTTAGCTTCTTCAATGATAAATTCTATAAAGGGCTCCCTTGAAGTTGGATCATCAAGTATTTCTGAAAACTGTTCGTAATTATATTGCTTAAAAATACCTTCGTCTAAAGCAACATCTTCAACATCTATTTCACTATTTACAGGATTATTCAACAGCTGATTGAGTTGCACAAAACTTTGCTCTAATTGATTAGCGGCTTCAACCATTGTTTGCGTATTCTGAGCCATTTGGCTACGAAAACGAAGCATATCTGATTTACCCGATTGTCCTGCTTCAAAATTTTGATTTGCTATTTGCAAATTACGCTTCGTTAACTGAAGATTACGAAGTTGAATTTGCATATTTGCCTTTAAAACGAGCACATTAAAATAGGCATTAATACCATCAAAAATGGCATCTAATTGAGCAGCATTAAAATTTTCTTGCTGCGCTTGCTGTAACTTTTTCTGAACGGTAATATTTGCATTAGCTGCTTCTGAAAAAACGGTTTGTTGTAAAGTAATATTTCCGGCAGTAGAAAACTCAGGATTTTGCCCATTACTAATTTCGGCCAAATCTGGATCAATATAGGTTCCACTTCCAGAGGCTGTAAGACTCGGTAAATAATTACTTTTTGCTGTTTTCACATCTTGAGTGCTTAAGTCTACATCTTTCTTCTGCGATTGCAGCGATAAGTTTTGTTGTAAAACCTCATCAATTACTTCGAGAAGGTTATAGGTTTTATTCGATAGTGCATTCTTCATCTCACCTATGAAATCAGTATTATTAATCAAACTATATTTTATAGGTACGCCTACAAGTTCGGCGGTGTTATAATTCATTGTTAATCGCGGACTATATTCAATATAAACAGGCATTTCGGCAAGTGGAGTGCCATTAATATAACCTTCAATTGACAAGGAGATACGGCGCAAAAACTGATCGAAATTATCTTCTGCCTGATTAGTGGCCATAACTCCATTCTGAACCGCATCTACTCCAAGTGCTGTAAAAGATGGTAATTTCTTTTCTATAAAGGTTTGAGCTAATTGTTTTATCTCATCATTTTTCAAAAAGAACCCTCCTGCTAAATAAACGGCATCAATATTATCAAGATTAGATGTAATATCGGTAACCGATTCAAAGGGAATTAGTTTATAATTGGCTTTTAGTATTTTAAATTCTTCATCGAATGTTTCTTTTAGCGGAAGAATGTCTAGAAAAGGCTTCTCAATAACAATTCCTAAGGTTTTAAAATTTGTTAGCTCTTGAAACTTCTTGAAATCTGCTAAAAAAGATTCTGACTCAACTAAATAAGTTAAATTATTAATCCCTGAAGTTTCTTTACTTAGGTCTATATTATTAAAGTCTCGATTTACAGCTCCGAATAAAATAGTAGGTTTTATATATTCTTTTTGACTACTTACTATTTTATTATTTACAACGCCAAATGCTAAAATAATATCAGTTTCGTTGCCCAGTAATTGATTATAATTTTGCGCTGCTTTTTCAAGATTATAATTGTTTACCAGAATATTTCCTTTAGGGAAATTGACTTCGGCATCTTCACCCACTACCGCTTTTATTTGGTTTTGTAATTGTAATAATAAAGGATCAATTTCTTCAGTTCTATTATCGATGAGAATACCAATATTATAGCTTTTCTTTTGTGCGAAAATTAAAGTTGAAATAATAAAGAAAACGAAGATTAGTAGTTGTTTTTTCATTTTACTTAGGTTGGTCATATAAATTTACAAAATTATTTTAAAGGGAATTTGTTTGCTTATATTATTGAGAAACAATATCCTACCCGCCAAATCACCCTCACAAAATTGCGCAAGAAACATCCAATTCATTCAATTTTGTATCAATAAAAAATCTAGGTGATCAATATTGATCACCTAGATTTTTATAAGGGAATATCTTCTAACAGTCAAAAACTCAAGAGTATATAAGGTTAGTACTTGGCCCACCAATTAGCCTTCGGCTCAGGCAAATGACTTAGCAAGATAGGTTCACCTATTTTTGGAGTGACAATAGGTACATTTAACTCTTTTGCTTTTTTGGTAACTCGCTCTATTGGGTCTGTCCATGAGTGCAATGCTAACTTAAATGCTCCCCAATGTATTGGCATTATTACTTTAGCCTTAACATCTATCCCAGCTTGGGCTGTTTCTTCTGGAAACATGTGTACATCTGGCCATAACTTATTGTATTGACCACATTCTAACATTGCAAAATCAAAAGGCCCATATTTTTCACCAATTTCTTTGAAGTGAGGTGCATAACCACTGTCTCCACTAAAAAATATTCGTTCTTTATTTGAATTAATCACCCAAGAACTCCATAATGTACTTTGGCGATTATTGAATTTGCGCCCAGAAAAATGCTGTGCCGGTGTACAAACAAATTGTAAGCCTTTAAAAGAAGTTTCTTGCCACCAGTCTAATTCTGTAATTTGACTATCAACAACTCCCCAGGCCTGTAAATGCACACCTACTCCTAGTGGTACATAAAATTGTGAAACCTTTCCTTTTAATTTTTTAATTGATTCATAGTCAAGGTGATCATAGTGATCATGTGAAATCAATACGGCGTCTATCTTAGGTAATTTTTTAATTTCTATGGGTAGTTCCTTACTAAAACGACTACTCCCTAATAATGGATGTGGTGCAGGAACCGCTTCGAACATCGGATCTATTAAAATATTCTTATGCTCTATTTGTAATAAAAAAGCTGAATGCCCAAACCAAATCAAACGGGTTTCCTTATCATGGTCTGCGATAGTTATAGAATCAATTTTTTCAACTTTTAAATCACTATTTGGGGTTCCGTTTTCAATCTTCGTGAAAAAGAATTTACGAGCAATAGACATCGTCTCTGAAAAACTCAAGTCTTTGGGCACATCTTTTACATTCGCAAAACTTCCATTCTTAAATTGCTTTGATGTTTCATATTGCGCCTTACGTTCATTTGAAACATCACCACCAAATGAAGGGTAAAAGTTAACAAAAGCTTGGTAAGCAATAATAAGTATTACTACTAATAATCCTAAATAAATAAGCATGCGTTTGAATATTTTTATAAGTTTTTTCAAGAGAAATTTATTTTATAGCAAGTTGATTAATGTCTTTATTTTCTAAATGCTTTAGATTTTGAGAGTGAAACAGCGAATTAACCATTGCTAGGCCAATTTTTGTAGTGGTTGTTATATTTTTAGATCTTTTCATTATTCCAAAGAAAGGATACAAAATCGCATAAATTATACTGTACCAATTTGTTCTTGATTTAATTCCTCTTTCTGGAATTATAATACCTGGTCTAAACATGTAGCTATCTTTAAAACCTTTATTAATGATATAATTTTCGGTTTTACCTTTTACCCTTGCCCACATTGAAGCACCTTTCTGGGAACTATTAGTTCCTGCACCCGAAACATAGTTGAAAATCATTTCTGGATTTGTATTTATTAAAGTATCGGCAAATGCTTTTGCAGTATTATAGGTCAAAGCAGTATACGTTTCTTCGCTCAATCCAACTGCAGAAACTCCCATGCAATAAAAACATGCATCATAATCAATAAGATCATCTTTAATTGAAGTTACCTTCGTAAAATCTTTAAGTATCACTTCTTGCAGTTTAGGATGCTCTAATGCTAAAGAATTTCTATTAATTACTAATACTTTTTCAACCTTGGCACTATCTAAGCACTCTAATAATACACCTTTACCAACCATTCCCGTTGAGCCTGTAATAATCACTTTTTTCATTAATTACCTATTCTATATTTTGCAGGACTCATTCCTGTTTGCTTTTTAAAAAGCTTACTAAAATGTTGTGGATATTCAAACCCTAAATCATAAGCAATCTCGCTTATCGAATTAGTAGTTCCTAATAATTTATTCTTAGCCCTATTTACTATAAAAGCATAAATATGGTCTTTAGCACTTATACCTGTTTCCTTTTTTAAGAGGTCACTTAGATAATTAGGAGACATATTCAATTTTTCGCCACAATATTTTACGGATGGCAATCCTAATTCTGATGGCTTTTCTGAATTGTAGTAGTCTTTTAAAAATCGCTCAAATTCTGAAACATGATCTTGGTGTAAATTAGTTCGTATATAAAATTGTCGATCGTAATAGCGATTGCAATAGTCTAAAATGAGTTCAATTGTAGAAATAATTAATTTCTGACTGTGCTTATCTATATTCTGATTAATTTCAATCTCAATTTTTTTTACTAGATCGGTTAAGGTAGCTTTTTCGTCTTCAGATATATGTAAGGCTTCATGCACTTCATAATCAAAAAAAGTATAAGTGCCTATGGTTTTACCTAATTCAGATTTCCTGATTAAATCAGGATGAAATATTAATGCCCATCCTTTAGCACCTTCCACAATAGTTTTCTCTTCTATAGAAAGCACCTGATTCGGTTTTGAAAACACCAATGTTCCATCTTCAAAATCATAGCTATTGCGTCCATAACCCAACGTACCTTCAATGCCATCCTTCAATGAAATTGTAAATAGGTCTGTATTATATTTAATACCAAAATATTGACTAAAGTCTGGCATTTCTTTAGCCCACATTATAGTAATCAAAGGATGTTTTGGCGAGTGAACACCAAATAATTTGTTAGCTTCAGTGATAGATTTTATATGGATAATTTCATTCATGCGCTTAATATATATTAATCATAATCAATACAGTTCTTTAAAACAGAGGGATAAAATATGTTCATTTACCAAATAAATACTTAATTTTTAACCTCCTGCATTTCTCTTATTTGTTTTAGAACCATTTTTTTTGGAGTAAACGGAATAGCTTTCATCATTAAATTTTGCCCGAAGGTTAAGCCAGAAATTACGTCCATTTTTCCTTTTAACATTGCTGTATATCCATCTTCAGCAACTGAGCGTGCCGAGAATGCTTTTTCGAATAATCCTGTTCGTTCCATATCTGCAATTTTTGCAAATTCCGTTTCCGTTGCGCCTGGCATTAAGTTAGTAATTGTCACATTAGTATCGTGTAATTCTTCAGTAATGGCATTACTTAAATAAGTTACATAGGCTTTTGATGCAAAATAAACTGCCTGTAAAGGCCCAGGCATAAAACTTGCCGTTGATGAAGTATTTAAAATTTTACCGCTATCCCTTTTAACCATATCTGGTAAAAACAAATACATTAATTCGGTTAGCGCTATCATATTCAAATTGATCATTTGTTGTTGGCGCTCCCAAGAGAGCTCATGAAACTTTCCTCGTAAACCAAAGCCTGCATTATTGCACAAATATTCTATCTCTATACCTGCACTTTTTATTTCATTATATAACTCTTTAGCAGTACCAGATTTGCTTAAATCTTTAACCATAGCAACAACAGTAACACCAAATTTCTGTTCTAATTCTACTTTAAGTTCATTTAATTTTTCTTGTCTTCGGGCGACAATAACCATATCACCGCCTTTTTCTGCATGAATTCTAGCGAGTTCCTTTCCAATGCCACTACTGGCTCCAGTTATTAATGCTGTTTTATTCATTTTATTTGTTTTCATAAATTTTACACGACAAAATTAAGCCTAGACAAAATACTGATTATATACATTTTACCGAATCATGTATACATTTTACTTATAGTGTCGAAGATATTCATTTGAAACATGTTAAGGCATAATGAACCTTACTTTTTTCAAGGACAAACCTCACCGTAATATTATAGGTAATCTATAACTTGTGGTGTATTTTTAATCGAAGTGTTTTGAAAAAATATGTAATAATTGACAAAGAAATTCATGCAACAAATTATATCAAAACGATACTTGACGGTATTGAAGGCATGAGATATGAGGGCACTTCAAAAGAACACGATGAAGCACTAAATTTAATTCTAAAAACGAGTCCTGATCTTATATTTATTAATATTGATGGCGTCATTGAAAACCTCTCCGAATTTTTATTAGACACTCGCCATTTTAGCATCAAACAACCAATCTTAATTGCCCTATCTAATACTAAAGATCAAGCGTATAAGGCGTACAAATATGACTTCTTTGATTACCTCCTTACACCCTTATCAGAACTATCCATAAGAAAATGCATTATGAGATATCAAAAAAGACACTTTGAAGAGTCAGGGAAAACGATCTGTTTAAAATCACATAAAGATTATCATTACCTGGGTCTCGACGATATTCTTTTTTTAAAAGCAGATAACAATACCACAGATTTTTATATGAGTGATGATTCTGTGGTAGGTGCATTTAAAACTCTTAAAACATTTGAAAATTTATTACCTCGAAATTTTTTAAGAATACATAAAAGTTATATCGTCAATAGTGATTTAGTTTCTCGAATTCATTACGGAAAAGGTATCTGTGTAATGAAGAATAAAGCCTATAAGGTACCTTTTACTAAAACTTTTGCAGGCAACATAGAGTTGATAAATACGGCATTAGCTGGTAATTCTTATATGGCAATTAATTAATGTTCGCTATCAAACTCATAGGTTTCACTCTCAAAACAATAGTATTCACTAAAATACTACAAACTAACTGTATAAAATGGGATTCTCAACATAAATTTGTCTTGAAGCTTCACTAAAATGTCAAAGTCAATAAACACTTTGTCACATAAAATTTAACACATAACCACATATTGGTTTATAAAACCTATTATCAAACTTAAACTATTGCATTATGAAAATATTACGAAATTTTTTGATACTCATAATTTTAACAGTAGCAACCTATTCGTGCACATCTGATGATATTATTGAAGAAACTAAAATAAGCACAAAAGCAGACACACAAGCCACTGGAGGAGACAGTGGTTCAGAACCTGATAATGAGCGAGATGATGATGGAGATTAAGATATACCTCTCTTATCAAAAGCCTTTAACAAGCTTTTGTTAAAGGCTTTTTTTAGATTTGTTATTAGGAAAAAGAAAGTTGAAGTTTAAAACACTACATAAAATTGTCTTCATTTTTATACTATTAGCTATAACCCTTAAAAGCTGTACTTCTAAAAATGAGCCTATACCTCAAGCTAATTCAAATAGCGATGAAATTTCTATTTGGATTGATTCAGCTAAAAAGGAATCTTATTCAAAAAAGCAACGAAAGACGTTTTTAAGAAATGCATATGATTTAGCTATTTCAAAAAAAACAGACACAGTAACCGGTAAATATTTAACTAACATAGCCTATCAATATTTAGAACTAAAAGATACTTTAAGCTTCAAACCTATAAATAAGGAAGCACAAGATATTGCATTAACCATTGGTGATACTTATACATTAGGTATGGTACAGTGGAACTACGCATATCATTATATCAACAAACTAAAATTTGATAGTGCTTATTATCATTATAATGAAGCTTATAAAGCTTTTAATGAAATTAATCATGAGAATTATACCGCTAAAATGCTGTATAATATGAGTTTTATAAAAGGGCGTTATAGAGATTATACGGGAAGTGAAGAACTAATTATTCAAGCAATTTCAAAATACAAAACCTTAAAAAAATATAAGTCTCTTTATATTTCTTATTATCATTTAGCTATACTTCAAAAAGAATTAAGAGCATATGATAAGGCACTCTTTTATCATGAAAAAGCGTTGGAAGCCTTGAAAAAAGTAAAAAACAAAAAGACGTATAGAGAAAGTAGCCTTAATGATATCGGATTAGTTCATCATTATAGTGATAATTATTCCAAGGCGATAACATATTTTAATGAAGCTTTAGAAAATAAAAACCTTAGAATTAAAGACCCCAAGCTCTACTCAACACTTCTTGACAATAGAGCTTACAGTCAACTTCACAATAACGATACTTCTCAAATTGAAAAAAGTCTTTTAAAAGCTTTACGTATTAGAGATAGCCTTAATAGTAAAGGGGGTGTACTAATTAATAAACTACACCTCTCAGAATATTATAGTTATTTAGGAGACACTATTAAAGCAACACTTTTTGCAAAAGAAGCAAATGCACTAGCTGAACAAATACAATTTAATCGAGATTATTTAACTTCATTAAAACACTTATCTGTTTTAGATAAAAAAAACAGTGAAAAATATTTAAACGAATACATAACGTTTAATGATAGTTTATTAGAGGCAGAACGAAGTATTCAAAATAAATTCGCTAGAATAGCTTTTGAAACAGATGAGTATATTGAAGAAACAAAGCGCCTTTCACAACAAAAAATCTTAATGCTTTTAATTGGGTTGGCCATTATATTGATCATTTCTCTAATATATTTTCTAAGGATTCAAAAAACTAGAAATGAGAAGCTAATATTAGAGTCAAAGCAACAGCAAGCAAATGAGAAATTATATATTTTACGACTTCGACAGCAAACCAGGTTAGAAGAAGAAAAAACCAAAGAACGCAATAGAATATCAGAAGAATTACATGATGGTATTTTAGGCAAACTTTTTGGAATTCGAGTTGACCTAGGTTTTTTAGACATTAAAGGTAGTAATGAGACTTTAAAAAAGCATGAGACTTTCTTGGAAGAACTGCAAAAAATAGAAAAAGAAATAAGAGATGTTTCTCACAAATTACAAGCAAATTTTAGCGATTCTAATGCTGACTTTATAACATTAATAGAAGCTTTGCTTAAAAGTAAAAGCAAAATTGGAAGCTTTGAGTATAGTATAAACTCTGAAGAACAAATAAACTGGAATATTATTAATGAAAAAACCAGAGTCAACCTATACAGAATAATTCAAGAAGCCTTACAAAATAGCATTAAATACGCGCAGGCCAAACATGTGAACATCAACTTTACTGCAGAAGACGAAAAATTATATGTTAAGATCAGTGACGATGGGAACGGGTTTAATGTTAAAAAGAATAAAAAAGGAATAGGTATTAAAAATATGGATTCAAGAATTCAAAAACTAAATGGGTTTTTTAATATAGAATCCAATATTGGTAAAGGAACAATCATTCACATTTCAATTCCAGTAAAAACTATTTAAATTATTATATTATAACTTTAATTGAACTAATTAGTAAACAGAATGGCCAGCAGTGAATATAAAGTCTTCATTATAGATGATCACCCTCTAATTTCTGAGGCCTACAAAAGCGCGTTTAATCATTATAGTAAACAAGGCAACAATATTATTTTTAAGATTAGTGTTGCACATAATTGCGATGATGCTTATAATAAGATTTTAGAGTTTTCGGAAAACCGAATACCATTAGACATTGTATTTCTAGATATAAAACTACCTCCGTCAAAAGATGGTGAAATACTATCAGGAGAAGATCTTGGATTAAGAATTAATGAATTATTCCCAAGTACTAAAATTATAGTTGCTACTACTTTTAATGATAATTATAGGATACATAGTATCTTTAAAAACATTAATCCGGATGGGTTTTTAACTAAAAATGATATTACTCCAAAAGAATTAGTAACTGCTATAGATACTATAATAAACGATCCTCCTTATTATAGTAAATCTATTATAAAACTCTTGCGAAAAGAGGTTTCAAGTCATTTTTTACTTGATGATATTGATAGAAAAATGCTGTATGAATTATCCATTGGCACTAGAATGAAAGATCTTCCCAATATTATTCCTTTATCTATTGCTGCACTTGAAAAACGTAAACGTCACATCAAGCAAGCTTTTAATGTTTCTACCTCCGATGATAAAGAGTTACTTTATGTTGCTCGTGAAAAAGGATTTATTTAACAAAGAGGAAATTGACTATTATTGCAGAGAGGTTTAAACCATGAACTTAACAAAACAAGAACAACAACAATATAACCGTCATCTTATTTTAGACAAAATAGGTATAGAAGGACAGTTAAAACTTAAGCAGGCTAAAGTTTTAGTTATTGGAGCTGGTGGTTTAGGATGTCCGATATTACAGTATTTAACTGCTGCTGGTGTTGGTACCATAGGAGTTATAGATAACGATGTGGTAGATCAAAGTAACTTACAACGTCAAGTGCTGTTCACAATTGATGATATTGGGAAGTCAAAATCTGAAATTGCCGTTAAACGGTTATCAAAACTAAATCCATTTACTCAGTTTAACGCTTATGCCGAAAAATTAACTATACATAATGCGATTCCCTTGTTTCAAAAATATGATATCATTGTTGATGGCAGCGATAATTTCTCAACACGCTATTTAACCAATGACGCATCGGTTATTACTGACAAACCATTGGTTTACGGAGCCATCTTTAAATTTGAAGGGCAGGTAAGCGTATTTAATTATAACGCAAGCGCAACTTATAGATGTTTATACCCTATTCCTCCAAAGCCTGAAGAATCACCGAATTGCTCACAAATAGGCGTTTTAGGAGTATTACCCGGAATTATTGGAAGCATGCAGGCCACGGAAGTAATTAAGATCATATGCGGAATAGGTACTATTTTATTCAATAAATTATTAATCCTTGATGTTCTAAGTATGCGTCAAATGTTATTGAATTTTCAAAAAACTGATAATGCGCACATAACAGTACTAGAAGAAGACTATGATTTATTTTGTGGAATAAAAGCGATAGAAAATGAAATAACTTTAAGTGAATTAAAGCATATTATAAATGAGTACAATTTATTGGATGTAAGAGAACAATGGGAGCGAGATTTACACCATATCGGTGGTCAACATATTCCTTTAGGAGAGGTTTCTAAACGTTTTGATGAAATTGATACTTCAAAAAGCATTGCAGTTTATTGTAAATCTGGAGTTAGAAGTAGCGCTGCAATTCAAATACTTCAAGATAAATTACCCCAAGCTTCATTTATTAATGTTAAAAATGGCATCGCTTCTTAATTCATCATTTTTCTTTTAGTATTCAATCATTATGAATAAGAATTTAAAAACCTATCTCAACTTACTTTGGCAATCAATACTATTTTGGGTTGTTGCATTTTTAGCTTTTTACCTATTGCGTTATATAGGTATAGAAGAAAACTACACCCCAAAAAACGATATAGCAGAGTTATCAAGTTTTAAGGTTCTTGAATACCTTTTAATTATTGGTGTTTTTATTGGACTATTTTACTCAGTAATAGAATTTTTATTTGACAAACATTTATCTAAACGAGCTAAGTTATGGCAACAGCTGCTTATAAAAACGTTTATTTACTTTGTTCTTTTAATAGCCTCTGTTTCTTTTATTAGATGGTTTTATGCTTATGAAAATAATGTTAAAGAAGCAGTAGTATATAGAGGATGGTGGCATGCCAACAAAGGTTTTTGGGTAACGGTTTTTTTCTTTGTATTAGCATCGTTAAATTTTTCATTTATAAAAATTGCTATTGAAAAATTTGGCAAAAACAACTTCCTGAAAATGTTACTTGGCACTTATAAAAAGCCTAAGGAAGAAAAACGCATTTTTATGTTTTTAGATTTAAAGGATTCTACTACGATTGCTGAAAAATTAGGGCATTTTAAATATAGTGAGTTTATACAAGAGTGTTTTTTTGATTTGAACGAGGTCGTTCCGAGATTCGACGCCGAAATTTACCAATATGTAGGCGATGAAGCGGTTCTCACCTGGCCATACACCAAAGGACTTGCAAATAATAATTGTGTTGAGTTATACTTTGCCTTCCAAGAAAAATTGCTTAAAAAAGCTAAGAATTACAACGATCGTTTTGGTGAAATTCCAGAATTTAAAGCCGGATTGCATGGAGGGAAATTAATAGTTGCTGAAGTAGGCACATTAAAGAAGGAATTAGCCTATCATGGCGATGTTATCAATACTACTGCACGTATACAAGCAGAATGCAATACTTATAAGGCTCCTTTGCTAATTTCTGAATCACTTCTTAGTCATCTAAACTCTGATTTAGGTTTTCAAACTACTTTTTTAGGAAAAGTATTATTAAAAGGGAAACTTAAAGAAGTTAATATATTTTCGATTTATTAATTTGGATTAGTTATTATAATAAAAAAGCTCTCAACAATTTGAGAGCTTTAAGTGCGGATGAAGGGAGTCGAACCCCCACGCCTCGCGGCACTAGATCCTAAGTCTAGCGTGTCTACCAATTCCACCACATCCGCAGAATTGTGGGTGCAAATATAAGCAATCCTACTAAACTGCAAAGCTACTCATCTATATTTTTACTACTTTTGATTTTGAATAAATTCTAAGCAATGAATAGTATAAAATCATACATAAGCCGACATAAAGATCGTTTTTTAGATGAACTCATTGAGCTTTTAAAAATCCCTTCTATTTCGGCAGATTCGGCCTATAAAAAAGATGTGATCGCTACAGCAGAAGTTATTAAAAAATCTCTAGAACAGGCTGGATGTGATTTTGTGGAAATTTGTGAAACACCAGGTTATCCAATTGTATTTGGAGAAAAGATTATCAATAAAGATTTACCCACCGTTTTGGTTTATGGACACTATGATGTGCAACCACCAGACCCATTAGATTTATGGGACTCCCCTCCTTTTGAGCCAGTTATTAAAACAACAGATAAACATCCTGAAGGAGCCATTTTTGCAAGGGGAGCATGCGATGACAAAGGACAATTATACATGCATGTTAAGGCTTTAGAATATTTAACGAGTACTAATCAACTTCCATGTAATGTTAAATTTATGATAGAAGGCGAAGAAGAGGTTGGGTCTGAAAGTCTAGCTTGGTTTGTTCCTAGAAACAAAGAAAAATTAGCTAACGACGTAATTTTGATTTCAGATACCGGCATGATAGCAAATGACACACCTTCTATTACTACAGGTTTACGTGGTTTGAGTTACGTGGAGGTAGAAGTAACCGGACCGAATCGTGATTTACATTCAGGGTTATATGGTGGTGCCGTGGCCAATCCTATTAATGTATTAACAAAAATGATTGCTTCTTTGCATGATGAAAATAACCACATAACAATCCCGGGGTTTTATGACAAGGTTGAAGAGCTTTCCAAAGAAGAACGTAATGAAATGGCAAAAGCCCCTTTTTCATTAGCTAAATATAAAGAAGCTCTGGCTATTGATGATATATATGGTGAAGAAGGTTACACCACTAATGAGCGTAATTCTATCCGACCAACCTTAGATGTTAATGGAATCTGGGGAGGTTATATCGGTGAAGGCGCAAAAACTGTTATTGCAAGTAAAGCCTATGCCAAAATTTCAATGCGCTTAGTACCAAATCAAGATTGGGAAGAAATTACACAACTTTTCAAGCAACATTTTGAAAGCATAGCCCCTAAAAGTGTACACGTTGATGTAAAGCCTCATCATGGGGGACAAGGTTATGTAACACCAATTGATTCTAAAGGATATCGAGCAGCAAGTAAAGCTTATGAAGAAACTTTTGGTAAAAAGCCAATTCCTCAAAGAAGTGGTGGTAGTATCCCAATAGTTTCACTTTTTGAGAAAGAGCTTAAAAGTAAAACGATTTTGATGGGTTTTGGTTTAGACAGTGATGCCATACATTCGCCAAATGAACACTTTGGCGTATGGAACTATCTAAAGGGTATAGAAACTATACCCTGGTTTTATAAATATTTTAGCGAAATGTAATACTAATGAATTATAGATTTTCTAACTGATTAAAATAGCCCAACTCATCATTTTTAATTGCCGATGACAATCTTTTTGAGGGTCTGTTATGATTCTTTTCTAAGTAACTCGTGATTTTACTTAGTGTTGTTAATTTGAAAATTTCCGCTTTAATTCTTTGATTTTTTTTTGTTGACATTTTGTGTGTTTAGGTTTGTTCTTCGAAATAACAACAACTTAAAAGCAAAAACTCCTACCTTTTTTTCAATAAAAATTAAAAAGTAATATACCAAGTAGTCCGAAACCATAATCGATGCTTAGGATTTGAGTTCAAAAATTCTCCTAATCGATAATCAAAACCGAATTCTAACTTATCTTTTTTACTAATTCTATATCCTAAATAAGGTGCCAAGCGAGCTTCAAAATCCTCATGAGTGAAATTCCATAAATACTCATTCCCTATTTTTAAATAAAATTCTCTTATGTCAACTTTCTCACCACTTAGGGCTTTCTGAAGTGTGATTCTATAGCGCGTTCTAAACTCTGGATTTACATTAGCCTGAAAAAACTGTTCAAATCCAATTCTATGCCCAACCCGCACCGTGTTAAAATTGTTCACCAAATTATAATGTTGTAAAAATCGATGAACTATATCTCCATTCTCTCTAAAGCGAATTAAGTAACCAATATTTAATGATTGATTAAGTGAAGTTTTAAATGAAAGAATAGAAGCAATATCGACTAGGCTATGCTCAAAAATAAAGTCTTCCTTATATATAACTTCTCTAGCCTCAACACTATTTACCCATTTTATAGTTTCTGAAACCTTTACGGTTGTATTTATTTTAGGCAACCATCCAGTATTGAAAGATGATTGAGAAAAGCTATAGAAGCTACATAATATAAAAGTCCAGACTATAAATCTCATAATTAAAACTGAAGATTATCAGAATTTGCAGGAACAATTTCCAAATCCTTTAATACTACACCCTGAGGATCTAGTAAAAGTTCATACATTTTATAACTCCTTTGGTTTTTCCCTTTTAAGACTATTTCGTATAAATGAGCCTTACTCATTTTTACATTTCCCTTAATGAGACCAATCAATTCAGCCTCACTAGCTTTCCACTGTATTTGCGTTTTTTTAACGCGATATTTTATAAATTTCTTCTCAAGCGTTACTATTATTTTATCAAATTCATCCTTTGGTATTTCAGAGAACCTTATCGTTTTTTCAACGTCAATAATAGCACCTTTTAAATCGAATTCAATACTAAACTTATAGGTATCTTTGGTTGATTTTGCCTCGTAAGTTTTACCATCTTGACTTTCTTCTATATACCACTTTACATTTCTTGAAAAATTACATTTCTGAATAAACGCTTTTGCTTTTGCAGGAACCTCATCTGCTCCAACACGATATTCCCTTTCAAACTTTTGTTGTGAAAAAGCAGTAAAAATTCCACCACTAACAAAAATCAAAAAAAACCACTTTCTAAAATGCATAGACTCAAATTAAGGTTACAAACAAAAATAATAATTCTAAATAGCATCTTATAAACATAATTTTAACTTTTTAATCGTAACATTTCAACCAATTTAGCGTTAAATTATAATATACTCCTTTTTACCATGCTAAAAAATTTCTTTTGGATGTGCTCTGGCGCAGACCCTGATGTACTTAACGATAGCCCAAAGTCTGAACAAATTAAGTATGCCGGTATAGGCGGCACTGTTTTCTTTACTGCTATCATGGCTTTTATATCTGGATCTTATGCCTTATATACCGTTTTTGACAATGTCTATATGGCTATCGCCTTTGGACTTATTTGGGGCTTGCTTATATTCAATTTAGATCGATTTATTGTATCTACAATTAAAAAAAGGGATTCTATATGGAAAGAACTGATTCAAGCTTCGCCAAGAATTATTCTAGCTGTGATTATTGCCGTAGTTATTTCAAAGCCATTAGAGATGAAAATTTTCGAAAAAGAAATTGATCAGGTTTTGTTAGCGCAAAAAAATGAATTGACTTTAGAGAATCAAAATCAGATTGCGCAACAATTCACTCCAGAGATCGATAGAATTCAATCAGAAATAACAGCTATTAAAAATACCGTAGATGCTAAGGAAAAAGAAGTAAATGATTTGTACGAAACATATATTGCCGAAGCAGAAGGTCGTAAAGGAACATTGCTAATTGGTAAAGGCCCCGTTTATAAAGAGAAGCGTGAAAAACACGATGTCCTTTTGCAAGAGCTGCAACAATTAAAACAAGAAAGTAAAACGAAGATTACAGAAAAAGAATCAACAATAGCCTCCTTAAGAGCCAAGCAAGATAATCAAGTGATCGTAAGCCAACCAATTATAGATGGTTTCGACGGCCTTATGGCTCGGATAAATGCCTTAGGAGAGTTAGCATGGTTTCCTTCGTTTTTTATTTTACTTCTCTTTTTGGCGATTGAAACTGCTCCGGTTTTCGCAAAGATAATGGCACCAAAGGGTGCTTATGACCTCAAGCTAGAAGAACAAGAAAGTGCCTTAGCAGTTTGGGTAGCGCAACAAAAAAATCAGAGAGCCGCTGTACTGGCCACTGATACCACATTAAATGAAAAAGTGTATTACGATGTTGCCGAAGATCAAGAAGTATATGCTTATAAAAAACAAAAGGCGAAAGAATTATTTAGAAAACAATCAGATGCTTTTTATAAAAAACAAACTGATTTATTGTAAAGCCATTTCTCTAGAAATCTCCTTTAGCCCATTTCTCTTGTAATGCCAAGTATTTTTCTTTTGGCTCGCAAGTACGCCAGTTTATATGGTGCTTTTTACAAACTTTTAAATGGAATAAAAAACCTAAAAGGGGGTGGCCTATAATAAAAAGCAAACTATAAGCTCTAAAATAATATGCGAAAATTGCTGAAAGGCTTATATAAAAAATAAATTTCCCCGGAATCTTCCATTTGGGTCTTACAAATTTACCGTTATGAAAATACCCAATACACCATATTAGTAGCGCCAATAAAATATATAATAACTGAAGTTTGCTCATTACTATAAATTAGCTTCTTAAAAAATTACAACCTCTTAACGTATTTGGTGAGAATGACAATATGCTGACCATCTACTTTTCCTTCAATATATTCAGCATTATCTTGATCCAAAGAAATTCTACGAACTGCGGTTCCCTGTTTGGCTACCATACTCGATCCTTTTACTTTAAGGTCTTTAATTAATACCACCGAATCTCCAGATTTAAGAGGTACCCCATTAACATCTTTATGGATTATTTTTTCACTTTCACTTAGTCCTTCCCCAGTAGCTTTTGCCAGCTTTAATGTTTCGTCATCTAAGTACAATAGATCAAGTAAATCTTGTGGCCATCCTTCGCTTTTTAATCTAGACAGCATTCTCCAAGCCACTATCTGAACAGTCTTGTGTTCACTCCACATACTTTCGTTTAAACACCTCCAGTGATTAACATCCATTTTTGCTACATCATTAATCTGATCGATACAAGTCTTACATGCCAATAAGCTTCCATCAATACCACCTATAGAAACAGGAGGCACCTCATAAACGTCTAAATTATTTTTATCTCCACATAATTCGCACTGGCTTGCACTTCTTTCTTTCAATTCTTCAAATAAACCCATCTTTCATTTTTAGATGCGCTAAAAATACTACATTTACCACTATGATTTTAAAAACTGAAAGGCTAAACATTACAGAATTATGTTTAGAAGACGCTCCATTTTTCTTCGAATTGGTAAATGACCCCGATTGGAAAAGGTTTATTGGCGACAGAAATATTTTAACCGTAAAAGATGCGGAAAACTATTTATCTGAAAGGATTATACCTAGCTATAAAAACTGGGGATTTGGTTTTTATAAAGTTACACTCAAAAACAGTAATACTCCTATTGGAATTTCGGGATTAGTAGATAGAGATGCTTTGGATCATGTAGATGTTGGATTTGCTTTTTTACCTAAGGGAAGAGGTAAAGGCTATGCATATGAAAGTACAAAAGCCATATTAGAATATGCCAAAGAAGAATTAAAGCTTAACCCTATTCTTGGAATTGCAAATGTCGATAACAAAAAGTCACATCAACTGTTAGAACGGCTTGGTTTACATTTTGAAAAGATGGTTCTTCTACCAGACGAAACTAAAGAGATCTGTTTATTCTCTACTTAGTTGCTAGACGCTATGCTTTCCATTCTAAATTCTTTCGTTTAACTCATTTCTTCATTTATTTAACTTCCAATGAGGTAAATTGAAATTTTTCACCATCAAACAAACCTTTATCACTTAATTTTAAAGAAGGTATTACCAAAAGAGCCATAAATGATAGTGTCATATAAGGTGCATTTAATTGGCTTCCCATTTGCTTAGCCATTTGATCTAATTGCGCATAGGCCTTACCAATGGCTTCTGCTGATTGATCACTCATTATGCCTGCAACAGGCAAAGCTACCACCTTTTCATTAGTATCTGAAACGGCACAAATTCCGCCTTTGTTTTCTATCAAAAGATTTACTGCCTTACAAATGGCCTCATCAGAAACACCAATAGCTATAATGTTATGAGAATCGTGTCCTACAGAACTTGCAATCGCTCCTTCTTTTAATCCAAAATTCTTAATAAAAGCAATTGAAGGATCACTATTTTTATAACGATTCACAACTGTTATTTTTAAGATATCTTTTTCAACATTAGAAATTAAATTGCCTTCTTTTATTAAGCTTTCAACTTCAATCGTATTCGTTACTAGCTCACCATCTAATGCCTCAATCACCCTTATTTTATCTGAAGCAGAGTGAAATTCGAAATCAGAAGTTCGTTTTTTATCTACATTGAAATTATTCAATACTTTAAATTCTACCGGTTTTACAAATGATTTTCCGGAATCAGCCACCAATTCACCATTAATGTACGTCTGAATTACTTTAAACTTTTCTAGATCTTCCACTACAATAAAATCTGCAAAGTCGCCTTCTTTTAAGAGTCCTACATCCAAATTATAGTGTTCAACGGCATTCACACATGCCACTTGTAATATTTTAAAAACATCTATTCCCTTCGCTACGGCTCGCTCACATAATTGATTTATATGACCCACTAATAAATCATCAGGATGTTTATCATCTGAACAAAACATCATATTCTCAAAATGAGATGGAAGCAGATCAATAAGTGCCTCAAAGTTTTTAGCGGCACTACCCTCTCGAATTATGATTTTCATCCCTTTTTTGAGCTTTTCTAATGCTTCCTCGTATGTAAAACATTCATGGTCGGTAGAAATTCCTGCAGCAATGTATTTCGTGATATCATCACCTCGTAATCCTGGGGCATGCCCATCAATAGGTTTATTATAATATTTTGCCCATGCAATTTTCTGAAGCACTTCTTTATCTTCATAAATTACACCGGGATAGTTCATCATTTCAGCTAGATACTTAATATCATCATTTTCCATCATTTTTTTGATCTCATTGGCATCAATGATGGCACCGGCACTTTCAAATGACGTAGCTGGTACGCAAGATGGAGCTCCAAAATTGAATTTCAAGGGTACTTTTTTACCATTATCTATCATAAAATCTACACCATTTACTCCTAAAACATTGGCAATTTCATGTGGGTCTGAAACCGTGGCTACTGTACCATGCAAAACGGCAATTCGAGCAAATTCAGAGGGCACGAGCATCGAGCTCTCTATATGGATATGAGCATCTACAAATCCGGGAAGTATATATTGTTCATTTGAATGGCTACTTTCTCTAATGGCGGAGATTTTTCCATTAGAAACTTCAATTTCTCCTTTAAAAATTCGTCGATTTAAGATATCAACAATATTACCTTTAATGTACATTTAGCTATTATTTATAGCTAATGTACAAAGAATAAAACTGAAATATTTACTGCTTATTAAGCAAGAAAACGGAAGGGTGGTTGAATTAATTCAATATCGCAGCAATTGAAAAATCGCGCTCTTTTATATGAATTGTTTCTTTTTCTTGAACTTGTGGTTGAATATTATTAAGAATATTTTCTGCGAAAGCATAATCAACTTTTCTAAAACGATCTGCCTTATATGCATTGTAACCACTGCGGGGTGATTTTGCTTCTTCTAAAACTAAACCTCCATCATAAGGATTAAAACCGACAATAGTATATAAGTCGCCTTTTTTTAGGCCTCCTAATTTATACCATCTTCTTTTAGCGTTTACACAAACTACTACTTCACCGATTTTAAAATTATGATTCATATTGTTTACTTATTTAGGTTAGTACACTTCTAAAACAATTAAGTATCAAAAACTCCTAACTATTAAACTCTATTTTTTGCAATCTATTGTAAAAAAATAAGGAGAAAAGTAACTTTGAAGATTATAAATGCTATGAAAACTGTGACTTTTCTCCTTTCTCCCCTAATTTGTTAACTATTTTTAAATAGCTATAAATTTTACTAAAAACTTACGGTACAAACATATCTGCTAAACGTACTCAAGTCAATAGCAGATTTGGTGATTTTTAAAATTCATGGTTTTCAGGGAGTTTTTGAATTTTTACATACAATGCTGAAAATCAAGAATTTAAATATATTTTTAATTATTTTTTGCTATGATTACCTGTAAAAATATGAAGAAATTCTAAAGAAATTCTGAAGATTTAATAAGGTTATTGCATTTAAAATACTTATTTAAAGTCTTATCTTTTTAAATTGCTTTCTTAAAGAAGCTCAATTAAACTTTAAACCATTATTTTTAAACGATAATTACTATAAAGTGAAAGAAATTTTACAAATAGATGAACATTTTATAGAAACCAATGTCAACTATTTTCATCTAGTTCATGCGTTAAGAAAGGCATTTTCTGATAATGAAATCATTGTTCCAACACGACATCATCATGATTTTCCTAATCCACCACACCACACCAATTCAACCCTATTATTAATGCCTGCGTGGCAGGCTGGTGAAACCGCTGGTGTAAAAATTGTAAGTGTTAGTCCGGAAAATGACACCTATAATCTACCATCTATTAATGGAGTATATATACATCTAGATACTAAAACCGGAACAGTAAAAGCAATTTTAGAAGCAAAAAGTTTAACTGCAAAGCGTACAGCTGCCACTTCAGCATTAGCATCTTCATTTTTATCTAAAAAAGATGCTTCATCTCTACTAATGATTGGTACAGGAGCACTTTCAACCAATCTTATAAGGGCCCATGCAGAAGTTAGACCTATTGAGAATGTTTTTGTTTGGGGAAGAAACTTTAAAAAGGCCCAGGCAATTTGCAAGCAACTAAAGAATGAAAATTTTAATGTCACCGCAACAGAAAGTATTAACGAAAAAATTTCTGAAGTCGACATAATTTCAAGCGCTACACTCTCTGTTTCCCCTTTAATTTTAGGTGCCAATTTAAGCCCAGGACAACATATTGATCTTGTAGGTTCTTATAAAGTTACTATGAGAGAAGCAGACAACGAAACCATTTTGAAAGCATCTGTTTTTTTAGACACTTTTCAGGGTGGGCTAAAAGAAAGTGGTGATATCGCTATTCCGCTTAAAGAAGGTATTATTGAAGAAAGCGACATCAAAGCAGATTTATTCGATTTATGCAGCGGTTTAAAGAAAGGTCGTGAAAACCCCAAAGAAATTACAGTTTTTAAATCAGTAGGTCATGCCTTAGAAGATCTTGTTGCCGCAAATTATTTTTATAAAAAATATATAAATGAATAAATCAACGTATCGAAATATTCTAGAGAAAACGGCGTACATCCCAAATGAAAATTGGCTTCAAATAAGAACCATTGACATGCACACCGGTGGTGAACCCTTACGTGTAATTATTGATGGATTTCCAAAACTTGAAGGTAATTCTGTTTTAGACTACAGGAGATTTTGTAAAGAGCACTTTGATTTTTTAAGAACAGCATTAATGTTTGAGCCTAGAGGGCATGCAGATATGTATGGTTGCATTTTAGTACCCCCAAATGATAGCGAAGGAGATTTCGGCATTCTTTTTTTACACAATGAAGGCTATTCAACCATGTGCGGCCATGCAATTATTGCTATTTCTACGTTAGCGGTAAAAATGAAGTGGATTGATGTTAAAGAAGGTGATAATGTTTTAAAGATTGATGCTCCGTGCGGTAGAATTACGTCATTTACAAATGTGATAAACGGAGAAGTCAATGAAGTACGTTTTCATTGTGTGCCAAGTTTTGTTGTAGGTTTAGACAAAACGGCACATATTCAGGGGTTCGGAGAAGTTACTTATGATCTAGCCTATGGCGGAGCATTTTATGCTTACGTAGATATTTCTAAAAACACCTTTGATTTTGATTTGAGCTCAAATTCATATAGACAACTTATAAAAGCAGGGATGGATATAAAACATGCAGTAATGCAGTTTGATAAAGATATTTTGCATCCTTATGAAAAAGATCTAAGTTTTCTTTACGGAACTATTTTTATAGATAATAAAATACAGCCATCTGGAAACGACAGCAAAAATGTGTGCATCTTTGCTGAAGGTGAAGTTGACCGTTGCCCAACCGGATCTGGAGTTTCTGGACGAATGGCTATTCATAAAACAAGAAACGAAATTGATTTTGGTGAAGAAATGAGTATAGAAAGTATAACCGGCTCTGTTTTTAAAGGCTCAGTAATCGCTGAGGAAAATTATGGCTCTTATACCGCTGTTATCCCGCAGGTATCTGGCACTGCACATATCACGGGAATGAATACATTCGTGATTGACCCGAGCGATCCAATGAAAAATGGATTTATACTTAGATAATTATAGCATTAGAGCTTCAATCTCATCAATTTCAATCGGCATGGCAGCGGTTAAATTGATATTTCCAGTACTTGTAATTAAATAATCGTTTTCCAATCTACAACCAATACCCTCTTCTCGAATGTAAATTCCGGGTTCACAAGTAAAGACCATTCCTTCTTGGATTGTTCTTGAATATAGCCCTACATCATGAACATCCAATCCGATATGATGTGCTGTACCATGCATAAAATACTTTTTATACAACGGATTATTCGGATCTTGTTTAGCCACCTCTCCCTTATCTAATAATCCAAGTTTTATAAGTTCATGTTCTACCAAATTTGCCATGTTCTTTTCGTAATCGGCATGGGCCACACCGGGTTTTAAAAACTTGCTCCCTTCTTTTAAGCAATTTAAAACGGCACTATAAACTTCTTTCTGCCTATTTGTAAACTTCCCATTTACAGGAAAACATCTTGTGGTATCACTGTTATAATTTGCATAACAAACACCAAAGTCTAACAAGATCATATCACCATCTTGGCAAACAGCATCGTTAGTATTATAATGTAAGGCACATGCATTTTTTCCTGAAGCAACTATAGGCTTAAATGCATGGCGTGTAGCTCCTAGTTTTGTTAAATTATAAATCAGCTCTGCCTCCAGCTCATATTCTTTAATGTTTGGTTCGCAAGCATGTAGAACTTTTTTAAATGATAAAACACTAATGTTTGCCGCCTTTTGTATAAGCTCAATTTCTTCTTTTGACTTTACTTGGCGTAATTCTCTCGTAATCTTCGCAGCTCTATAATAATTATGAAGTGGATACTTTTGTTTACACCATTGTATCATTCGATCTTGACGTGTTTCCTGATCTTTTGTTACCCGCTTCATATGTTCATTATGGCCTAAATAAAAGCCATCTGCTTCAAAAGCCATATATTGTAATAACATTTCAAAATCATGAACCCATTCAACCCTTTCTATTTGTGAAACTTTAATTGCATCTTCTTTTGTTAATTTATCACCATCCCAAATTCTAATGTGCTCATTTGTTTCCTTAATAAATAAGATTTCTTTATTCTCTTCTTTATAAGCATCTGGATATAATACTAAAATCGTTTCCTCTTGATCTATCCCTGTTAGATAAAACAAGTCATTATTTTGGGAAAATCCCATTACATCATCGGCATTATTATGTTTTACATCATTAGAAGTAAGAATCGCAATCGTATTTGGCTTCATTTTTTTGACAAAATTCTTTCTGTTATTTGCAAAAAGTGAGCTCGAGATTTGATCGTAACGCATGATCTAAAATTTTCTATCTGGGTTAAACATATTGATATTCAGTGAAGGTTTTTGCACATCAATAGTTTGTTGCACTAGCTTACCGGTGGCCGTTGCCATACTCCAGCCCATCATTGCATGACCTGTAGCAATCGTTAGGTTATTACATTTATACGATTTCCCAATATAAGGCAAACCATCGGGTGTAACTGGGCGTAATCCACACGCAGCTTCGTCTTTTTCCTTTTGAGATAACATAACATCTGGATAGTATTCTTTCGTAGCGTCCGCAATAGCCTTTACTCGTACTTTATTTATTTGATGATTAATTCCTGCTATTTCCATGGTACCCGCGAAGCGTGTGAATCCATTCATTGGAGTAACAGCAACTTTGGCTTCAGCTAAAATTGCTGGAATTGTTATGCCATGCTCAATTTTTGAATTTATGCGATAACCCTTCCCAGCTTGTAAAAGCATATTTAAACCTAATTTTTTACTTAAAATAGGACTCCATGAGCCTGCTGCCAATACAAATTCATCAGCCTTTAAACTTCGCTTATCTGTGATAAGCGATTTAATCTTTAAAGAAGATATTTCTATATTCTCTACGCTCTCATTTATTAGAAACTTAACCCCAACGCTACGCAAGTACGACTTCATATCTTCCATAAATTCGTTAGGTGTGGTATGTGAGTCACATTTATAATACGTTGCCCCAATAGAATTTATATGTACCTTAGGTTCTAAATGTTTTAGCTCTTTTTTATCTAACACTTCAACTTCTAAACCCTGATCTATAGCCAAGTTAGCAACTTTAATTTCTTCGTTAAGAGATTTCTCAGTTTGGCAAAGCATCAAAAGGCCCTTCTTATCATAATGAAACCTAAAATCTTTCGAAGCCTTAATTTCATCATAAAGTTCTTGACTTAAAACAGCAATGTCTTTAATAACAGGAATGGATTTTTCAACATGTTTTGCATTACAAGATTTATTGAATGCCCATGTCCATTTTAAAAAATCAATATCCAAACGGGGTTTAATATATAAAGGGCTTGAGGAATTAAACATCCATTTCAACCCTTTTTTCATAACTCCCGGGGCCGATAAAGGAATAATATGACTGGGTGACAAATATCCGGCATTAACATAAGACGCTCCGGCATCCATATTAGATTGATCAATAATTGTTACACTATGACCTTCTTTTTGAAGATAGTATGCTGAACACAAGCCTATAATACCTCCACCAATTATGATAATCTCTTTGTTCATATTGTCACTATACTACTTAGATCAATATTCTTACTAAAACTTTCACTTATGCTTAAGTATTATTAAAAATAATAAATTTATCTGGGTTCTATTAAGTCCCAAAGATTACCGTAAAGGTCTTTAAAAACTAACACTTTGCCGTATTCCTCTTTTTTCGGACTTCTTACAATAGTAACTTTTTGGGCTATTAAGTTATTATAATCTCTTTCAAAATTATCAGTATATAAAAAGAGGAAAACTCTTCCTCCTGTTTGGTTTCCAATACTTATCTCTTGATTTTTATTAGCAGCCTTCGCAAGCAGTAAATTACAAGAGTTATCTCCAGATGGAGATACCAAAACCCATCGCTTATTTTCTGTAAGCTGCGTATCTTCAATTAGTTTAAATTGTAATTTATTTATATAAAAATCTATGGCCTCATCATAATCTTTTACTACCAAAGTAATATGTGCAATTTTTCGTTTCATAGTTACTGCCATTTAAAGTTCCATATGGGTTGAGCTTCTAAAAGATGTTCAATAAAGTAATTCCAGCGTTTTTTAATAAAATATTTTCGATGATCATTTCTGTAACCATGACGCTGACTTGGTAAAATAAGTAAGTCAAAATTTTTATCAGCTCTTATTAGTGCTTCTGCTAGTTTAAAAGTAGCGGACGGATTTACATTATCATCCATTCCGCCATGAGTGATTAGCAATTTTCCTTTTAGATTTTTCGCATTGGTAATATTTGACACTTTATGATATGTAGAATCTACGGGCCAACCTTGATACATTTCTGGCCACCATGCTTTTTCCATTCTAAAATCATGATCAGCAGAACTTGCAACCCCCACTTTATAAAAATCTGGAAATGCGAGTAATGCTCTTCCGGTATCAAAACCTCCGGCAGAATGTCCATAAATCCCAACCTTATTGGCATCAATCCAAGAATAATTTTGAGCTAAATGTTTAATTGCTAATACATGATCTTGAAGGTTATTTCCCATATTTTTATAGGAATGATTGTGAAACTCCTTAGAACGACCCGAAGTTCCAAGACCATCTACTCTCATTACTATAAATCCAAATTCTGCTAAAGATTGGTTATAAAATATAGCATCATAAGATTTAGGAAACACTTGAGTATGTGGCCCTGTATAAGTGGCATCAATTATTGGATACCTTTTATTTTCATCAAAATCTGTGGGTTTCCATAAAGCCCCATAAATGGTTGTTTTTCCATCATTAGCTGTGAGTTCAAATACTTCTGGTGCTTCCCACCCTTTAGGAATGGCATTCGATATTTTCGCCTCGGTCAATAATGCTAAGGTTTTTCCATTTTTAGCTGCTCTCAATACCGTTTTTGTGGGTATATTAATGGTTGACATATTATCAACAAAATATTTTCCACTTTTTGAAAATGAAATTCGATGATGTTTTTTTTCGCTTGTTAATAGTGTTTCTTTTCCATTAAAATCTACCTTATAGAGCTGTTGGTGATAAGGATTCATGCTAGCATCCCTACCTGAAGCCATATAATAAAGTATTCCGTTTTTATCATCGGTATGCACTACATTATTTATATAATATCCGCCAGATGTTAGACGCTTTTTTTTGTTAGTATCTATGTCTAACATATATAGTTGCCTCCATCCATCTTCTTCAGATAAGTATATTATTTTTTGAGAACCCTTTATCGGTTTGTACCAAAAATTATCAATATTTGTTTTACTTCTAATGTCAACTAATGTTTGTTGAGTATTGGTATTTAGGTTTACTCGTTCTACTACTTCTTTTTGATATCCTCTTTCAGAATAATTAGCAAATAGAACTCCTGAGGTTTCTGACCATTGTACTGAAACAGAATTAATATGAGTCCCTCTCGGAAGCTTTGTTTTCACCTCATTTTTACCAGCTATATTGTAAAAAACTGGCTCAATATGTACCATGGTGGTGTCACCCGGCGATCCTCTATAATAAGAAAGCAGTTTGGGCTTATACAACGTATCTATACTATAATCTAACAGATACATCTTTTCAGCAGTTCTAGTGTCTACAACACTTGTTGCTATCCACTTACTGTCTTTAGACCAACTCACATAAAATCGTTTTGGGCGTTCTCCATTTTCACCTTCCATTTTGTCATACCATCCGTACCATGACCCATATTCATAACCTTTGACCCCATTTTTACTCAACTGAAACTCTTCATTTGTTTTAGTTGATTTTATGAATAGGTTATAATCTTTTGTGAATGCTATCCAATTACCATCTGGAGATTTTGTTTCATGAGGATTCTCTTTTTTATCTTCTTTCTTGATTTGATCTAATGAATATGATGAAAGGTTGAGATTGTATTTTTTATCTTTTATTTCAATCGTTAGATAGCCATCTTTTCTTTTTTCAATAGCAGAAATAGGCAATTCATTTGCATCTAAACTATCTTTTAGTATTTGATTAAGTGCTCCAGTTAATTTTACATGATCAAATAAATCTTTGGGATTTTTACCCTTAAAATCAACTGTTTTAAATGTTTTACCCGATTCATCAAAATTAGTATACCATAGTCCAGAATTGTCCTTAAACCAATGCGCATCTGTATGAAAATTAAACACTGTTTTATTATTGTAATTATTATACATAAAACCAACGGCGCGTTTATAATTGTCTAGGCTTATTTTCTGGGAGTGTATTTGATTGTATCCAATGAATAGGACAAACACTAAATATAAAAAATGTCTCATACGATATTTTACTTTCATTAGTTCTTTAGGTTAGATTACTTGAAATCCATGTGCATATGGATCATCTTCATCATCAATAATAATTGTATTATATCCATATACTTTTGCCCAGCCTCTAACACTTGGTATAATAGCTTTTAGGTTTCCAATTGTTGTTTCTTCTTCAACTTGTCCAATGAACTTACTGCCAATATAGCTTTCGTGAATAAACTCTTCCTTTTTTTTCAGTTTCCCTTTTGCATGTAATTGGGCTAAACGCGCAGACGTGCCTGTGCCACATGGTGAGCGATCTATCGCCTTATCTCCATAAAAAACCGCGTTTCTTCCCGAAGACTTTGCATCTAAGGTACTTCCTGTCCAAAGCATATGAGAAACGTCTCTAATAGTTTCATTTTCAGGGTGAACAAATAATTCGGGATATTTTTCGTTAATCCTTTTTCGAACCACTTGTGAGTATTGGATAATTTTACTGGCTGTATAATCTTGTATTCCCGAAAAATTACTTTGTGGATCGACAATCGCATAAAAATTCCCTCCATAAGCTACGTCAAAGGCAATCTCTCCTAATTCTGGGCAATCAATTAAAAGACCTTCAGCAGCGAGATAACTTTTAACATTGGTAAGTTTTACCCAGTCTACTTTATTTCTCGTCTGTTTGTATTCTATTTCTACTAATCCAGCGGGGGCTTCCATTCGTATTCTTCCGGGTATTTTCGGTTGAATCAACCCTTCTTCAATACCAATTGTTATGGTTCCTATGGTTCCGTGTCCGCACATAGGTAAACAACCAGATGTTTCTATAAACAAAATGGCAAAATCATTTTTAGGATCGTGCGGCGGATAGATAAAACTCCCACTCATCATATCGTGCCCTCTGGGTTCAAACATGAGTCCTTTACGGATCCAATCATATTCCTTTAAAAAATGCTGTCGTTTTTCGCTCATACTAGCGCCATTCAAACGCGGAGCTCCTTCTTTCACTACTCGTACAGGATTTCCACATGTATGACCATCAATGCATTTAAAAATACTACGAGGCATTCTTTATTTTTTCTATATAATTATTGATTCTTTCTTCTAGAATAGCAAGTGTTACCGTGCCTTGCTCTAATATAACTTCATGAAAATCTCGGATATTAAATTTTGACCCTAATTCTTCCTCTGCTTTTTTACGCAATTCTCTAATTTTCAATTCTCCAATTTTATACGATAAAGCTTGGCCTGGCCAAGAAATATAGCGATCGGTTTCTGTATTGATTTCATGCAAAGACAGCGCAGTATTTTTAGCCATAAAATCAACAACCTCGTCTCTTGTCCAACCTTTGGCATGTATACCTGTATCAACTACTAATCTACAAGCTCTCCACATCTCATAAGTTAGCTGTCCGAATTTTTCATAAGGCGTAGTATACATTCCCATTTCATCAGCCAAAAATTCTGTATACAAACCCCAACCTTCACCATAAGCCGATAGGTATAAGTTTTTTCTAAACTTAGGAATACTATCGCCTAACTCATTATTTAGAGCTCCTTGCAGGTGGTGGCCGGGCACAGCTTCATGTACTGTTAAAGCAGGCATTGTATATAATGTTCTACTTGGTAGATCATAGGTATTCACCCAATAGAATCCAGGGTCTGTACTATTTTTTTCTGTACCTATATACCTCCCAGTAGTATATTTTGGAGCTATTGCATCTGGTACAGGTGCTACACCATAAGGTTTACGAGGTAATGTTTTAAAAAAGCGAGGCAACTGTGCATCTGCGCGCTTTGCCATATCACGCGCGATCATTAGCAATTCTTCTCCCGATTTAGCATAAAATTGTTCATCTGTTCTTAGAAATTTGAAAAAATCATCAAAGCTGCCTTGAAAGTTTAATTCTGCAATGATCTTTTCCATTTCTGACTTAATTCGCGCTACTTCTTGCAAACCAATTTTATGAATATCATCAGCCGTATATTTAGTACTTGTTGTATAAAAGTTTATCCTATTTTGATAGTAGTCTTTACCATTAGGAGTTTCTGAAACACCCAAAGTTTTTCTTGTTTTAGCATAATATTCATTTTCAAAAAATTCTTTTATTCTTGTAAATTGAGGTACAACTTTTTCTTCTATGACATTTTTAGCTGCTTCTAATACAGAATCCTTTTGGGTTTGAGTTAAAGTTTGTGGTAAATTAGTAAAAGGTGTATAAAAATAGCTCTTTGAATAGTCATCTACTATATGATCATTATAAGTAGATTCGTACCCTTTAAAAATCACCAGAGGTTGCGAAACTCCTTTAGCTAATCCTTCGCGTAAATTCACAAAATGTTGATCCACAAAAGCAGGAAGTGCGTTCAGTTTATTTAAATATTCTATTGTTTTATCATAGCTAGTTAATGGGCGCACCATATAGTTCAAACTACTATGAAAGCCTGAATCAGATAATAACGGGTTTAAATACCGCTCAAATTCATAAAAATCAACTTTATCTTGTAAGACAAACTTTAAAAGGTCTAACGAAATTCTTTCTGTTTCGGTCAGGCCTTCTAAATTAACTTCTGAAAGTTCTTCTAGTTTTGATTTAGCAAAATCTGCTTCACCTTTATAATATTCTTTAGTAGGTAACCCTAAAGGATACTCTTTTTTATCATAACCTTCGTGGTCTTGATAATTTTCAATTATGTTTTGGAGTTTTTCGGCATTTGATTCTTCTTGTTGACATGACAACAATAAAGTCAAAATAAGAACTCCGAAGAAGAACTTTTTACAATTCATAATTTAAATTTTTGAATTCGTTTGTTTTCCATTTACGAGTCTCGAAATATGCAATGGGTTTTCATTCTTTAATTCATTAGGAAGTAACTCATTTGGCCAATCTTGATAGCTAAATGGCCGCACCCATCTTTTTATTGAATGTATACCTACCGCTGTAAATCGACTATCGGTTGAAGCAGGGTACGGGCCTCCATGTAACATTGAAGGGCTTACTTCCACACCTGTTGGCACGCCATTAAAAATAATACGCCCTACTCTATTCTTTAAAGCTTCTAAGACTCCATTATATTCTAATGCTTCTGAATTATCAGAAATCACTGTACCTGTTAGTTGCCCTTCTAATTGAGAAATTACCGCTTCTAATTGCGCTGCATCATCACATTGAACCACCATTGAAAATGGGCCAAAAACCTCTTGATGTAAGGATGAGTTTTCTAAAAATGTGCTCCCATCAGTGGTTGTTATCGTTTGCTTAGCATAGTTGTTTTTAACTTCATTTTCATAGTCAACAACTACTTCTAATCCTGATTGTGAAATCGCGTTTGCTTTATTTTTCTCGTACGCTCCAATAATATTTGGATGCAACATACATGAAGGTTCTAGCAGCAGAATTTCTTCTGAAATCTTCGAAATAAAGCGATTCAATTCAGCGCCTTTAATCCCTAATATTAATCCCGGATTGGTGCAAAATTGCCCCGTACCTAAAGTAATTGATTTTGCATATGTTTTTGCTAAAGAATCAACCTTGTTAGCTAATGCATTTGGCAACAGTACTACCGGGTTTACACTTCCCATTTCTGCGAATACCGGAATCGGCTCGTCTCTTTTTGATGCCAAATCGAATAATGCTCTTCCGCCGTTGATACTTCCGGTAAAACCTACAGCCTTTACTTCTGAATGTTTTACCAAATGAACACCAACCTCAATTCCAGCGCTATTAAGGTTAGAAAAAACGCCATTAGGCATATTTGTTTCTTTGGCGGCTTTAATTATTGCCCAAGCCACCAACTCTCCTGTTCCGGCATGCATTGGGTGTGATTTAACAATAACTGGACAACCGGCTGCTAATGCCGCTGCTGTGTCACCACCTGCAGTTGAATATGCTAAAGGGAAATTACTTGCTCCAAATACCACAACAGGCCCAAGCGGTGTCATCATCTTCCGCAAGTCTGGTTTTGGAATTGGTTGTCTATCAGGAATCGCAGTGTCTATAGTTGCTTCAACCCAGGATCCTTCTTCTACCAATTCAGCAAATGATCTTAATTGAAATATGGTGCGCCCACGTTCTCCTTTTGCACGCCCTTCGGGTAAGCCTGTTTCAGAGCAATACACTTCAATCAGCTCATCATCTAAAGCTTCTATTTCATCGGCTATGGCATTTAAAAATTTGGCTTTTTGTTTTCCAGATATTGATCTAAACGTTTTAAATGCTACAGATGCTAAATGTACTGCATCATTTATCTCCTCTTCTGTTGCTTCATGAAACTCATTTTGATTTTCAATATTCAATTGGGGATTAAATGTTTTATATGTTCTACTGCCTTTTGCAGATAAGTGATTTCCTATATAATTTTTTCCTGTAATCATTTTAAGTTTTTATAGTCTGGTAAGTTTGGGCGATTTCTTAAGCCTTCTTCTATTACATTTAAAACATGTGCTCTCTCCTTACCATGTAAAGGCAATCTTGGAGCTCTAACATTTTCGGTGCCAATACCCGTAGCTACCTCAGCTAGTTTGATATTTTGTACTAATTTAGGGTTTATATCTAATTCAAGCAATGGTAAAAACCATCGATAAATTTCCAAGGCTTCTTTTATTCTACCCACTTTTTGCAATTCATATATCGCAACTGTTTCAGCAGGAAAAGCACAAACCAATCCGGCAATCCAACCGTCTGCACCCATTAGTAAGCTTTCTAAAGCCAATGTATCTACACCAGTCATAATCTTTAATCGATCACCAAAACGATTTTTAATACGTGTTACATTAGAAATATCTCGTGTAGATTCTTTAACAGCCTCTATGTTATCACATTTTAATAGTTCATCAAACATATCAAGAGTTACTTCTATTTTATAATCAACCGGATTATTATAGACCATTATCGGTAGTGAAGTATTATTTGCTACAGCTTTAAAGTATTCAACAGTTTCATGATCTCCAGCTTTATAGCGCATTGGAGGTAACATCATTAATCCCTTCGCTCCATCTTCTTCGGCTTTTTGGGCCGCTTCAATAGCACCTTTGGTCGTTTGTTCGGCAATATTTATCAATACTGGAACACTACCATCTACTAAGTTAACAGTTGTTTTTGTTAATATTCGTTTTTCATCATCGTTCAAAGTACTGGCCTCGCCTAAGGTTCCGCCTAAAACAATACCATGTACACCCGCTTCTAATTGTGCCTTAATATTTACCTCAAACATCTTAAGGTCTAAGGTATCATCGTTATTAAACTTTGTGGTTACTGCAGGCATAACGCCTTTCCAAGTTATACTCATAATTACATTTTTATATTGCAAAATTAGATAAGGGTATATTAAAAGACAGATAGTGTTTTATCCAATAATGATATTAAATTATCCTATTTTATATATTTTATCTCATAATTGCGTAATTTTATACCATGAAGGTATTTCCATTCAAAATTCCGAAGCCCAACGATGATGCGCTGGTTTATCAAGAAGATCATGAATTTGTATTCTATAATAAGTATCACCAACATGAAGAAATTCAATTGAGCTACATTTCAAGTGGTAGAGGCACTTTAATCGTTGGAGACAGCATAAATGACTATAAAGAAGGTGACTTATTGATTATAGGTAGTAACCTACCTCATGTTTTTAAAAGCGAAGCGTCACATTCGAAATCGTTAATGCTAACATTATTTTTTACTAAAAATTCTTTTGGAGATCATTTTTTCGAATTAGAAGAAATGAAATCAATTCAATCATTCTTTAAGTGGTCTATAAATGGATGCAAAGTCATTTCCAAAAATGGGGAGCTGAAATCTCTTTTTCTGGTTTTGAAAACCCAAAGCAAATATGAGCGATTTATTACATTTCTTAAGATTTTAAAAATCATATCTGAAAGTAATTATGAATCTTTATCTTCTTTTATTTATAAAAAACAATATTCAGATAATGAGGGGAAGCGCATGAGTAATATAATGGAGTTTACCGTAAATAACTACAGCCAACAAATTACTTTAAATGAAATAGCTTCAGTTGCTAATATGACCAAAAATGCATTCTGTAAATATTTTAAAAAGAGAACCAATAAAACTTATGTGAGTTTTTTAACTGAGCTACGTGTTGAGAATGCATGCAAATTATTAAGTTCAAATAAGGAACAGTCTATTGTTGAAATTGCAGAACAATCAGGTTTTAATAATATCTCGAATTTTAATCGATTTTTTAAAAAATTTAAAGGTATAACACCACAGCAGTTTAGAAAAGCCAGAAAATAGAATCTTTAAATAAGCTGTTCTTTCATTTTCTTAGGCATCTTTTCAACAATTAAATCATATGAGTGATCTACGAGGTCTTTAATCAATTGAGGTGATAACTGAGGGATTTCAACAGTATTCCAATGTTTTTTATTCATATGATAACCACCATAAATAAGTCCGTCATACTCTTCACGAAGTTGGACAGCTCTTTCCGGATCGCATTTCAAATTTATTTGAGCAGGTGTTCGTTCTAGCGGAATAATAGCAAATATTTTACCTAATACTCTTAAGACCAATGTTTCCTCATCAAAAGGAAAATCTTCAGATGCAGCTTTTTTACTTAAACAATAATCTCGAAGTTCTTCTATATTCATTTTCAATTTCTTTCCATCACTATTTCAGGCTGCTGTGCTAACTTAAATCCAAATTGTTCATATAAGCCATGTGCATCGCTGGTTTTTAGCATCCATTTGCAGGTCTTTATATCTTCATTCTCCATCATTGCTTTCATCAATTGTTTCGAATATCCTTTACCGCGATGTTCTGGTAAAATAAAAACATCCATTAAGTATGCAAAAACAGCATAATCCGTTAGAACTCTAGCAAAACCAATTTGCTTATTTTCTAAATAAACTCCAAAACAAAGACAACTGTTAACTGTTTTTTTTACATCACTTAATGTTCTTCCCTTTGCCCAATAAGATTTGGTTAAAAAAGCATGGATTACCTCAAGATCAAGTCGCTCTTTATCAATTGATATTTCTATCATATTAATTCTCTATTTTATAAAGAATTGGTTTGCTTGGGGAGGCATCATTTTCAAATGGAGCAATTTGCAAGTTTAAAAAGTAAATACCATCTTTTATACTATTAGGAACATAGATAAGCTCAGTAATAGTGGCATCTTTCCGTAGTTTACCTTTAGTATTCCAAAAAGCGTTATGTGAGGCTAATTTTCCGTCATCTTTTTCTTTATCTACACTAGGTAAGTCTATTAGTAAATGCTTTATTCCTTTTTCTCGTAAATAGATTGCTGCATCCTCCAACAAATATGGCCAGTTCGTATTCGAGTATTTTTTACTTAATTTTTCTTTTGTATTCGGAATCGTTCTAATAATAATTGCTTCTCTTTTCTTATTACCTAACGCAAACTGAACTTGCTTTTTTGATATTACAAAGTCTTCATTATTCTTTTCTGGCGCAACCGTAATCAATTCTGATAAAAAGAAAAATTGTTTGAGATTTTGATTGATAGAATGAAATTCATTTGTAATGTGGCCAACACATTCAGTATGGGTTCCGTGTGCATGTGGATTAAAACGAATATTATTAAAATTTACCGAACCACCTTTTCGCACTCTACCAATCCAATTACCTAGCTTTACAGGTTTTATTTTTGGTTTATCTATGTACCAAACGTTAACATTCTCTTTCGATGCTCTCAAAGGCATTGAAATATCAATGGGTTTAGATAAGTCTATCTTAAGTTTTCTAGAGTTATACTCTACTGTAGCAATCACACTTCAAATATACTAAATCAAGAATAAGTCTGAAGCGATTCCGTCTACTAAAAATTTGCCTTTTTGTGAAGTTTTTAATTTGTTATTTACGCTAATAATTAATTCTTCGTCAATAAATTTTTGAACACTATGCAATAGTTGTTCTTTTATTTGAAATCCATATTCGTTTTCAATTTTTTCTAAAGAAATGCCCCAAATAGTTCTTAGGCCAGTCATTATATATTCGTTAAATCTGTCATTATCAGATAGTACCTCAAGTTCTTGAGGCAATATACCTTGTTGCATTGCTTTAATATACCTTGCATTATTCGAAACATTCCAACTACGTTGGTTTCCATTAAAAGAATGTGCTGATGGACCTATACCTAAATATGGTTTCCCAAACCAATAAGAGGTATTGTGTTTAGAGAAATATCCTTTTTTGCCGAAATTAGAAGTCTCATACTGCACAAAACCCTTTTTTTCTGTTTCTTCGACAAGAATTTTAAAATGTTCCGCTGCTACTTCTTCCGAAACCTGAGGATATTTTCCTTTTTTAATAAATGACTCTAATGCTGTTTTTGGTTCAACCGTTAAAGCATAGCTCGAAATATGATTAACGCCAAAATCAAACGCCTTTTTTAGATTTTGCTTCCATCGATCATTACTCATATTTGGGATTCCATAGATCAAATCGATAGAAATATTATTAAAATGATGCGCAGCTATGGCTAATGAATCTTTAGCTTCTTTTGAATTATGCGCTCTATTCATTGCTGTTAAATCTTCTTCAAAAAAAGATTGAATCCCAAGACTCAATCTATTAATCGGTGTATGCGCCAATGCCTGTATTTGCTTTTGAGATAAGTCATCAGGGTTCGCTTCTAAGGTAATTTCTGGCTCATCAATTACCTTGTAATTTTTAGAAACGACATCAATCAATAACTGAACTTCATTAGTTGTCAATAAACTTGGGGTACCACCTCCAAAATAAATGGTTTCAATAAGTTCATCTTTAAGTTCGTCTTTTCGAACTTGCAATTCTTTCAGTAAGGAGTTCATCATTTCATCTTTACGTGAAAGGGAAGTAGAAAAGTGAAAATCGCAATAATAACAAGCTTGTTTGCAAAAAGGGATATGAATATAAATTCCGGCCAATTATCCTATTTTTTTAGGATTATTCTTTATAAAACTTGCCCAACCTGAATAGCTTTTACCAACCTCAACTTTGCCTTCATTATAAAAATGGCATACCGCCGCGGCCAATCCATCTGTTGAATCTAGATTCTTTGGCAGTTCTTTAAGTTGCAAGGTGCTTTGAAGCATTTTAGCTACTTGTTCTTTACTGGCATTTCCATTACCCGTAATTGCCATTTTAATTTTTTTAGGCGAATATTCTGTGATAGGTATTTGACGAGATAGTCCTGCGGCCATAGCTACTCCCTGCGCTCTTCCCAACTTAAGCATTGATTGTACATTTTTGCCGTAAAAAGGGGCTTCTATAGCAATCTCATCCGGATGATAAGTGTCAATCAGTTCAATGGTACGATCAAATATTAATTTTAACTTCGTGTAGTGATCGTCGTACTTTCTTAAATGTAATTCATTCAACTGCAAAAAATGCATTTGTTTATTAATTACTTTTATCAGTCCAAATCCCATAACAGTTGTGCCAGGGTCTATTCCTAATATGATTTTTTCGATATTCAATATTCTAAATGATCACAGTCACTTCTAGGGATAAACCTTAAGAAATCTTGCATAATAGATTCCATCCCAATTTTTTTGATTCGAAATGACATTTAATAATTAAATGATTTTCTTTGTAGCAATGTACAAATCGCTGCCATACAAAACTAAACAATTCTTATTTCTTCTTGTTAAGCTAAGTATTATTACTGGGGCTTTCTATTTTGTCTATAATAAAATTATGTACAATGAACATATTCAGTTCACTGATTTTATAAAGCAATTAGAAGTAAGCATTTCAAATAGTAGTAAAACTGTTAGTATTCTTTTGGGTTTAACTCTTTTAAATTGGCTTTTCGAAATTGTAAAATGGAAAACTCTAGCTTCTTCCATTAAGAAGATAACGATAACTGATGCTGCGAAACAAAGTTTAGGGGCACTTACGGCTTCACTTTTTACTCCTAACCGAATTGGAGAATATGGAGCAAAGGCTATTTACTATACAAAAGGGAATCGACGAAAGATCATGCTCTTAAATCTTGTTGGTAATGGCGTTCAAATGATAACAACCCTATTTTTTGGCACAGTAGGACTCATGTATTTTTTTTCAAATTATGATGTCAATTTAGAAATATTTAGATTGCGTAAAGTTATATACTTCGTGGTACTTATCGTAGCATTTGTTTTAATTGGCAGCAGATTTAGAGGTAGAAAAATTCAGGGGTTTTACATTGATCGCATTATACGTTTTATAAAAGAACTCCCTTTTTCAACTCATGTAAAAACTACTTTCTTTTCAATTATTAGATACTTGATATTTTCTTTCCAGTTCTATTTTTTATTAACAATTTTTAATGTAAAAATTGATTATTTAACCGCGATGGCTTTAATAAGCTCAATGTATCTTATTGCGTCAATCGTTCCCAGTTTGTCTTTTTTTGATTGGCTAATTAAAGGTTCCGTTGCCGTTTGGGTATTTAGTTTTTATCCTGTAAATGAACTTATTATTGTTACCATTACTTTATTAATGTGGTTGCTTAATTTTGCATTACCAGCCATTTTTGGAAGCTACTTTGTGCTTAATTTCAATTTACCTTCTGCATTTGAAACTAAAGATAATTTACAATGATTTTTGCAGCACTTGTTATTACGTTAGTATATATCTTTATTATTGGTTCTTTTATCATTGGGTTTGGTCATGTAAAAAATATTAAAAAGCTAAATAACAACTCTTCTCATGCATTTTCAATAGTAATTCCGTTTCGCAATGAAGAACAAAACCTACCAAAACTATTGAGAAGCTTACGAGCATTAGATTACCTAAAAAACAACTATGAAATAATCTTTGTGAATGACGATTCTGAAGATAATTCTGTCGACACTATTAAGAAAATCACTCTAAATAATTCCTTTCAATCAAGCGTTACGATAATTGACAATATTAGAAAAACCAATTCACCTAAAAAAGATGCAATAAACACTGCTATACAACAAGCAAAATTCGATTGGATCATCACCACGGATGCCGATTGTAAAGTTCCGAAAAATTGGCTCCGAGCTTTTAACTCAATCATTACTAAAAAATCACCAAAACTAATTGTGGGACCGGTAACTTATGCGCCAATAAATAGCTTTTTAGATAAGTTTCAGCTACTAGATATGTTAAGTTTGCAAGGTGCGACGATTGGTGGGTTTGGCATTAAAAACCCTTTTTTGTGTAATGGCGCTAACCTCTGTTACAGCAAAGAAGTTTTTAAGGATCTAAATGGTTTTGAAGGAAATACAACCATTGCCAGCGGCGATGATATTTTTTTACTAGAAAAAGTCTCGCATAAGTACCCAAACGAAGTTGTTTATTTAAAATCAAGTAATGCCATTGTATCCTCTAATACCCAATCAAGTTTTAAATTACTAGTGCAACAGCGTATACGTTGGGCAGCGAAATCAACAGGATATAAAAATCGATTTAGCAAACTAGTTGCTTTTTCGGTTTTTATAAAAAATGTGTTGCTCATTATTTTATTAGCATTAAGTATTTTAGGAAAATTTTCATGGTTGATTTTACTGATCATCTTCCTAATTAAATTATTTATTGATGCTCTTTTAATATTTAAAACTGCCGCTTTCTTCAATCAAAAAAAGGAGCTTCCCCACTATTTTTTAAGCAGCATTATCTATCCTTTTTTTAGTATGTTTGTAGCAATAGCTTCTTTAACCTCTGGTTATCAGTGGAAAGGAAGAAGATTTAAACGATAACCAGATCAACATGTCTTTAGCAAACTATCGTACTTCAAATCCTGCATTTACAAACTATATCTGGAAACCTCAGCGATCTAGTGTTAATAAGATGAGTCTTGGAGGTATTTTTATTAAATCCCTTTTTAGCTTAATTTTAGTTGCAGCAACAACATGGTATGTTTGGGATTTAGTATATAAAGGAGTTGATGTAAAGTGGTATACTTCAGGCGGAATGTTAGCTGCCATTTTTTTTAGTCTTTTAACCTCCTATAAACGCACTTGGGCTCCATATACTACACCACTATATGCCTTAGCTAAAGGATTATTTTTAGGTGGTATTTCTGCTTATGCCGAAATTAGGTTTCCAGGAATGCCAATGAAAGCAGTGAGCATTACAGTTCTAACTTTTTTTGTAATGTTGATACTTTATAGGGCGCGCATTATTATTGTTACCAAAAGATTTAGAAGTGTTATTATCTCTACTGCGGTTACAATTTTTTTTATTTACATTATTAATTGGATACTAACTATATTCGGACTTAGTTTACCTTTCGTTTGGGGAACCTCATGGTTTGCTATTGGATTCAACATAATAGCAGCTATAGTCGCTTCTTTTTCTTTATTGCTTGATTTTGATTTTATTGATAGAAAAACAGGTAGTGCCCCCAAATATTACGAATGGGTTGCTACTTGGGGCTTACTAGTAACTCTAATTTGGCTATATATAGAAGTGCTTCGATTAATGAAGAAGTTAGCTATTCGTTTTTGATTAATCTGTTCTTATAACTACTGCCAGCTGATATTGCGAACGCACCGGAATACCCCGCTTAATGGCAGGTTTTACTATAGGCAACTCATTAACACTCTGCTTAATAATACTATCAAGCTGAGGTAAGTTATTTTTAATGCTTGGTGGTGAAGAAATTGAAACAACCTTGGTTTTACCATTCGTATTTATCAGTAAATTTACATAAGATGAATCATTAACTTTCTCTTTAACTTTATAGTCAACTCTTTTTAGCTTCGTTGATAGTAATTCGGTCAAAGCCAATTCAAAGCATTCTTTTTGTTCAGGTTTACTATTGATCTCGTGACAATTGGAAAATAAAGGGTATGTATCTACAGAAGTATAATCAATGATTGTATCTAAAGATTGCAAACGAACAGTAGTGGTAGTAGACGACGATCGGTCGCACGAAATAAATAAAGCTACCAAGATAACTACCAATACGCGTTGAATCATTGTATATCAATTGACAATGTGAAAGTACAATTTTTTTAGTTTTATCTAAGGCGCGTCTTTACCATTTATAAACAATGTTTTCTTAATATTTTCAATATTTAAGTAACAATGTATAGTTTTAACCCACTAATAAAAAAACATCAATCAAAAAACTATGGATATTCTATTATTAATTCTAGGACTTTTTTTTCTATGTCTTGGCTTAATAGGCTCTTTTCTGCCAGTTTTACCAGGGCCTTTATCTGGATGGGTAGGTTTATTATTTTTACATTTAACCAAAGCTGTACCATTAGATTGGGTCTTTTTAGGCATCACTTTAGGAATTGCAATTCTTATTTGGATACTCGATTATTTTATCCCTGCCATGGGCACCAAAAAATTTGGAGGCAGTAGATACGGTGTTTTTGGTACTACAATAGGTCTTATAATAGGGTTATTCTTCATCCCTGTACCCGGAGGGTTTATTATTGGAGCATTTTTGGGCGCTTTACTAGGAGAAATGCTACATGATAGTAAAGACACAAATAGAGCTATAAAGGCAGCTTTTGGTTCCTTTCTTGGTTTCTTAGCTTCTGCAACTTTAAAGTTTCTAGTTAGTGCAATCTTCTTTGGTTATTTTATCTGGATAGTTTCAAAAAATTGGAATACCATAATTACATAAAGAAAAAAGCTTCAGAAATCTGAAGCTTTCTCTTATCATGAAAAAAAGTATTATAAATATTATTCTTTTTTAGCAATTTTCCCTTTCGGCAAAAAATTATTTTTTTAGTTTAACGTCGCTCGTACTGTTCGTACATCTATAGAACAACAGCTACTCTTTTTTTCCTACCTTTTTTAATAAAAAAAATGTAATTATTTTCTATCTGCTTGATAATCAGATATTTAAATTTTAATTTTTATATGTTAAATTTATATCAAAGAACTCACCCCCTTCTATCAATGAAAAAAATAGCATTTGTACTACCTATATATTTTTTGCTTACCACTTTTTCATTTGGGCAAACTTCGAAACTTGATAGTTTAAAAAATGTACTTAAAGAATCATTGACCGACTCGGCAAGAGTAAAGGTTCTCAAGGATATCTCTTGGGAATACCTAAATAATAGAAATGATGGAGATATAGCAAAAGCATATATTGATAGTTTATATGTTTCTAGTGAAAAAGCAAATCTTGATTGGGGGATATCATTAGCCAACTATCAATATTGCGTTTATGAACGGCAAAAAGGAAACTACAATAAAGCTTTAGATCATATAGAAAAGTATTTAAATTTTCATCAAACAAAAAAAGATGAAAATGCTTTAGCAAATGGTTTATATCAAAAGGCAATTATTTTAGATGATAAAGGTAGTCAAGAAGAAGCTCTAAAAATCTATTATGATATTTTAAAAATTTATGAAGCCAAAGAAGATTTATTTAGCATCGGCACTACACTTAATGCCATGGGAGAAATCTTAAAAAAAACTCAAAAAATAGATGAAGCGCTGAATGCGTATAATAGAGCGTTAAGCATATTCGAAAAATTAGATGATAAAATTGAACTCGCCAACATTAATTATAATCTTGGAGACACCTATATGCAGCTCAAGGATTATGACCAGGCGCTTGATTTTTTTAATAAAGCCTTGACATTTGACACCGAATTAAAAAGTGACTGGGGTATGGCCTATGACTATACTTCACTTGGCAAAGTCGCCAATTTTAAAGGCAATCACAATCAAGCATTGACCTATCATTTAAAGGCACTTGAATTACGAAAAAAACTGAATCAACAACGTGAGTTAACTTTAAGCTATAATGAGATTGGAAAGACATATTTAAAGTTGAAAGATTACATTAAAGCCGAAGCTTTTTTAAATAAGTCGACCAAAATTTCAGAAAACATTGGGGTTAAATCAGAAATGAAAGATGCCTATGAAATTTTAAGTGCCCTCTATACAGAAACGGGAGATTTCAAAAAAGCACTAGCCTTTAATAATAAATTTATCGCTGTTAAAGATAGTTTACTTAACGAAGCTAAATCTAAACAAATTGAAGAGTTGCAAGCAAAGTTCGATCTCGAAAAAAAACAAGACGCTATTACTTCACTCGAAAAAGATGCCGAGATAAAAGACTTAAAATTAAAACGTCAAGCTACCCTTAGAAATATTATCATTGGAGTAACGCTCGCCGCCATTTTACTTTCGTTTTTCCTTTTTAAAAGGTATCAATACAGACAACAACTCAAACAAGATGAACTAGACAAAAAACAGTTAATTGCTAAAGCTAAAGCTGAAAAAGAACGTGTAATTGAACTACAGAAAATTGATAGACTCAAAGATGAATTTTTAGCAAACACATCACATGAACTAAGAACCCCACTTACCGGAATCATTGGTTTAACAGAATCGTTGAAAGATGGAATTGCAGGTAAGCTACCTAAAGCCGCAGTGGAAAATTTAGATATGATTTCTAGCAGTGGAAAGAGACTGTCTCATTTAGTAAACGATATATTAGACTTTTCAAAGCTCAAAAACAAAGACCTCGTACTCAACTTAAACCCTGTTGATATTTATGCGCTAACAAATATTGTTGTAAAACTTTCAAGGCCTTTACTTACATCAAAAAAGGTTGATTTAATAAATACTATTTCAAAAGATATTTCATTAGCCAGCGCAGACGAAAATAGACTGCAACAAATTCTTTACAACCTTATTGGAAATGCTATCAAATTTACTGAGGAAGGTTCTATTGAAATTTCAGCAGAAGAACTAGATGATCTCATAGAAATTACTATTTCAGATACAGGTATTGGTATCCCAAAAGAAAAGTATGATCACATTTTTAAACCTTTTGAACAAGGTGATGGTTCAATAGTTAGATATAAAGGTGGAACTGGTTTAGGATTAACAGTTACTAAACAATTAGTTGAATTACATGGAGGCTCTATTGATTTTAAGTCTGAGGTTGGAAAAGGAACCTCGTTTACTTTTTCACTTAAAAAAAGTACTTCTAAAAAAGTAGCATTAAAGAATATCAAACCTGATTCTTTTGAAAAACAACTACAAAAAATCCAGGAAACTTCACATATCGGAAACAACAACAAAACCTTAATATCTGCTCCCAAGGCAAATGCACTTAAAATTTTAATCGTTGATGATGAACAAATTAACAGGAGAGTATTACAAAATCATCTATCACTAGCCGGGTATATCGTTAAAGAAGCAATAGACGGCAAGGAGGCATTATCTTATTTTAAGCAAGGTGATAGATATGATCTCGTTCTATTAGATATAATGATGCCAGGAATGTCTGGTTATGAGGTATGTGAAACCATAAGAAAGAAACATAGTGCAAGTGAATTACCAGTTATACTATTAACTGCCAAAAATAGGGTTAACGATCTGGTAACCGGGTTTAATGCAGGAGCAAATGATTATCTCACCAAACCTTTCTCCAAAAATGAATTGTTAAGTAGAATTAAAACTCATATTAACCTTAAAAATATCCATAACGCTACAAGTAAATTCATACCTACAGAATTTTTAAAATCTATAGATAAAGATGCTATTACAGAAGTTTCGTTAGGTGATCATACCGAAAAGAAAATAACGGTTTTATTTACCGACATTAGAGGATATACCAACTTAGCCGAAAGTATGACCCCAGAGCAAAATTTTAAATTTGTTAACGCCTACGTAAGTCGGATGGGGCCGTTGATTCAACAAAACCGCGGTTTCGTAAATCAATATTTAGGTGATGGCATTATGGCGCTCTTTCCTCATCAGCCTTATCATGCCCTGCAGGCTGCAATCGATATGCAAAAAAAGCTAACAACTTATAACAAGAAACGCATTGCAGAAGGTTATGAACCTTTATCGGTTGGTATGGGGTTACATACCGGCCCTTTGATTATGGGAATAATAGGCGATATTAAAAGAAATGATACGGCTATTATTGCTGATACAGTTAACACAGCGTCCAGAATGGAAGGACTTACAAAGCATTATGGTGCAAATATTATTGTTAGTGGTAATAGCTTGAAGGGTATTGAAAATAAAGAACAATACAACCTACGCTATTTAGGTAAAGTACAAGCGAAAGGAAAAGATAAAATTGTTGATATTTATGAATGTTTTGATGGTGATGCCATCGAACAAATAAGGCTTAAAAAAGAATCACTAGAAGGTTTTGAAAAAGGACTAACGCATTTTTTTAAAAAAGAATTCTCTAAAACCCTTGAAATTTTTGAAGATATTTTAGTAGAAAACCCTCAAGATGGAGTCATTAACTACTTTACAAAAAAATCAAAACAATATTTAGATAAAACCCCATCAGATTGGGAGGGCGTAAATATGATGAATAAAAAATAGCAGAAGCTCGAGCTTCTGCTATTTTTTATTTTAACTATTTAATACTAATTTTCTTGGCCTCTTCCAGGAGTATACGGAGCCCCTGCTTTAATCAATGCATCCTCTAATTTCTTTAAATCAATATTAAAAATATCTTCAACTTTTTTCTTGATATTATCAACATCTTTTCTAGCGATTGCATAGTTATCTTTATGCGTTTTTGTTGGTGTTGATGTAGTATATTTTTGTTCAAAACTCATCACACCAATTCTAAATCCTGGTGATGGAGGTTGACCAATATCTAATCTTCTTTTAATTCCATCACCGGTAAGAGCAATACGTGCATCCCTCAATTTATTCTCAATATTCCCTACTGATATCGAATAAGAATCTAATGGAAGCTCAGCTCTCTTAATAGCAGATTTAATATACTTTAATCTATTTCGAGTTTCATTTAAAATATTTTGACATGCGGCAAAATCAGCTCTTAATTTGGCAACCTGTTTTTGAAATGCTACTTTTTCAACTCTATCTTCTGCCGGCATTGAAGTATTCTTCAGTGCCTTTACCTTAAAAGAAACAGGAGCTACTAATTGTTTAAAATCTCCTTCACTATAAAGACTCATCTCAACGGTATAATTACCAGGTTCAATTAAAGTCCCTTCATCTTTCGGAGAAAATGGATTGTAAAAAGCAGGTTTATTAAAGTTTATTGGATCAGGAAGGGTATATCTCAGATCCCAATGAAAACGTTGCAAACCTAGTTTGGGTTTTTGAAACTGTTTTTTAACCACTTTACCGGTAGCATCCTTTATGGTAAAAACCAATTGTGTCGCTTGTTCTTCTGCTTCCTTTTTTAAAGCTTCGTAATTCGGATACGGTGTATCATTACCATTTTTAATTAATGCATTTTCTCTTTTTGATCGCTGATCTTTTAATGAAGTATAATTATTGTTGTAATAATATGTTATCATCACCTCTGGACCCAAGTTATCAGCACTATAGAAATTATCTCCTTGAAATGATTTTCCAGGAAGCCCTAATGGTCTACTTTTTTCCCAAAGCAATGCATCTCTAATTGGATAAACGAATGCGGTTTCTGTTGGGTACGTGTTTTTAACCGATCGCAATGAAGAATAATCATCAAGTACATAAAAACCTCTACCAAATGTACCAAGCACTAGATCGTTCTCGCGTTCTTGAATGGCAATATCTCTTACCGCAATCGTTGGTAATCCATTTTTCAATTGCTTCCAACGTTGTCCTCCATTGGGCGAAAAGAATGCGCCGAACTCTGTTCCACAAAAAATTAAGTTTGGATCAACATGATCTTCTTCAATAGCATAAACACTACCACGTTCTGGCAGGTTATTACTAATTTTCGCCCAAGTTCTTCCCTTGTCATTTGATCTAAAGATATACGGTTTAAAATCGCCATATTTATGATGATTGTATGCAGCATAGATTATATTTTCATCATGTTTCGAAAGATAAATACTATTCACATAAGATTGTTTAGGCGCACCTGGTATTGCAGCAATTTTCCTCCAAGTAACACCACTATCTTCTGTAATTTGTATTAAGCCGTCATCAGTACCAACTGCTAATAAATTTTCATTAATAGGAGATTCAGATAATGCAACTATGCTTCCATAAAGAGATGTTGATCCGTTTTTCATAACGGCATCTACGCTCACAATTCTATCATAAACTTTTAGTTTATTCCTATCGATTTGTTGCGTTAGATCACCACTAATAACATCCCAACTATTTCCATAGTCATTTGTTCTAAATAGCTTATTAGCCGCGAAATATAATCGCCCTGGAGCATGTCTACTAACCACCAATGGAGAGTCCCAATTAAATCGATATGCATTTTCTCCTTCTTTCTCTCTAGGTTGAATTCCAACTATTTCACCACTTAACTTATCATATCTAACTAAGAAACCATATTGCGATTGGGCATAAACGATATTTGGATTATTAGGATCGACCTGCGACTCAAAACCATCACCCCCATTGGTAATAAACCAATCATTATTTGTGATTCCATGATCGGTTAATACTCTTGATGGGCCACCAATACTAAAATTATCTTGTGTGCCTCCATAAATATTATAAAACGGAGCATCATTATCAACGGCCACTTTATAAAATTGGGTCACCGGAAGGTTTTCTTTAAAATCCCAATTCTTAGCCGCATCAAAAGTTTCGTAGATACCTCCGTCACATCCTACCAACCAATGTTTATTATTTTTTGGATTAATCCACATGCTATGGTTATCAACATGTTTATAGGTTTCTCCAACTTTTTTAAAGGTTTTACCGCCATCTTTACTTGCAGACATCCAAGTATCCATAGAATAAATTGTGTTTTCATCTATAGGATCGGCTATAATTTCTTGATAGTAATTTCCGCTGGTTTTATGCGTTCCTCGTTTTTGCCAAGAAGCACCTCTATTTGTAGATGCGAAAAATCCTCCTTTACCATTTGCTGCTTCAACAATGGCATAGATAATTTCCGGATTTGCCGGTGAAATTGCCAAACCTATTCTACCTAATTCCGTTTTTGGCAATCCTTTATTTATTTTAATCCATGTTTCACCTCCATCAGTACTTTTATGTAAACCAGATCCAGGCCCACCACCAACATAGGTAAAAACATGTCTTCTACGCTGATGTGCAGATGCATATAGTACATTTGGGTCGCGAGGATCCATTACAACATCATTCATGCCTGTATGCTCATCGACTGTTAAAACAGCTTTCCATGTATTACCACCATCTTCTGTCTTATACAATCCTCTATCTCCTCCTTTACTCCAAAGTGGACCAATAGCGGCAACATAAACAATATCAGAATTGTCTGGATGTACAATTATTTTTCCTATGTGTTCAGAAGTTTTTAATCCCATATTCTTCCAGCTCTTCCCTCCATCTTGAGATTTATAAACTCCATCTCCATATGCTACCGATCGTTGGTTATTATTCTCTCCGGTTCCAACCCAGATTACATTAGAATTATTAGGGTCTATTGTAACACAACCAATAGAATATGAACCTTGCTTGTCAAATAATGGAATATATGAAACTCCTGAATTTATAGTTTTCCAAACACCTCCTGAAGAGGTTGCTACATAATATTCAAAAGAATTATCAGGATTCACGGCGATATCAGATATTCTGCCTGAAGTGAATGCCGGTCCAACGCTCCGCCATTTTAGACCAGTTATTATTAGCGAGTCTAAAGGTTGTTTTTTTTCCTTCTTTTTCGATCGTTGTGCATCAGAATAATTAAAACTAATAAATAGTATGGCGATAATGACGTATAACAATCTTCTTTTCGTAAATAATTTTAGTAAACTCATGCTACTTATTATTTTAATCTTCTATAAGTCCCTGCCCCTCAATCCATGGTGCTCCAGCCGACTTCAATTTACGTTCCAATGAAGGAATTTGACTATTTACAATCCCTTTTAAACCACTCTTAATTTTAGCTAAACTATTGATAGCAGTATCTAAGGTTTCTTTATGTAAAGTTGTAGGGCCATAAGTTGATGTGGCTAAGGCTGCTTTTGCAAAGAAGCTTACACCATTTGGGCTTGGGTCATTTTTCTCTCCTATTTCATTTTTAGCTTTATTCCCATTTAATTGCTTATCTAATTTCGATAATGCCGCTCTCTGTTGATGGATTTCAGTTATCAAAGAACCAGATGGGCTTTTTGCTTTTTGTAATGCACGCTGCATAGCATTCACTGTTAACATAGCCTCTTTCAATACCAAATTTGTAGCTTTTAAATCTTGTTCGAATGTTTGAAATTTTTCTCTAAAAGCATTGATCTCATCATAAGAAGCTCCTTTTAATGCTCCTTCTCTTAATGGAACAACCTTAAATGATTTTGCTGGTGATAATTCTGTTAGCTGACCATCAACAAGCTTAGACAAAGTGACTGTATAATCACCAGGAGTGGCCATGATGTTAAAATTAAAATATTGCTCCACCGGTTTTGGTGGGCTTAACTTTTCACCACTTCTATCGGCCACATCAAGTTTCCAATTGACACGATTAAACCCTTTTTTGTTTGTGCCCTTTATAGTATTAACAACATTTCCGTTACTATCTTTTATCGTTAAAATAATCGTTGGTTTTTGTTGTCTATTTTCTTCATCTAAAGCGTCCCACCCAGGAAATGAAACTGCTTTATTTCCTTTAATCGCCGCCTTTTCACTTTCTTTTCTTTTATCTGCTAACGACTTTATTTTATCAGATAAATGATAGGTAAATATTGCTCCAAATGGGGGGTTAGGGGCCGTGTACTTATCATTTCCTTGAGCATATACCTCACGTTGTTCGACATACCAGTAGGCCGGTTTTACATCAAACAAGGCGCCTTCTGCATTCGCTACATTAGCATCGAAGTTTCTAATAGGGGTGATATCATCTAAAACAAAGAAACCTCTACCAAATGATGCCGCGACAAGGTCATTTTCTCTTCGTTGAATTGTAATATCTCTGATTGCAATTGGTGGAATTCCGCTCGTTAACTTAATCCATTTTGATCCTCCATTATTTGTAAAGTATACACCGAACTCCGTTGCAGCAAAAAGTAAATCTTTCTTTATATGATCTTGAACCAATCGCCAGGTTATTAAATTACTTGGCAGATTACCGTTAATAGACCTCCAAGTTCTCCCTTTGTCTGTACTCTTTATTAAATAGGGTTTAAAATCGCCATATTTATGATTATCTAAAGCTGCATAAACAGTATTCGCATCAAAAAGATCAGCTCTAATATCATTCACAAAAGCAGTAGTTGGAATCCCTTTAATAGAACCTACTTCTATTTTACGCCAATTCTGTCCGCCATTTTCTGTTACCTGAATAATACCATCATCGGTACCAGCATATAATAGTCCTTCCTGCTTTGGCGATTCTGCCAATGATGTTATTGAATTATAATTAGACATTGCTAATACATCCCATGCATTATCAAAACTTTGCTGTTTTCCCATAATTGGTAATGCCAATCTTGTTTGATTTCTAGTAAGGTCTGTTGAAATTGCTGTCCAAGAATCTCCTCTGTTATCCGATCTCCAAACACGTTGCGAGGCGAAGTATAATCGTTTTGGATCATGTTGACTAACCAAAATGGGTGCATCCCAGTTAAAACGCTCGTAAGGCTCTCCTTCTTTGGCTTGAGGTTGAATAAAAACAGTTTCTCTTGTTTTTTGATCTATTCGCCACAAAGCACCTTGTTGAAATTCTCCATAGGTAATATCAGGATTACCAGGTTCTGTAGCTGATTGATGGCCGTCTGCCGCCAGCGTAACCCACCAATCAGAATTTGCTATACCTTCACTTTTTGCAGTTCTAGATGGACCTCCATGCGAACCATTATCTTGTGTTCCGCCATAAATTTTATAAAAAGGAGCTGAATCATCTACTGCAACTTTATAATATTGAGTTATTGGAAGATTATGAATATATTTCCATGAATTCGTTAAATCAAAAGATTCATATAACCCACCATCAGTGCCAAATAAAACATAATTTGGGTCAGATTTTTTAAACGCCATTGCATGACTGTCTACATGCTTACGTTTTTCATTCATAGGGTAAAATTTTTCTCCATGATTATCTGAAATTTGTACTGTATTACTCATTAAGAATAATTTTCCTTCATGATGAGGTGAGGCATATAGTTCTTGATAGTAGTGAGGACCAGTACCTCCAGAAATAGCATTAGATTGCTTCGTCCAAGATGTACCACCATTGGTTGACATAAAAAGTCCTCCTTTTCTTCTATCTAATTCAATTGCTGCATAGAGTACTTCATTATTAAATGGAGAAATTGCCAATCCAGTTTTGCCAAGATTAGATTTAGGAATTCCAGTTGTTAGTTTTGTCCAGGTTTCACCGCCGTCAGTACTTTTATGCAATCCAGATCCAGGACCCCCACCCATGTAGGCAGCTACGTTTCTATGACGTTGCCAAGTAGCCGCATAAAGTACATCGGGATTTGTATAATCAATCACCATATCTGTAACTCCTGTCCATTCATTGTCTCCTAAAGTTTTCTTCCAGGTCTTCCCTCCGTCTACAGATTTATACAGGCCTCGTTCTCCTCCTTTACTCCATAGCGGACCTTGAACAGCTACCCAAATAATATTTGAATTTTCTGGGTGCACAATAATTTTAGAGATGTGTTCCGACTGTTTTAAACCCATATTTTTCCAGGTCTTTCCATCATCATAACTTACATAAATTCCATCTCCATAGCCTACATGACGGCCACCAACATTTTCGCCAGTTCCTACCCATAAGGTATGTGAGTTATTTGGATCTATAGTTATACAGCCAATAGAATAGCTTTTTTGCTTATCGAAAATAGGCTTCCAAGTTGTACCCGAGTTTACGGTTTTCCATACACCGCCTGAACCAACAGCTACATACCAGATATTTTCATTTTCAGGATGAATGGCGATATCTGCTATTCTACCTGACGTTAAAGCTGGGCCGAGACTTCTAAATTTTAAGCCCTTAAACGTATCTTCATTAAGTTGTTGTGATTGAAGGGTAAAAGTAATACTACACAAAAACATGCATAGCATTACCATTTTGAGTAATGTTTTCATTTGAATTAAAAGAGTTAGTGCTTCACGAAGGAAGTTTAGTTAATTGCTAAGCAATTTACGGAAATTTGGTGAGAGCAAATTGTTAAAATTTACGCTTGTTGCTATTCTAATGATTTCTATTTAAAATTGCCTTAATTTTCTGATCATGAATCACTTTCGATCTATTTATATTATCTAAAGAAGCCAACATTAAATATTTATTGAATCGTTTACTAACTTGTTGTTGCATATTTTTAATGACCGCCTTTAAAGACACTTCATCTTGCCGGAATATTTTTGAAAATCTATTTTCTAGTTTTAAATACTCAGCTATTTCAATCGAAGGAGTTTTAGAATCTAATTGAAGCGGGTTTAATCCTTTTTTAACTCTTCTTGGATCATTTCTATATAATAACCATTGACCTGAGTCTACTGCAGCTTTATGATATTTACTAGGATTCTTCATATCAATACCATGCGAAGCACTATGGCAGTAAGCAATAATAAGTGAAGGACCATCGTAGCTTTCAGCTTCATTAAAAGCTCTCAATGTTTGCTCTTGATCTGCTCCAATTGCAACAGATGCTACATATATATTTTCATAGCTCATTGCTAATAAGCCTAAGTCCTTTTTTTGCTTTTGCTTACCATTAAAGGCAAATTTTGCCTGTGCTCCATAAGGCGTAGCCTTAGACATTTGTCCGCCGGTATTATCATACACTTCATTATCCATTACTAGGATATTTACATTTTTCCCTGACGCTAACACATGATCTAGCCCACCATAACCGATATCATAAGCCCAACCATCGCCGCCAACGATCCATACAGATTTATCTAGTTGCTGTTGATAGTCTAAAGCCAATTTGAATCCCAAGCCAAACTCCGCATTATCCTCAAAAAGTGAATTAGCCCAGGCCGGACCTTTACCTTCTTTATTTTTAGACCAAGGTGTTGTAGGTAAAGCACCTCCAAAAATTGAACTAGCGCCTGTTGCATTTGCAACTAATAACCTACCTCCAATTAATTGCGATAATAATTTAAGGTATGGTGCTTCCCCACAACCTTCAACACCAATTGAATAGTTAAATAAAGGTTCTTGTAGCTGTTGCTGACTCACCTTTTCTGTATTTATTTTTTCTCTTTCTAATTCTGGAATTGTTTCAAAATGATTCCAGTTTTTTTTCTCTATTTCTGCATTATTTTTGCTTTCTACCATCTGTAATGCTCCTTTTACAGGGCAAGCATCTACACAATTATTACAGCCAGTACAGTGGTCTGGATTTACCTGTAATGAAAAGTTCAATAGATCAAAATCTGCTTCTACCGATTTAGTAGATTTAAAGTTTTCTGGAGCTGTTTCTACATAAGAATCTCCATACACTTTCATTCTGATGGCACTTTGTGGACAAGCCATTGAACATGCCCCACATTGTGTACAAGCATCAGGGTTCCAAACTGGCAATTCACTAGTTATTACATTATGATTATATTTTGAAGTGTTGGTAGGATAGGTTCCGTCTACTGGAAGCTCGCTAACCAATACGTCATTTCCATTATTTCTTAGCAATTTCCCCAATAAAGTATTTGAAATCTCATTGTTGTTTTCAACTAAATCTTTTTTAGCAATAGCTGTATCTACCTTATAAATACTATCTATTAAATCTGCTATTTCATCAGTATAAGCAATGTCTTTTCTAAGGCTTAAAAAAGCTGCATATAGGCTGTTCAGTTTATAACCATTAACTATATATTCTTCTTTTAACCATTTATTATCTATTACAAATACTTGAATATTTTTTGCCCTGATTTCATCCTGTTTTTTAGCCGAGAGTGTCTGCCAGAATGCTTTAGAAGTCAGTTGAGAATTAACCAGAAGTGTTCCGTTAGGTTTAAGTGTTTGTATTGCATTATCGTTAGTGATAAAGTGAGTTTGCTGGCAAGACACAAAATCGGCTTGTTCTATTTTATATGGTGCTTTGATTGATTTAGTATCAATTCTTAAATGCGCAACATTTCTTGAATTTGATTTTTTATAATCACATTCTATATAACCTTGCACATAGCTTTCACTACCCGCAATCTGTAGGATATTTCTTGAATTTTCTAAGTTGCTTTTTGATTTATCTTGATAAAAAACAGCTTGATACGTATTATTTAAAAGTTGTATTTCTTTTCTGATTTCTAAACTTAGATGTGTTACATCATCAGTGATACCAACGGTAAAATTATTCTTTGGCTGCTCTTCTTTAAGGTTTGTGTAAATGGCACCCACCATAGCTGGTGAAAACTCTTTTGATGATAATCCATAACGCCCACCAACAACTCTTGGCAGGTTTTCTATTTCTTTATTTTGAAAAGCTTCTGTTAGTGACTGAACTATATCTAAGAATAATGGTTCTCCCGAAGACCCAGGTTCTTTTGTTCTGTCTAGAACAGCTATTGACCTAACTGATTTTGGTAGAGCTTCCAATAGATGCTTTTTACTGAATGGCCTAAATAACCTAACTTTTATTAGTCCATATTTACACCTTTGTTGATTTAGTTGATTAATGGTTTCTTCTATAGTTTCTGTTGAAGAAGCCATAGAAATAATGATGTGTTCGGCTTGAGGATGGCCTACATAATCAAATAAGTTATATTCTCTTCCTGTTAAGGTTTTGAATTGATCCATAGCGTTTTGAACTATAGATGGACAAGCATTATAAAATATATTTTGCGCTTCTCTACTTTGAAAGAATACATCTGCTCCTTGCGACGTTCCTCTTAAAACAGGATTATCAGGACTCAAGGCTCTTTCCCTATGTTGTTGAATAAAATCTGAGTCAACCATTTCTTTAATAATCGCATCAGAAACTTGCTCTATTGTATTTGTTTCATGAGACGTTCTAAATCCGTCCATAAAGTGAACAAACGGGATTCTAGATTTTAATGTAGCCGCTTGAGCTATTAAAGCAAAATCTTGTGCTTCTTGTACAGATGCACTTCCTAAAAAGGCATAACCAGTTTGGCGTGCAGCCATAATATCGCTATGATCTCCATATACAGATAGCGCATGAGTTGCAATTGATCGTGTTGCTACATTGATAACATTTGGCATCAATTGTCCTGCAATCTTATACATGTTAGGCATCATCAAAAGTAATCCTTGTGAAGCAGTAAATGTACTTGATAAAGCACCTGTTTGTAAGGCTCCATGCATTGTTCCGGCAACACCGGCTTCACTTTGCATTTCGAAAGTAGTAGGCACCTTACCAAAAATATTTTGTTGGCCTTTTGCGCTCCACTCTTCCGCTAAGGCAGACATTTCTGAAGTAGGCGTACATGGGTAGATAGGAAAAACCTCATTGGTTTTATATGCAATCTCTGCAACTGCTTGGTAACCTGTAGTGATATGTTTGTTGTTAGTTTTCATTGGTGGTGTTGAATGGATTCTGATTACAATCAGGATAAAGAAGAAAAAAGACCACTTGAAAAAGGGAGAACAAGCGGTCGATTTTCTTGGTTTGGCTTATTTTTCAATTTCTATTGAAATAGGCGTTGGATTTGAAATCATATCAAATACAGGAGAGAACATTGCTAAATTTCTTAATTGCTCTTCTGTAGCATCAGATTTTACTTTCAACTTAAATTTGATACCATCAAAACCTTTACGTACTTCAGGATCTAATCCTAAGAAACCATGTAAGTCACAAGATCCTACTAAGCTAGATTCTGCACCTTCAATGTCAATTCCGTTAGCAGCGGCATGGTAAACCATAGCGCCAGTTAAACAAGAACCTAAGGCATGTAATACAACTTCTGCAGGTGTAGCGGCTTTATCTTCTCCTAATAATACATTTGGATGATCACACTCCATAGTGAAAGTTTCTTGACGTGTAGTATCCTCTTGACCTGCACCATAAAAACTCTTTGCGCTTGTTACACAATGGCCACCAGTGATCCAGTTGTTTTTAGCTCTAAACTCGAATTTTGCTAAAGAAGGTTCGGCTTGAATGTGTTGAATAGTTTCTACTAATTGATCTACGTTTACTCCGTTTTTAATGTTTTCTGTAGTTGTCATTTTTTTAAATTTTATGATTAAACAATTTTTATTTGCCTTGTTTAGTGCCATTGCCGTGCCAAATTATTTAAAAATCTGATTTACAGCTAATTATGTGTTAAATGAAAAAATGAAAAACTATTGAAAATTCGTATATTAACGATTTATCGTTATTTATTTACGAAATTTCGGAGAACTAAACAGGTCTTTCTATACCTAAGACTTTTAGTTTTGAAGCTAATGTAGTAGGGCGCATATCGAGTAACTCAGCTGCACCACCCTTGCCGGAGATTTTCCAACGTGTTTGTCTTAATGCGCGAAGAATATTTTCTTTTTCAAAAACGACTAATTCTTTTGAAGTCATTATTTTTTGAGGTGCCTCAGAGATAACGCTACCTTTTTGTTCGCCAGAATTTGCAGGAATAATTGAATGCCAATCTATTTTTCCTTTTTGAGAAACAATAACAGCACGTTCAACTAAGTTTTGTAGCTCACGAACATTGCCTGGCCATTGATAGTTGGCAAACAAACTTCTATCTATATCTGTTAGTTTGATTTTTGGTTTATTGAGCTTTAGAGCAAATTGGCGAATCATTTCTTGCGCTATTAAACACACATCCTCTCCTCTAGTTCTCAAAGGTGGAACTGTTATCGGAAATACATTCAATCTATAATATAAGTCCTCTCTAAATTTATTTTCTTGCGAATGCTTTAGTAGATCACGATGTGTAGCCGCAATTATTCTAACGTTCACTTTAATCGTTTCTGAGCTCCCAACCGGATCAAATTCCCCTTCTTGAATTACACGTAACAATTTTGGTTGAAGGTCTAGAGGCAGCTCCCCTATCTCATCTAAAAAAATAGTTCCTTTATCGGCTAATAAAAAACGCCCCTTTCTATCAACTGTTGCCCCTGTAAATGCGCCTTTTTTATGCCCAAACAACTCGCTCTCTATAAGATTACCCGGAATAGCACCACAATTTATACGCACTAAAGGTTTATCATTTCTATTGCTTGACCTATGTATAGCTCTAGCTACCAATTCTTTTCCGGTTCCTGTTTCTCCGGCAATTAAAACTGTTGCATCGGTTTTAGCTACTTGCTCAATCAAATTGAGAACATTCTTCATGCCCAAATCTTCAGCAATAATGCCATAGCTACTCGTTAGCTCTTTAATCTCCTCTTCTAAATATTCTGTTTGTTTAGTTAGAAGGTTTATAGTATCCTCCGCAACTAAACGATCTTGAATATTTCTCAAAATTAAAGTGTAAAAAATAACATCACTTGAACCATACTTACTAATGGTGCCTTCGTTTAAAGTTTCGACTCCGTCAGAGCCTATCACTTTTATAATCGTAGGTAAGTAATTATTTAACTCATTTTCTTTGCCTTCTTTAACTATTGATTCAATAGTATTAGCACTTTGCTCATCAAAGAAAAAAAGTACATTTCGCTGTAGTACGTCATTATTTTCTAGTAGTTTATTCGCAGAAGGGTTCGTTAAAACGATTCTAAAACTATGATCAAACATGATTATGGCATCCATTGCCCCATTGATAAGTCCGGTCATCTTAGAACTTGCCAACTCAAGTTCTTTCTTTGAAGAGGCCAATTTTTCTTGAATAACATCTAATTCTCTATGTCTTTTGATCATTACAGCCAAAATCCCATGAGAAAAGCCACTATCGCGTGCCATAAGATTTAAGAAGTGGTCGCGCTCTATTTTTAAAACAATCGTTCTCTCTTTTGTAGTTACTGAAGCTGATCTTGCCTGATCATCAATTAATGCATATTCACCAAAGCAATCATACTTTTTTAAATTACCATATAAATGCTCATCATCATGCACTTTAACGCTGCCTTCATAAATTGCATACAATGCGTCTCCTATGTCACCTTTATCAAAGACAGTTTGATCTTTAACAAAAGTTTTTTGCTGAACATCTTTAGCTAAGTAACGAAGTGAGTCTTGACTTACATCTGAAAAAAAAGAGACTTTAGATAAAAATTCTACAATATTTTCTGATTCTATTTGAGGCATAAGCTTGGTAAATCTTTGTTAAAGATACCATTTATTAGAAAAAGTCACGAAAAATCGTTAATCGATTACTAACTCCATTAAAATGAATTGATTAAGTTGCTCTTTTTCATTAAAATTGTTGTCGGAAACCAATAGAATCGACTGATTACCATTCGTTAGCTTAGGGCCGAAACAAATTCCTTCAATATTATCAATATTTTCATCTGTAAGTTGACTTCTAATAGAATCAAAATCAAAAATCAACGTTTTTTCTACTGGTGTGTACTCCATTTCTTTTAGGCTTCTTTCATTTAAAATATTCGTAGCACCACTAACATCTACATCGAAAATTTTAATATCATTGCTATTAACCCCATGGCCAGATGAAAAACCACGCTCAATAATTAAAAATTTATTATTGGCATACTCCAATAAATCAGTAGCTCCGTTTACGGCAAAATTGTCTAATGGCGGTTTAGCTATTTCATCTAATAAATAAGAATATTGCTTCTCCGCTTTGCCAGTTATCTGATTAAAATAGGTCATTCGAATAGGGTAATCAGCCTTTGTAATGGTTGGTTCATCACCATCAATTTCTAAAGGTAATTCTGCAATAACCCAATATCCATCTTCATTAAAACTACGAGATAAGCCTTCAAAAACACCATTATTTCTAGGTTTTCCATAACTGTCTGCTTTATAATTTTCTGGAAGTTCAAAACTACTCAAAACTTCGCCTCTTTGATTAACTGAAAAGAAAGCAGGATCTTTACCCTTTCTAATTAGCCCTTCAGAGGTAAGTAGTAATTTATCTCCCGCTAAAAGTATTGATTCGAGGTCGTAATATTTTGTTGTATCTTTTATGGTGACAACTTTCTTAAAGAAGATAGTATCGATCGCATTATTCTTAATTTCAATGTTTGCTTTATAAAACCTAGGGTTTCTAGAATCATCGCAAACCAAATAATAGCTTCTATTTTTATAATCTATTCCAGATAATCCGCCAACCAAAGTACTGTCAACAATCAAGCTATCTGGCAGAACAAATTCATCAAGAAATTTTAAAGAGACTTTTTCTTGCACTTGCTTTTTGCAGGAAATTAATAACAAAACCAAGAATAAAATTAATAATCTTTTCATGAGATCTAAAGGTCGTATAAGGTGATATTTATTTCTTATACCAACCAGAATATTTTACATAATTATCGGCAATTCTATTAATCTCTCCAGAAACTAATTCTGGTGAAATGTCTTTTATTTTTTTAGCAGGCATACCGGCATAAATTGTTCCTGATTCAACTTTGGTACCTTTAGTTAAGACCGCTCCAGCTGCAATAATAGAATTGCTCTCAACGATACAATCATCCATAACGATAGCGCCCATACCAATTAATACATTGTCATGAATTGTGCAACCATGTACAATGGCATTATGGCCTATCGAGACATTATTACCAATATTTGTTGGACTTTTCTTATAAGTACAATGCACCGTGGCATTATCTTGTACATTTACTTTATTGCCCATTTTTATATAATGTACATCGCCACGAAGTACAGCACTGTACCAAATACTGCATTGATTCCCCATTTCAACATCACCAACAATCACTGCGGTTTCTGCGATAAAACAATCATTACCGAATTGAGGCTCTTTTCCGTTTAATTTTTTGATAATACTCATAGAGTTCTTTAACTAACATATCTATATATTTAGATATATAAAAATATTTCATATATTTGTAGCATGAATATAGTAGAAATTAGTAAAATATTATCAAATAAAACAAGATTAAATATTTTAGAATGGCTTAGAGAGCCCGAAAAACATTTCCCTCCTCACGTTGATATTGAAGGGTTCGATGACGGGGTTTGTGTTGGGTATATTCAAGATAAGTCAGGTTTATCACAATCGACTATTTCAACTTATTTAACTGCAATGCAAAAAGAGCGTTTAATTATCCCTACCAGACATGGGAAATGGACTTACTATAGACGGAATGAAGAGGTAATTGATCTTTATAAAAAGAATATTAACAAGATATAATTTTTTATTTAATATATCTATAATTCTGAATATATAATAATTTAAAAATGAAGATATGGACTGCACATTAGAACATCAAGTGAACTCGAGAAAAGTAAAAAAATCAGTTTTAGAGTTAATGAAATGCAAATCACAACGGTTCTTTCAAAATCTAAAAATTACAGGAGCCGAAGAAATGTCTAAAACTAAATAATTATACATGAAAACCATTGGATTAATTGGAGGAATGGGCTGGCAATCTTCTATGGAGTATTATAAACTATTAAATGAATATTCGAACAGAATAAAAGGAGGTTTACATTCTAGTAAAGTTATTCTATATTCGGTTGAATTCTCTGAAATTGCTCAATTAACACATGAAGAAAATTGGGATGCCATAGCCGAGATAGTAAAACGAGCAGCTATAAATTTAGAAAAGGCCGGTGCAGATATCATCTTAATAGCATCGAATCTTATACATGTTGTAAGCAATTATACCAAAGAAGCCATCAACGTACCATTTCTTCACATAGCCGAAGCGACCGGCAGAAAAATCAAAGAGAAAAATTTAAAAAAAGTTGGACTCATTGGAACCAAGTACACAATGGAGATGGATTTCTATACAAAATACATATCAGAAAATTTTGGTGTTGAAGTGGTAATACCGGACAATAAAAGTGATCGTCTGCAATTAAATGATATTATTTATTCAGAACTTCTTAAAGGCATATTCACGGAGGATTCAAAAAATAAATGCAAAGAGATCATAAAAAAAATGGAGGAGAAGAATATTGAAGGAATCATTCTGGGCTGTACAGAATTTCCATTATTAATCCCAGAAAATGAATTGAATATTCCCTCATTCGATACCACCAAAATTCATGTATTAACTGCTTTAGAATGGGCAATGGAATCTAATTCACTTAAAATAGGATAGCAGCTCAGCTTTTTTAGAGGCAGATACACTTAATTCTTTACCATTATTTAAGAATACAGTTCCTCCTTTGCCCTTTCGGTAGGATGTGATATAAGATACATTCACCAGATATGATTTATGAATGCGTGCAAAACCATTTTCTTTTAAAACCGCCTCGAAATATTTTAACGTTTTACTTACCAACTTCTTATATCCGTTTTCAAGATAAATTTCGGTATAATTATCATCGGCCTTGCAATAGATAATATCTTTCATTTCTAATACTTCAAATCCATCTTGAGTAGGAATTGTAATTTTTTGATTTGTAGGATTTGTTTTAGGGATCAATACTTTATTCTGCAATTCTGTTTCCTTTTTTTTCAATTCGGTCACATAATCAACCGCTTTAATAAGATCATCTATAGAAATAGGTTTCAATAAATAATAAGATGCATGTTTATTAAGTGCTTCAATTGCATATTGGTTATATGCGGTAACAAACACAACTTCGAAATCTATTTTACCCAATTTATCTAACAGATCAAATCCAGAACCATAAGGCATTTCAACATCTAAGAATATAAGATCTAATTCATTATTCCTTATCAATACCAAAGCCTCATCAATATTCTTAGCCTCTCCAAGTACTTCAACCGTAGGGCAATATTTTGCCAAGTAGCTTTTTAGAATTTCACGGCTGGTTTGCTCATCTTCAACTATTATCGTTCTTAAATTCATCAATCCTTTTTAAGTGTTAATCGTACCTTGGTGCCCGTTTCATCATCATATAAATCTTCAATACAAACGTCAACTTTATCTTTATACATTTCGTTTAAAATTGCTATTCGTTGTTTGATGTTTTGCATTCCCTTTGATTGCTGTTTTTTCTGATGCTCAGTCTTTAATTCTTTAGACTTCTTTCTACCTATACCATTATCTGAAATTTCAATGGAAATAGTTTCCTCATTTATTTTGGAAAGTTCGACTTTTAGAAATCCTTTATCTTCCTTATATCTCAACCCATGCCAAACAGCATTTTCAACATATGGTTGCAGTAACATCGGTGGAATCTGAAACTGTTCATGCTCAATATTCTTATCAATAATTAACTTGTAATCAAATTTATCTTGAAAGCGAGAATGTTCTAGCTTTAAGTATAATTCTAACAATTCTATTTCCTTTTCTAAAGGAATAAAATCTTCTTCGGAGTTTACCAAAACACTTCGCATTAAAGTTGAAAATTCCGTTAAATATCGGTTCGCACTGCGTTCATCATTTTGGGCAATGAAACTATTTACAGAGTTTAAAGCATTAAAAATAAAATGTGGATTCATTTGGGTACGCAATGACTTTAAGGCTAATAAATTATTGGTTAATCTACGTTGGCGATTACTGCGTATCATCCAAAACAATGAAAATAGAAGTAAGATCAGTCCAACTAATAAACCATAAATTGTTAATTTTTGGCGACGATCATTTTCAACCGTTAGTTGATTTTCTGTTTCAAATAATTTCAACTTATTATCAGATAATTCTCTGTCTTTTTCTAAACTCGTAATTCGGTTTTGCTTTTCAGACAGTGACCTGTTTAAATTGATTGCATCTGCAATTTCCTTTTCCTTTTGTTTATAAAGCACATCTACAAGCGAAACATACTTTTGATAGTTTGTTAAAGCATTTACCTCATCTCCTAAGGAAACATAAGCTTCAGATAATTTCTCAACAGCATCTTTTTGAGTTTCAATATCTTCTTCTTCTTCAGCATCAGCAGCGCTTTCTTCTAGTAATGATATTGCTTCATTTAATTTGTTTTGTTTTAAATAGGCATTCCCAAGATCAAGTTTTGCTCTCGATTTTGTTATTTTTTCATCAGTCTCCGGGCCTACTATTTCTTTAATTTCTTCATCTTCTAATACTTCCAATGTCTTTTTACGAAGTTCAACCTCTTTATTTAAGCTATTATTTTTACTGTAAAACTCCGCTGCGCGTCTATTTTGAAGCACTGCTTTCTGTGGGCTTTCTGCCTCCGCTGACTGAATTGAACGGTTTAAATATCCTTCTGCTTCTCCATCTCTCCCTAACTCATCTAAAACGGAAGCTATTTTAGAATTTAAAACTGTTAGTTTCGAAATATTATTAATTCTTTCATTTAGATTTAAGGCAGTTCTATATTCTGCTAAAGCCCTATTAAACAATTTTTGCTGAAAATAGACATCTCCCAGGCCTTCATATACTTCTACCTTTTGCGTAGTTGTAATGGCTCGATTCTCAAGCAGTGTTTTAAATTGCTTTTCACCTAAATTATAATCACCATTTAGCAAATAAGCTTTTGACAGCTTTATTGCAGTAATAATTTTAGGTTCATTATCATTTGCAATTTTATAATTATCAGCGGCCAAATCATATTGTTTCAAGTTCATATATACATCACCTAAAACTGCATACGATTGACCCAATTGCTGATTATTGATACCTGCTAAATTTAGCGCTGTCCCAACCATTTCTAAACTTTTGGAAGGATTGCTGGCACTATAAAATATTGCAGAATCTAATTGTATCTGAAAACTACTTTGTCTGCCCCTACTTATCTTTGATTTTTTCACTTTAGAAACGCTTGATCCCTCTGGAACATCTAACACACCCGAACCATCTTTCACTTCATAATTTAAACTACCGTCATAACGATACGAATCAATTGTTCTACCATCTTTACTTAGTATAATTAGGTCTCCAATTTCTGCTCTTATTGTGAATTCTCCATTATCATTTGTTTTTGTAGAAACACCCTTACCTCGTACTCTAACCGTTATACCAGCAAGAGGCCTTCCGTCAATATCGGTAATTCGATCACTATAAACACCCTTTTCTTTCGTTTGATCATTTCTTATTTGGGCATTCAAATTCACGGCCGCAGAAATTAGCACCAGTAATAATATGTATAATCTATATTTCATTAATCGATTAAGACAGAGGTAAAACTACATACTTTAAACGACACCATAAAATCAATATTTTTTAATAAAGGGCTTTTTGAGTACTAAATTTGCCGCTTTACTAAATCAGTATTCTCATTTACTCAATTAAAAGTGTATTTCACTCATTTTGAGTTTTTATAAAATGTTTATGGCCATACTTTTACTCAAAATTTAAACAAAAACACTATGAAGAATTTAAAAAAAATAATCATCGTTCTTCTAACTTTAACCTCAACCTTTCTATTTGCTGTCAATGATAACCCCAAAAAGAACACCATTAAAGTTGCGTTGCTTTTAGACACAAGCAACTCTATGGACGGGCTTATTAATCAGGCTAAAACACAATTATGGGAAATTGTTAATGAATTATCGTATGCCAGATGTGAAAATGAACATCCTGATCTGCAAATCGCGTTGTATGAATATGGAAATGATAACTTATCATCACATGAGGGTTACATTCGTCAAGTAATGGGCTTTAATTCAGATCTCGATGAGATTTCAGAAAAGCTATTCGCGCTTCGTACAAATGGTGGTAATGAATTTTGCGGAGAGGTAATTCAAACTTCGCTCAAACAACTGGATTGGGGCAATAATAAAAATGACTTAAAATTAATTTTTATTGCGGGTAATGAGCCTTTTACCCAAGGAACTGTTCATTATAAAGATGCTGCCGCTTTAGCAAATGAAGAAGACGTAGTAGTTAATACTATTTTCTGTGGTAACTATCAAACTGGAATTCATGGTAAATGGCAAGATGGAGCTCGTTTAACCAATGGTGATTATATGGCCATTGATCAAAATGAAACTATCGTACACATTGCCTCTCCATATGACGGAGAAATTATCATCCTAAACAAAAAATTAAATGACACCTACATTTATTATGGAAGTCAAGGAGCAAATAAAATACGATTACAGGCAATTCAAGATCAAAACGCTGCTGAACTTGATGAAGTAGTTGAAGTGAAAAGAGCTGTTAGTAAAAGTTCAAGAGTATATAAAAATTCAACTTGGGATTTGGTCGATGCCGAAAATGAAGCAGACTTTAACTATGATAAGATTAATAAAAATAGCTTACCAAAAGATTTACAAAACAAATCTACTGCCGAAATCAAAGAGTATGTTTCTAAGCAACGTTTAAAGCGTAAAGAGATTCAAAAAAAGATCAATGAACTCAACAAAAAACGTATTGCTTATGTTGCTAAAAAACAAAAAGAAACAACTAGCAGAAGTTTAGATAAAGCTATGATTAAGGCCATAAAAAAACAGGCCAAAAACAAGAACTATGTTTGGTAGATGAAAGCTCGCAAATGCGAGCTTTTATATTTTAATCTTCACTATCTTTGCGTAAATAATTTTTGAATCATGCAGCAGACTCTTATTTCAATAGAAAACACACCTAACAATGCCATTTTAAAATTCGTTGCTAATAAAATATTAACCGATGGAAGTTTCGAGTATCATAATGTTGACGAAGCCGAAAATTCCACTTTGGTTCAACAATTATTTCACTTACCCTTTGTGAAAAAAGTATTTGTTACCGCAAATTTTATAGCTATTGAACGCTACAATATTGTTGAATGGGTTGACGTGCAAGAAGAATTAAAAGCAGTTATTGAAAACTACCTTAATAAACATGATAGTTTATTTGCTCAAACGGCAACAACAGCATCTATAGTAGAGGTTTATGCCGAAAGCACACCGAATCCTGCAGCAATGAAATTTGTTACTAACAGATTGTTAACTTCCCAAAACATAGAAGCATTAAGTAATGAAGATACTGCAGAAGTTCCTTTAGCGAACGCTCTGTTCGATTTCCCTTTTGTGAGTCAAGTTTTTATCTCAGAAAATTATATATCTATTACAAAAAACGATACCATTGATTGGTTTGAAGTAACAACATCGTTACGTGACTTCATTAAAGAATACCTTCGTGAAGGTAAATTGATAATCACAGAAAATTATCAACCAAAAAAAATAGCACAACCTGAATTTGAGCCAATAAATACCGAAGAGCTTGATGATGTTTCTCAAGAAATCGTTTCTATTCTTGATGAATATATAAAGCCGGCGGTAACTTCAGATGGAGGTAATATTATGTTTCAATCTTACGACACCCAAAGTAAAACCGTAAATGTTGTTCTACAAGGTGCTTGTAGTGGATGTCCATCATCAACTGTTACTTTAAAAAATGGTATTGAGGCAACCCTTAAGCAACTACTGCCCAATAAAATAGAAGAAGTTGTTGCTATTAACGGCTAACACTTTAAAAACTATCAACTATTTTGTACCTTTAGGAAAACAATTTTTTAATCTTAAAACAAAATAGTTATGGCAGTAATGAAAGTTATTGAAGTAATGGCAAATTCTAGTGAAAGCTGGGAAGATGCCACAAGAAAAGCAATAAAACATGCTTCGAAAAGTGTGAAACATATCAGATCGGCATTTGTTCAATCGCAAAGCGTTGTTGTAAGTGATGACGATGTTGAAGAATTCCGTGTAAATGTTAAAATTACCTTTGAAGTAAAGTAACGCTAATCATTGGAAAATAGAGAGCGTTTTGAAATATTCAAAACGCTTTTTTTATTATGTATCTTTACCAAAAAAAGTTAATGGCTTATAAGCTTTCTACACTTCTACTTTTGTTGTTGCTCTTGTTGAATTGCACAACTAAAAAAACAAAAAATATGGCTGAACATCTGCATACTAATGCTCTTATTAATGAAACAAGCCCGTATCTATTACAGCATGCTCATAATCCGGTTGACTGGTATCCTTGGGGAAAAGAAGCCTTAGAAAAAGCCAAAAAAGAAAATAAATTAATTCTTATTTCTATTGGTTATGCAGCTTGCCATTGGTGCCACGTAATGGAGCGTGAAAGCTTTGAGGATACTGCTGTTGCCAAAATTATGAACCAAAATTTTATCAATATAAAAATTGATCGTGAAGAGCGACCCGATATTGATCAAATTTATATGAACGCTTTACAGTTAATGACAGGGCGTGGAGGGTGGCCATTAAATTGTATTACACTGCCTGATGGACGTCCGGTTTGGGGCGGCACTTATTTTCCAAAAGAAAATTGGGTAGATGCTTTAAACCAAATTAATCGTGTTTTTAAAGAAGAGCCCCAGAAAATGGAAGACTATGCCTCAAAACTAACTAAAGGCGTACAACAATCAGATCTCATTGTATTAAACACTACTACTGCAGATTTTAATAAAGTTGAACTTGATACTATTATCGCCAATTGGAAAAAATACCTCGACTTTGATCTCGGCGGTAATGTTGGAGCTCCTAAATTCCCATTGCCAAACAACCTCAGTTTTTTATTACGATATGCAAAACAAACCAATGATAAGCAAATAGATAAACAAGTTCAAAATTCACTTGATAAAATAGCTATGGGTGGTATTTATGATCAAGTGGGTGGAGGATTTGCACGCTACTCTGTTGATTCAAAATGGCATATTCCACATTTTGAAAAAATGCTTTATGATAATGGGCAATTGGTAAGTTTATATTCAGATGCTTACCTAGCTACCAAAAACCCATTTTATAAAAATATCGTTTACGAAACCACGCAATTTATTGAACGTGAACTGCTCGATAATTCAAACGGTTTTTATTCTTCTCTAGACGCCGATAGTACAAATGACAAAGGAGAACTTGAAGAAGGTGCCTTTTATGTATGGAGTGAAGCCGAATTACAAGAGCTTATAGATGAAGGCGATTTTAGCATTTTTAAAGACTATTATAATATTAGTAATGACTGGAAATGGGAGCATGAAAATTACAATCTTTACAGATCAAAATCTCATCAAGAAATTGCTAAAAAACATCAAATAAATGAAGAAGAGCTTAGCGAAAAAGTAAAAAGCTGGAAGGCCATTTTATTAAAACGCAGAGAACAACGTGACCGCCCCCGCTTAGATGATAAAATACTTACTTCATGGAATGCTTTAATGTTGAAAGGGTATGTAGATGCTTATCGCGCTTTTAATGATCAACATTTTATTAATATGGCCTTAAAAAATGCAAACTTCATCATTAATAATCAATTACGAGATGATGGAGGACTAAATAGAAATTATAAAAATGGTCAAAGCAGTATCAACGCTTATTTAGAAGACTACGCAACAACAATCGATGCCTTCTTACAACTTTATCAAATTACATTAGATGAACAATGGCTTCAAAATGCAAAACAATTAACAGACTATACCTATGATCATTTTTACGATGAAAAAAGTAATATGTTCTTTTTTACTTCTGATGAAGACGAAGCGCTTATTGCCAGAAAAATTGATACAGATGACAATGTAATTTCATCTTCTAATTCTATCATGGCTAATAATTTGTTTTTGCTAGGTCATTATTTCTACAATAAAAAATATTCAGATAATGCACTGCAGATGTTGCAAAATGTAAAAAACAAAGCAATTCGTTATCCTAGTGGAAGTTCTAATTGGCTAAATTTATACTTGAATTATTTGGGTGAATTCTATGAAGTTGCCATTTCTGGAAAAGATGCACACCATAAATTGAGAGAGGTTAATTCAAAATTCATTCCTAATAAACTAATTGTAGGTAGCACAAAAGATAGTGAATTACCTTTACTAGAAAATAAGTACTCAGATAGCCAAACTACAATTTATGTATGTATTGATGGTGCTTGTAAATTACCTGTTACCGAAACTCAAAAAGCTTTATCACAAATCAAAATTAATTTCTAATGGAACTATTATTACAGATTCTTGTCGCGCTGATTGCCTTATTGCATTTTTATTTTATGATCCTTGAGATGTTTTACTGGACAAAACCTAAAGGTATGAAAGCATTTGGGCTCACTAAAGAATTAGCAGAACAATCTAAAGTTCTAGCTGCAAATCAAGGTTTATATAATGGCTTTCTCTCAGCGGGACTCATTTGGTCTCTTATTGATAAGGTTTATAGTAAAGAAATTGCAATTTTCTTCTTGGTTTGTGTGACTATTGCGGGTATTTATGGGTCTTACTCAACAAAGAAAAATAAGATCTTTATTATTCAATCAATTCCCGCTATTATTGCGCTTTTAATTATATTAATCAAATAGAAAAAATGGAAAAACTACAATCGTATTTAGACAGAGGTTTAGATCTAATTATTGAATATTCACCAAGAGTGATTACCGCTTTAATCATTTTACTCATCGGGTTATGGATTATAAAAATCATTACCAAATATACCCGTAAAATAATGATGAAAAGAGATATGGAAGATACTTTACAAAAGTTTTTAGGCGATCTACTAAACTGGACACTTAAAGCCTTACTCTTTGTAACCGTTATTTCTCAATTAGGTGTAGCCACTTCTTCTTTTGTAGCAATTTTAGGTGCTGCCGGTTTAGCAGTTGGCTTAGCGCTTCAAGGGTCTTTAGCAAATTTTGCGGGTGGTGTATTAATAATGATATTTAAACCTTTTAAAGTGGGCGACCTTATAGAAGCTCAGGGGGAGTTGGGTTCGGTAAAAGAAATACAAATTTTTGTAACTAAATTATTAACTCCCGGTAATAAACTGGCCATTATTCCCAATGGAATTCTGTCTAACGGAAATATTGTAAATTATACTGAAGAAGGCAAACTTAGAGTAGACTTGACATTTGGTGTTTCATATGATTCTGATATAAAACAAACGAAAGAAGTTTTAATGAAAACATTAACTTCTAATGATAAAGTATTAAAAGACCCAGCGCCAGCAGTTACAGTATCAGAATTAGCTGATAGCTCTGTGAATTTTGCCGTACGCCCATGGTCTACACCAGAAAATTACTGGGATGTATATTTTGAAACTACAGAAAATGTGAAAAACGCTTTAGATGCTGCTGGTATTGAAATACCATATCCGCACTCTGTAGAAATTCAAAAAGAAGGATAAAAATTAATATTAAATTTATGAGATCAAAATTCATTTTATTAGTAACCCTGTTTTTGATTCCTGCAACTCTTGTCTATGGACAATCAGAACTTTCTGGGTTTGGTAGTTCATTGATTGACCCATACGATATGTATCATATTCTGGCCAACGGTAAAAAGGACAAAATTGATTTATCTGAAGCTAAAGGAAGCCCTTATGAACAAAAATCATTTGTTTTTGGCAAGGCGGGAAACAAGGTTTCTGATCTTGTTAAGAATTATTACTTAAGATATAATGTCTACAACGATGAAATTCAGATGAAGTCGAGCTTGGAAGACACAAACATTTTTGGGCTCATTAAATCGTTAAATATTTATGCCGTTATTAATAACAAAGAATATCATTATTTATCGTACGCAGATAGTGATGAAATTAATGAAGGTTACTTTATTTTAATCAATGATAATTTAAAAACCCCTCTTTATTTAAGGAAAACAAAACGGTTCAAAGCCGGACAACCGGCTAAAGATTCGTTTAGGGATGCCGTACCTCCATCTTTCAAGGAAATTAATCGATTTTATTATAAAAAAGATCGAGTTTTATTTCTTCTACCAATCAAGAAGAAGGGTATTCTTAGTCAGTTTTCAGATAAAAAAAATGAGTTGAAGAAATTTATGAAAGATGAAAAGATAGATTTACGAAGTGAAATAGATCTTGTAAAACTACTTATGCATTATGAGTCTTTAACTAATTAGCATTCTTTTTATGAACGATAAAATCTTTTAAATAAAAGGGTTCAAAATAGGCGACATCTTCGATGTCGCTTTTTTTATACTTTTCAAAGGAAAGCGTGGCCATCTCTTTTGAAGAAGGAAAATAGCTGTCAAGAAAAACAGCATTTTCGTGTTTAATAACTCCCTTACACTTTTCTGCACCATCACCTAAAAAGTGAACCTTTCCTTTTGCCAAGTAACTAGAGAAAGAAGTGCCATCGATAATTTGAGCCTGAGTTTCTCTAATTTGTTTATAGGAACTGTCAAACACAGCTGAATATACTTCCATGCGTCTAGCGTCTAATAAGGGAATAATTAAGGCTTCATGATCTACTTTAATGGCATTTGCTAGAGCGTCTAAGGTGCCTATTGAAATTAGCGGTTTATCCAAACTAAAACACAATCCTTTAGCCGTTGAAACACCAATTCTTAATCCGGTATAAGATCCAGGCCCTTTACTAACTGCAATAGCATCAAGATCAGATAGATCTTTACCTGCCTCTTTAAAAATGGCTTCGATAAAAATGTGTAGGTTTTCTCCATGAGAATAATTGCCATCATTTAGTTCTTTTATAGTAAGCACATTGCCCGCCTGCGCTAAGCTTACCGAGCAATTTTTTGTAGCGGTTTCTATATTTAAAATTAAAGACACTTGTATAATTTTGTGCAAATATAAAAAAAGACCTGTCTAGCGTATCGCCAAACAGGTCTTTCTTCTTGTTAACTAATTTAAACTATTGCTCTATTATAGGAATACCATAATAGAATTCTAAAACTTTGGTTCTAAACACAAAGTTATATTTTGCTCTGGTCAATGTAGCTTGTGCATTTACCAAACGGTTTCTTACTTGCTCGAAATCAAAAGAATTTGTTGCTCCTAAACTATAGCGCTCTTGCGCATAATTGAAAGATAACTGCTGTGCTTCTACCGACTTTTGAGCTGCTTCATATTCTTTTAATGTTGCTTTCGCATTAATGTAGGCGCGCTCAATCGCTTCACGTAAGGCTCTTTTTTGATCAGATAAATTCACTTTAGCAATCTCTTGATTGATCTTGGCTCTATTCACATTGGCTTTTACCTGACCTTTATTAAAGATTGGAATATTTAAGCTTAAACCAAAACTCTGCCCAAAATTATTATCTATTTGTTTTGAAAAGCTATTATCAATTTCAATCATTTGACCAGTATCTGGGTCAACAACTGTAAAAACATCAGACATCCCTTGTGTATGATTGTAACCCGTACCAAGTCCTGCACTCGCTGATAAGGTAGGCAGATAAGCAGATTTTGCAATTTCCACACCTGTTTCAGCGTTCATAACGCCCAATTCTGCGCTTTTTATTTCTGGTTGGTTACTCACTGCTTTTTCGAAAATCTCATTTGTATTGTTATACATTAATGAAACCGAATTAATTCCAATAGGTATTTCCTGTACATCAAAGCCTTGATTTGGTATTTGCAATAATTGAGACAATTCTAATAATGAAAGTGCTACATTATTCTCAGCCGTTACAATGGCATTTTCATCATTGATTTTCGTAGCCTCAACTTCTAATAAGTTTCCTTTAGGCTGTACTCCTTCATCTACTAATTCTTTTGTTCTTTTATATTGCTCTTCACTAATTTTTAGCTGCGCTTCGGCAATTTTTAAATTCTCCTTATTGAATAATACGTTTAGATATGAGTTTACAATATTTAATGAAATATCATTTTTCATCTTCTCTAGATCTAATAGACTGGCCTCATAACTATTCTTAGATTGTTTATAGGCATTTTTTATTCTAAAGCCATTGAAAACCGTTACTTGCGTTCCAACACTAAAGTTGTTTGAACGTGTATTAGCAACCCTGGTTCCTGTAATTTGATTTACTCCCGATCCCCAGTTATAGTTATGAGAAGCCGATGCAGAAACACCTGGTAAAAAATCACCTTTGGCGGTTGCAATATCTTCATTACGCAAATCGGTTGTATACTTAGCACGTTGTACTGAAAGATTGTTTTCTAAAGCGTGATTAACACATTCTTTAAGGGTCCATTTTTTATCTTGTGCAAATGAAAAAGTAACAGCAAGAATTGCCATTACCAGCGATAATTTTGTTTTCATGAGTTAGTATTCTTATAGGCTCTACAAAACCACATACTTATGTTTAAAAAGTATTTAATGGTTCTGATACATTTTTGATTTTATTATATGACGTCTAAAAGTAAGACTTGTTACATTTTATAGAAAGTAAAATGTTAAATTTTTATTTTTTTTCGGTTTTTATAGATGAGATATCCCGCAATGGCTACTAATAAATATGGAAAAGCCATTAGATACACAATGCCAGAATTTACGCCTTCTGCTATTTCGGCATCACCAGATTCTACCACAGCTTTGCACATGGCACATTGTGCCGACACCGTTTGTGAAAGAAATAAAATTACTATGAATGCTAATTTTCTCATACGTAATAAGGTGAGATCATTAAATATACTATAACACCACTAACAGCTACATATAACCATAACGGAAAAGTAATTTTTGCAATCTTTTTATGACGTTCAAAATCGTTTGTAATTGCTCTCACATAGGTAATTAACACAAAAGGAATAATTACTATAGAAAGTAAAATGTGCGTTATAAGTACAAAAAAGTACAGATACTTAATGGCTCCTTCTCCGCCATAGGAAGTGGAGTCTGAAGTCATGTGATAGGCTACATACATAACCAAAAATGCCACCGAACAGAGTATTGCTATTTTCATTAACCGCTCATGTAAAACTCTATTCTTATTTTTAATGGCCCAAACCGCAACTATTAATAATATTGCCGTAATTCCGTTAATTGTTGCATAAATAGGTGGTAGAAAAGTTAACGGTTCAGCGTTTGGAATTTTCACCCTAAATAAGGCCGCCACAACTAATGGAATAACTATAGATATTAGCACTATCCATTTATTATACTTCTTTGTTGATACAGCTTCTTGACTCATTATTCTTCTAGTAACTTTTTAATATCATCTTTTAATAATGCTACTTGACTTGCTTCAGTGCCTTGATAATATACAATAGGATTTCCATGATCATCTCTTCGGCTTCGGATATAGCCTCTTTTATCAATTAATGCAAAAAAACCTTGATGTTCAAAGCCACCTGCTACTTCTGGATTAATTTCTGCAAAAATATTAAGTCCTTTATTTGAAAGTTCAAACACTTCCTCTTTATTGTTCGTAGTAAGCATATGCCAATTCAATGAAGTTACTCCATAATTTTCGGCGTATTGTTTTAAAATCATTGGCCTATCGTGCTCCGGATCAATAGAAAATGAAGCAATTCCAAAATCGCTTCTTTTGCCAAATTCTTTCTCAAGTTTTAGCATATTTCTATTCATGATTGGGCAAATAGATGGACAAGTTGTAAAGAAAAACTCTACTACATATACTTTTCCTTTATAATCATTGTTGGTAATCAGTAAGCTATCCTGATTGATAAAGGCGAAATCTGGCATTTTTCGTTTTTCGTCATTAATTTCAAGATATGATAATTTACCATCAACAACTTTATGCATTCGTGTTCCTTCTACAACTGATTTCTTATTGATTCTATCAACTATTTTAGGAACCGCATAAATACCAAACACAAGTATGATAAATGAAACCGCTATGTATGAATTTTTTTTCATTGTACTTTTTTCAAGCCTTGTTTTCTTCTATTCTTTTTCAACGCCATTCTGTATTCTGCCATTAAAACTTTTACATCGTCAACCATTTTATTATGTATAGGCGCAACAGTTTCTGCAGGATAACCATATAACACTCCATTAACACTGTCTTCATCATCTGTTCTACCACGTAGGTGCATGTCTTTATCTATAATAAAGGCATAAGGTGTGTAACTGGCATCATTTAATGTGTAAGTTGTCTTGAGGCTGTTGAACACTTCTTTGATTTCTTCAGGAGAGCCAAATAATAATCGGAACTTGCTCATATCTGTAGCAAAGGCTATTTTCTTTTTTAGTACTTCCGCTTCGGCTTCTTTTCCTTTAGGGAGAATAACTATAAATTGAAAATCATCAAACCCAATAAAGTGTTTATATATTTTTTGGTTAAGGTTTAATGCATTGGTTTTAGAATGTTCGATATCTTCACCTAAAAAACATAAAACGGATATTTTCCCGTCTAATGTTGTATCTGAACCGTCGTCGGCAATAAAGTGCGTAACATCACTCACTTTTTTTGTTAAGACGGGTAGTTTTGCAAAATTATTAGTGCCCGTTATCAGAAAAAGGTAAAATACTAGGGGCATAATAAACAGACCAAATAATACCCAAAATTTTTTATTTTTAATAAAACTGAACATAGTAAAAAGCTAAAAAAAGCGGTTTAAAAACCGCTCTTAAAATCTATATATTTTTTAATTCCATCGAACATATGGAGCTAATTCGTCAAAAACGTAGTCGCCCTCAATTAGCACCAATGCTGTTAGGTAGACGATTAAGAAAACTACAGTCCATACTATAGCTCTTCTAAACCAAGTTCTTTCTTGTTTTAAATGCATAAAGTACCATGCGATACCATAAGCTTTTACTAAAGTTAGTATAATAAATATCCAGTTTAATATACTAGTTCCTAAAAACTGAACTAAATGAAGCGAATCTGGCTTATATATACCCAAAACTACTTCAACGATAGTTACTAATGATAGAAATCCAAATACTTTCCAGATTAATGCTGTATGCGATTCTGCGTGTGCCATTTTAAGATTGTTATTTTATACTAAATAGAAGAATGTAAAGACAAATACCCAAACTAAGTCTACAAAGTGCCAGTATAAACCTACTTTTTCAACCATTTCATAATGTTTTCTCTTCTCATAAGTACCTATTATTACATTAAAGAAAATAATAACATTAATTACAATACCAGAGAATACGTGAAAGCCATGGAAACCGGTTATAAAGAAAAAGAAGTCTGCAAATAATGTTTTACCATACTCATTAACTTTAAGATTTGCACCCTCAACCACACTATTGGCTTTAGCGAGTAATGCTTTTGCTTCTTCTTTAGAAACTATTGTCTTTTTCTTTGTTGCTAAGTCTATTTGTTCGGTTCTTAGATTCACATTAGGGTTTGCATTAAAGCTCTCAACCACTTCACTCACGGTATAAGGTGCTACAGAGCTACTAGACATAAACCAAGTACCTTCATTTCTTTTTAATTGATGTGTAGAATTATGTCCTTTTACAAATTCACTCAACGCGATTTGATGGCCAGATTCGTCTACAAATTGAACAATCTTACCATCGGTTAACTCTACTGCGCCGTACGAACCATTAATAAATGTTTTCCACTCCCAAGCTTGTGAGCCTACGAAGATTAATCCACCAATAATGGTCAATAACATATATATGATAACTTTACCTTTTTTCATATGGTGGCCAGCATCAACGGCTAGTACCATAGTTACTGAAGAGAAAATCAGGATGAAAGTCATAAAGGCCACATAGATCATTGGATAACTTCCATGTGAAAACGGAATGTGTGTAAACACCTCGTCTGCAATTGGCCAACTATCTAAAAACTTATAACGTATCATACCATACGCTACTAAAAATCCTGAAAAAGTTAGTGCATCAGACATGATAAAGAACCACATCATCATTTTACCATAACTAGCACCAAAGGGTCTGGCCGCGCCTGACCAAGATCCATCTTTTGAAGTATCAACGGTTGTTGTTGCTTCCATATAATTCGAATAGTTAATTTGGTTTTATTTCGTCTTACAAAGACCTCTTTTATTCAAAAAACAAAAGTAAAAAACTTACGCGATAAACCAACTGTTTAAATTTGTTTTTTTATGGTTCTATTTAATACTATTATCTAATAAAATAAAAGAATACAAATAGAAAAATCCATAATATATCTACAAAATGCCAGAAAATGGCGCCTAAATCTAATCCAAGATAATTGGTAGCGTTGTATCGTTTTCTAAAATGATTGTAAATAACAACCAACAATACAATCAACCCAGCTGCAACATGCAATAAATGTGCAAATGAAATAACCATCAATAATGATGAAGACACAACACTCTCTTTTCCAGCAACATAAAATCCTGCTTCACGTAACTCGTAAAACCCTTGTACCTGAGAAGCCACAAATCCAACTCCTAGTAATAGCGTTAAAATAAGATAAATTGTGGTCTGTTGTCTCTTCTCTTTTTTTATACTTTTTTTTGCCAGCAGAAACGTAATACTACTTAAAATAATTAAAACAGTACTTATATATAAAGCTTGCGGCATTTCTAAAGATACCCAATCTTCACGCTTACTGCTTATAACATAGGCACTCGTTAGTCCGGCAAACATCATTACCATACTCACCATAGACACATATAGCATTTGCTTTGATGTCTTTTCTCTTAAGCTAAAGTCCATAAATTAATTATAAAAATTTATCAATCACATAAATTACCTGAACAGCAGTAATATATAATACACTGGCCAGCATCAATTTTCTTGCAATACTATCTGTTTGCTTCTTATGGAGTTGCATACCAAAGTATAACATATATGCTCCTAACAAGAGTACTAAAACGGCTCCAATAGGTGATAAATTCAAACTACCTGTAACTCCAAATGCAGGAAATATTGATACAATAATCATCCAAACGGTATATAATAGTATTTGTATTGTTGCTTTTTTATTCTTTTCGCCGGTAGGGAGCATATTAAATCCGGCTTTTTTATATTCGTCGTAACCTAGCCATCCAATAGCCCAAAAGTGTGGAAATTGCCAAAAGAATTGTATCATGAACAGCATACCTGGCTCTATATCAAATTTACCCGTTGCGGCTACCCAACCTAGCATAAATGGTATGGCTCCGGGTATGGCTCCTACAAAAACAGATAAAGGTGTTACAGATTTTAATGGTGTATAAGCGCAGGCATATAAAAAAATAGATATAGCCGCAAACATTGCTGTTTTAGGGTTGATATTATAAAGTATTGTAATTCCTAAAAGCGTTAATAATATACCAATAATTAAAGCGGTATTTACAGACATCCTACCTGCAGGCAATGGTCTATTTTTGGTACGCTTCATCAGTTTATCGGTGTCTTTTTCAATAATTTGATTAAAAGCATTTGAAGCGCCTACCATACAATACCCTCCAATGGCCAGCATGATAAGAATATCTATCTTAATAGTTTCGGCTGCTAATAAGTAGCCGGCAATAGCTGAAAACACAACACTAATTGATAAGCCAAACTTTGTAAGTTGCTTTAAATCATCAAGAATAGTAGCTATTGAAGTAGTTTTTGCAGTTGAACTATACGTGGTTTGCATATGTTTTTGCTAAAATAGGCTGCAAATATACCCAATAATTAGAGATTAACCATGCAACATAAAATAAAGAAAATAAAAACTTAAAAAAAGGCTTTGAGATTGTCAGAAATGTTTTAAATTTGCCCTCGCATTTGAAATGAATGCTCGTTCTTTTAGAAATTGCGAAAATAGCTCAGTTGGTAGAGCGCAACCTTGCCAAGGTTGAGGTCGCGGGTTCGAATCCCGTTTTTCGCTCTGAAAAAGCTAAGTCCTGCTCGGGTGGTGGAATTGGTAGACACGTTGGACTTAAAATCCAATGGACAGTAATGTCCGTGCGGGTTCAAGTCCCGCCCCGAGTACTTTAAAAATCCTCAACTATTTAATTCATAATAGATTGAGGATTTTTTATTTTGTGATTTCTCAGCGTTTAGTCAATTAACCTTCAAAAGGTAAGCTTTCTAAATCAACATTGATTTTTAATTTCACCAGTAACAACTCTCATTAATCTTTGTATATTTCGTTAGTTGAACGTAAAAACCTTTCGTAATAATTTTAAAATTATCATGTGGAAATAAAGTTGGTTCTGGATTTTATTGCCTCTCCTTATATCATTATCCGGCTATTTATTAACAGTTGGACTTAGGAATAGTGGCCTTATGGATTCAACTCGGACAGTAATCTTAGGGAATTATGTGAAAACACCGAACTTTTACATATTTTTCAGTTACATGTCGTTAACCTTTTTTATAATCTTTCTTGGGAAAGCAGTTTTAGAAAAACTGAAAAACGGCAATACCAACAAAGTATTGATATTTTCTACTTCTTTTCTGATTCTGCAAGTAACTTACCAAGTACTTAAAATCAATTGGATTAACGAAACAAATTCTCTGGATGAAAACACTATCAAACTTTGGCAAGATATTTTGCATATATCGCTTCCGATACAATTGATTTTGATTTGTGTATTGGTAATTGTGAGCTGAAAAGGTGAAAAAAGAGGCAGCAATTAAAAAAATATTGCTAACAACCAATATTGTTTATTGTTATCAAATTGAAAAAACCACCTCTGTTTTGACTCCCAAATCATCAAGAGGTGGCGGTTGTTAACCTTCCGCCTGTAGTAAGAAGGGGGTTGTAAAATTATAACTTATAATACTCATAGCCAAAAGTTTGAAATACCCTTTTTATACTTTTTCATTGTAAGCAAAATAAAAGAGCGCTTTATGAACAAATAATTTCCATGAAATGTGTAATCAATGTAAAATCTCTTTAATTATAAATTGAAGTGTTTTTTAAAAGCACCTTTTAAACTTAGCAATAAAGAAATAGATTATAAAAGTAAAAAACCGCCTCTTCCGAGGCGGATATGTCCTTCCAAAATTAAGTAATCGCTAACTTGCGGAAGGGGATTTTAAAATATCCCCATGGCACTCCTAAAAATGTTTTTCGTAAAAATACAAATTATAAAAGAAACATTATCAAAAGTAAATTCGACAATATTCTACTTTCTTTTATAAACGGATTTAATGTAGGGAACCCAAGTTTTACCGCTGTCTTTAGATCGACCAACAACCACTTGATTTTCATTTTGAGAATGCTGATTATAGATCAGCTTAAAAGTATAATCTTCTTTGGTATTTACGGGCTTAGAAAAAGCATCAGTATTACAAAAAATAAGCTTCTCGTCTAAAAATTTACCTTTATACACATCCATAGTACCCGAAGTAAGATCTAGAGTTAACATTTTGTAAATATCAGACGTTTCATAACCGAATGTGTTATTCATAGCAACCAGCTCATTTCCCTTCATAATCTCTACTTTTTCGGTCAATAACTTATCAGAAGAAGTAATAGACGACACACCACTACCAATCTTCATCCAAAAATCAGATTGATACATATATACCAACACATAGTATTCACCAACTAAATAGTTAATTCTATGCAGATCTGCATTCGAGATTTTATGATTATTGGTTGAAAGGTATCCTAGCATTCGGTTTTGATTTTTGAGTTTAAATGATGCCTTATACTATTAAAGACGCTGCTAAGCAATCTGTGTTACATATTTTAACATTTGCAAAATAGCAGTTCTTAATTTTAGTGGTAAAAAAAGGGTCTCAAAAAGGAAAAAATGGCAATGCCGATAATAATTTACTTTTTCAGGAGAAAAAACGCTCGATATCTTCCCAAAACCGCACATATGATTTTGTGACCACCTCAGCATCTCTAATCGTTATAGGTGCTTTTGATGCAAGTGGCGCAAAGGCCATAGCCATACGATGATCATTATATGTTTCTATAGCTACATTTTTATTAATGTTCGAAGAAGCTTTTAAATGTAAACTATTGTGGGTTACTTCAATTTCAGCTCCTAGTTTTTGTAGTTCATTTTGAAGTGCAATTAACCGATCGGTCTCTTTAATCTTTAAGGTATGTAGTCCACTTAAGTCACAGGCGATTCCCAACCCAAAACAGGTAACCGCAATTGTCTGGGCGATATCTGGAGCATCGATTAGATTAAGTTCAATAGGTTTATCCCTAAATTTAGAATCAGTAGCTATTGATCTCGCTTTTATCAAGGTAATTGAATCATTCAAAAAAGTTGTTTCAACACCAAAATTCTTATAGATTTCAGCTAAGCTTGAATCACCTTGTAAACTATTTTTTTTGTAAGAGGATAAGGTAACCTTGTTACCTTCTTCCCCCAGTGCTATAAGGCTGTAATAGTAAGAAGCAGAACTCCAATCAGATTCAACAACAGTTGTTGTATTTGCTATCGCTTGTAATGGATATACGTTAATGATATTCTTATTCCACTCTGTTTTAACACCAATTTGATTAAGTAATGTTAACGTCATTTCTAAATAAGGCCTCGATGTAACTTCACCTATTAGCTCTATTTCCAGCCCTTCTTTTAGGCTAGGCGCAACAAGCAAAAGAGAAGAAATATATTGACTACTTACGTTACCTTGAATAGCTACTTTTTTTTTGGTGATTGCTTTCCCCCTGATCTCCAATGGAGGATACCCTTCTTTCTCTGCATAAGTTATATCTGCATCTAGCATACGTAACGCATCCACTAAAATCTCAATTGGTCTATTTTGCATGCGATGAGAACCTGTTAATACTACTTTTCTACCTTCATTACAAGCAAAGTATGAAGTTAAAAATCGCATCGCAGTTCCCGCATGACCAATATCGATGAGTTCATCATTAGTTGATAAAGCGTGCTGCAAATGATGTGTGTCATCAGAATCAGATAAGTTATTTAGTGTTAGATTTGAAAACCACTGTTGTAAGATTAATAACCTATTCGACTCACTTTTTGATCCTGATACCTGAATCGTTGGTTCTTTTATTTGTTTATTCGTATAATCCAGATGCAAATCCACAAGAATAGCGCTGTTATTTTTTATTACTAAATTTAACTTCCTTTTTCAATTAACTCAAATCATGAACAAAACAATCTTACTGTTTGTTAGCCTCCTATTTTTAACAGGATATTCAAGCGAAGCCCAAAAGTACAAAAGAAAAAAACAACAAAACACACTAAATTTTGAACAAAATTTTTACGATGCAATGCAATGGCGTAACATTGGCCCGTTTCGAGGAGGGCGGTCTGCAGCGGTAACAGGTGTACCCAATAAAGCAAACCTTTTTTACTTTGGTGCAACTGGCGGTGGTGTTTGGCGCACCACTGATGCTGGAAATACCTGGGAAAATATTTCTGATGGTTCATTTGGCGGATCTGTTGGAGCAGTTGCCGTAAGTGAATGGGATAATAACGTAATCTATGTAGGTAATGGTGAAAAAACAGTTCGAGGAAATGTATCATCGGGAGATGGCATTTGGAAATCTGTAGATGCGGGTAAAACCTGGAAACATATGGGACTAAAAAATTCTAGACATATTCCAAGGATACGCATTCACCCTAAAAACCCCGATATAGTTTATGCTGCCGTACTGGGAGACCTCTATAAATCGTCTAGTGAACGTGGTGTCTATAAATCTATTGATGGAGGCACTAATTGGAAACGTGTTTTATTTGCAAATAAAGATGCCGGAGCCGTTGATCTAATTATTGATCCAAACAACCCAAGAATTTTATATGCAAGTACCTGGAAGATACGTCGTACACCATATAGCTTATCAAGTGGAGGTGAAGGTTCTGCTTTATGGAAAAGTACTGACGCCGGAGAAACGTGGACAAATATTTCGGCCAACGAAGGCTTACCAAAAGGTCTTTGGGGAATTTCAGGCGTGTCTGTATCTCCAGTCAATTCTGATATTGTATATGCCATTATTGAAAATAAAAATGGTGGTGTTTACAAATCTCTTGATGCTGGTAAAACCTGGAAATTAATCAATAAAGAACGTAAATTACGTCAACGAGCATGGTACTATACCCGTATTTATGCTGATACACAAGATGAAAACATAGTCTATGTATTAAATGTTCGTTACCATAGGTCAACAGATGGTGGAAAAACATATAAAACTTATAATGCCCCACATGGAGATCATCACGATCTATGGATCGCTCCAGAAGATAATAAGCGGATGGTTATTGGTGATGATGGCGGTGCTCAGGTAAGTTTTGATGCCGGGGAAAATTGGACCACTTACCATAATCAACCCACATCGCAGTTTTATCGGGTAGCTACAGATAATCATTTTCCGTATAGAATTTATGGAGCTCAACAAGACAATTCTACTGTTCGTATTGCTCATAGAACCAATGGTCGTTTTATCACCGAACGCGATTGGGAATCTACGGCAGGTGGAGAAAGTGCGCACATTGCGGTAGACCCAACCAATAATGATATTGTATATGGTGGTAGTTATGGTGGTTTTTTAACACGTGTAAATCACAAGACTAAAGAAGTTCGTGCAATTAATGTTTGGCCTGATGATCCAATGGGTCATGGCGCTGAAGATTTTAAATATCGCTTTCAATGGAACTTTCCTATTTTCTTTTCACCAAACAATCCTAAAAAATTATATGCTGCTTCTAATCATCTCCACCTTACAACCAATGAAGGGCAATCATGGGAAGTTATAAGTCCGGATCTTACAAGAAATGATCCTAAAACATTAGGTCCTTCGGGTGGCCCAATTACTAAAGATAATACAGGTGTTGAGTATTATGGAACAATTTTCGCAGCAGTAGAATCACCATATGAAAAAGACCTAATCTGGACAGGGTCTGATGATGGTTTAGTTTATATTTCAAAAAATGCAGGTAAAGATTGGATAAATGTTACACCTAAAAACATGCCCGAATGGATGATGATCAATTGCGTTGAAGTTGATCCTTTTACAAAAGGAGGCGCCTATATTATTGGCACCAAGTATAAAACCGGAGATTATAAGCCATACATTTATAAAACTACTAATTATGGAAATACATGGAAACTAATCACTAATGGAATAGGTAATGAAGATTTCACGCGCGCACTACGTGCGGACCCGCAACGTAAAGGTTTACTCTATGCCGGAACCGAGCGCGGCATGTATGTAAGTTTTGATGACGGTATTAGCTGGTCTAAATTTCAATTGAATTTACCAATCGTTCCCATTACCGATTTAGCAATTAAAAACAATAACCTAATTGCCGCTACGCAAGGGCGTTCATTTTGGGTGATAGATGATCTAACCCCATTGCATCAGTTAAGTAGAGATTTAACAAATCAAGAATTCTTTTTGTTTAAACCAACAGATAGCTATCGAATTAATGGTGGCGGTGGTGCCACTTCTAAAACCAGTGGACAAAATCATCACGGAGGTGTTGCTGTGAATTTTTATTTAAAAGACACCGCAAAAGCAGATACTATTTCGCTTTCCTTTTTTGACAAGGACAAGAATCTTATTAAAAAATATTCTACACATGCCAATAAAGATAAAAAAGAGGAGCAATTAAAGGTTAAAAAAGGAAGTAATGTTTTTTATTGGAATATGCTTTATCCAGATGCTGAAAAAGTAAAAGGTATGATATTATGGTGGGCATCTTTAAGCGGTCCAAAAGCCTTACCAGGAAATTATTATGTAGAGCTTTCAAAAAATGGCAATAAAAAATCAGAAGAGTTTACCATATTAAAAGATCCAAGAACGAAAGCTACAAATGAAGATATGAAGGCTCAATTTGATTTCATTACTGAAGTTAGAGATAAGTTAACCGAAATACACAAAGCCTTAAAAAATGTAAAAAAGGTGAGAAACAAGATTAGTGATTTAAAAAAATCTTTAGACAAAGAAAAGCATAAAGAGCTGCTAGATTTCGCAACTAATATTTCAAAAGAAGTCACTAAAATAGAAAATAATCTATACCAAACTAAGAGTAAGAGTCGTCAAGATCCGCTAAACTTCCCAATTAAGCTTAATAATAAGTTAGGGCATTTAAACTCTCTGTCCAGCATAGGTAATTATCGCCCTACAAACCAATCAATTGAATTTAAAAATGAAATTGTAAAAGAAATTGACAAAGAATTGGCGGCTTTGTATAAAATCTTTGATAATGATATAAAAGAATTAAATAAACGAGTAAAGGAAAGTGCGGTAGACTTAATTCAATTAAACGATTAACAGGAGGTTGTCATTTCGAAGGGATGTGAGAAATCTAGATTTCTAATCATTACTAGTGACTCCAATCGAATTGACAATCATTTTTTGGCGTCATTCTGAATTTATTTCGGAATCTCAATAAAAAGAAATCTAAGAATTTTTTAGGAGCGCTTAAACAAGTTTTGATTGACAAATTCATAATTAACTTATTAGGTTCAATCAAAAATGTTCTAAAATGACTTTTATTTCATGTTTCTATTTATGACCCAAATGCCATAAAGAATACTAATAATTAATTTGGTAACAAAGAAACGCACCCAATTACCATCCGCAAAATTTTCGGCGTAAATTGCATTCGTATCAAACTTTAAAATATCAGAAAAGCTATTGATTAATAATGAAATAATTATGAGCAAAATGAAAAATAATATTGAAACGCGAAATACATGTTTCCAAAATTGTGAAGTCTTTATATTTTCTAAAAAGGTCATTTATTTTAGTTTTTCATTATTGTGATGTCGATCATGATCTCGTTTTGCTTTGATGTTTAATTTTTTATCAAAAGATTCTTGAAGGTCTACACCCGTTTGATTAGCTAAACAAAGTACCACAAACAATACATCAGCTAACTCTTCTCCTAAATCTTTATTCTTATCTGACTCTTTTTCACTTTGTTCTCCATACCGTCGAGCTATAATTCTTGCTACTTCACCAACCTCTTCGGTTAGTTGAGCCATATTAGTAAGTTCATTAAAGTATCGAACGCCATGATTCTTAATCCATTCGTCTACAGCAGCCTGTGCATTCTTTATATCCATTTTATGCAATATTTTCTTCTAAATGTGTGTCATTCTTTTTTCCAAAAAGAGAATAAATCAATACGATTAAAGTACCGAACACTATGGATACATCTGCCATATTGAAGATCTCGGTATTAAAAAATCCAAGATCTACATACATAAAATCGGTAACAGAGCCATAAGCTATTCTATCAAAAACGTTTCCGATACCACCGCCTATGATAAAGCAAAATCCAAAGATTACTTCTCGAGAATATCCCTTTTTTGTCAATAGCATTCCTAATAAAATAAGCAGTACTATGGCAGGAATTGCCTGCAGAATTATCAATTTCATAATCGGGCTCAAATCAGCACCTAAACTATAAGCCGCCCCTCTATTTTCTACTTTTGTAAGTATCAAATTGTGCTTAATTACAGAAATACGTTCGAATTCATCAATCTTTTTTCGCACAATTCGCTTTGAAATCTGGTCACAGCCTACATTTAAAAAAACGAGGCTTAAAATCACGATAATTCTAGTAATTGGTTTAAGGGTCATCTTCTTATATCAAAAGAGTGTCAAAGGTACTTTAAAAATTCTTTCCTTGGTATTTCTCGGGCTCCTAAACTTGCCAAATGCTCATTATAAACCTGGCAATCAACAAGTTTATAATTATTCTTTTTTAAATGTTCAACCAAATAAATAAAGGCAAACTTCGAAGTATTTGAAACTTTACTAAACATACTTTCACCACAAAATATTGTTTTTAAGTCAACTCCGTATAAACCCCCAACCAGTTCTTTGCCCTGCCATACTTCTACAGATTTTGCCCAACCAGCTTTATGTAAGTTAATATACGCTTGTTTCATCTCATCGGTAATCCAAGTACCAGACTGTCCTTTTCTATTGATCGTTTTACAATTCTCTATGACTTTTTCAAAATAAGAATTATATGTTATTGAAAATGTTTCTTTACGGAGGGTTTGATGCATACTTTTTGAAATTTTTAGCTCATTTGGAAATAACACCATTCTCGGATCTGGGCTATACCAAATAATAGGATCATTTTCAGCATACCAAGGGAAAATTCCACTTTTATAGGCCAGCTGTAGTCGTTGTACAGAAAGATCACCCCCAATGGCCAAAATTCCTTCTACCGAAGCATTTTCAACAGGTGGAAACCATAATTTATCTGAAAACAAATACATTTAAAAAAGTAATAAACCTAAGATATAAATAGCCGTTCCAATAAACATTAATAACAACGTATATGGTAAAATTTCCTTGGCTTTTAGTTTTGTTATTCCTAGCAACGGAAGAGCCCAAAATGGTTGTAGCATATTGGTAATTTGATCGCCGTAAGCTAAGGCCATAATTGCCTTGGGTAGCGGCACCCCGAGCTTTAAAGCTGACTCAATAATAATTGGGCCTTGAACTGCCCATTGTCCACCTCCGCTAGGCACAAAAATATTTACTAACCCCGCACTAAAAAAAGTGAAAATTGGCATTGTGGTTTCATTGGCAACCGATGCAAAAAAATCTGAGATTTGGTTGACCATGCCAGTACTTTTCATAATCCCCATTATACCAAAATACAATGGAAATTGAATTAAAATACCCGAAGTTCCTTTAATAGCTTCCTCTACAGCATTTAAGAAACTTTTAAAACTTCCATGCAGTACTATTGCGAGCCCAATCATAAAAAAATTAAGCATATTGGGAGTAATAATAAAATTGAGTAATTTTTGCCAATACTGATAGGTAAAACCAATCAAGATAACAACTCCAAAAAGCACTGCAAACCATTTAGAATAATCTAATTTTTCAGCACCTTCCAGAGCTTCAGCATACTCTGATTCAAATTGATATTCGGGTAAATTTAAAGATGTTGGCGCTGCTCTTTTTGCAAGAATCTTTAGAAAGAAAGGAATTACAACTAATAGTACAACAAAGATCACTAGGTTCCACCAGCTAAAAATAGTGCTATAAGTAGATACAATATCTGGAAGTTGATTTATTATGGTAGTTTCAGAAATGCCCTGCATCAATTCATTAAGGTGCCCAGATTCTGCCACTTTCAATGGTGCAGAACCGCTCATACCGCCATGCCATACCATTAAACCCACGTAACCAGAAGCACCAATTAAAGGATAATTAATTTTTATTGCATTCTTTTGCGCATGCTCTCCAACTTTACGTGCTAAAATAGCGCCAAATATCAACCCCAAACCCCAGTTGAAAAAAGAAACCAACATAGTAGTTACACTTACTAAAACAACGGCATTTTGTGTATTTGTAACAAGGTTTGTGATTTTAGAAATCAACCAACTCATAGGTTTACTTAATACCAATACATGACCCAATACTAGAATAAGCATCATTTGATAAGCAAATACAAGTAGGCTATTATTCCAAATACCATTTTCCCAATGCGATAAAATATTCAAAAAGTGATTACCGTTGCCTTCACTTTCTGTAAACAGCAATGCTATTAGCATTGTAAATAGCGTTAATAAGATGGCAATAGTAAACGGAGAAGGCAAATAACGTTTAAACAGAGTTTCAATGGTCTTAGTAATATGCATCTTAACGAGTAATTAAAACTGAAAAATAGTCTTTTTTGTGCAATAAAAAAGGCTTCTTAACGAAGCCCTAATTTATTCTTGATTTATTATTAACTAGATATACTATTCTTTAGAATGGTAAATCATCTGGTTCACTATCATTAACATTATCAGCAGGTTCAAAAGCATCTACAGCTTCAATTGGCGGCATATCGGTAGGAGCATTTGCTTGTAACTTTTCTATGCGCCATCCTTGAATTGAATTAAAGTACTTCGCTTCTCCTTCAGGATTAATCCATTCTCTTCCACGTAAATTAATACTTACTTTCACATCCTCTCCTGGTTGAAAATTATTCAAAACATCACATTTATCTTGAACAAATTCTACTAATAACATTTGAGGATATTGCTCATCGGTTGTTATAACCATTTCACGTTTTCTAAATCCGCTTGCTCCGTAAGTTTTAGTTTCGTCTATCTTTTTTATTTTTCCGGTAATCTCCATAAATTATTTAATTTATCAAAAGTACTTTCCACGCACTTTCTACATCGTTATTATCTAAAAATTCTTTCGCAAATGTATGTTTTTCTTGGGTGTTTAACCCTTTATACTTCGGATTATCGATTGCAAAGTTATCAACATCTTGTTGATTAGGTAATGACTCAACATTACCTAACATTCCTAAATTATTTCCGGTAAGGGTATCACTATTTTTTATTTCATTTGGAATCTGATCTACACCTATACCTAAAGTACTTAATGGTTTAGGGATTTCAAAAAAACCCGTATTGGCTCGAGAATAATAGCTGCCTCCTGCCCTTGCTACTAAATCCAATTTATGCTGATCAATACGCTTATTTTCATTTAAGACATCTAAACTAATGTGCAGTTTCAATACTTCACATATTATTAAATTTCCAGCGCCACCTTCATCTCCCAACTGTATTATATCATTTACTGTGCATTCAAATTGCACCGGTGATTCTGCTACACGAAATGGTTTCACCTTATCTGATGGCAACATCGTAAACCCTGCTTTTTCAAACTCATTAACTCCTTTAGGATATTCTGTACTAGATAAAGACATTTGCTGAACAATAGCGTGATTTACCACATTAATGACCACCTCTTTAATCTTAAGAGCATTTTCTAAGGTATGCTTTACAGTATTATCTCGAACACGTCGTGCAGGCGAAAAGATCATAATTGGTGGGTTTGCGCTAAAAACATTAAAAAAGCTAAATGGCGATAGATTTGGGTTACCATCTTCATCAATTGTACTTGCAAAAGCAATAGGTCTAGGAGCTACAGAACTCAATAAATAACCGTGCAATTGGGCTGTTGAAATATCTTTCGGATCGATACTAAGCATGTTCTCAAATTTTGAATGATAAAAGTAATTAATAAACATTGATTATAATATCATTTTATTTTTTTAGTTATATCGAGAGATAATTCTATATTTGTTAAAATGAATCTCCCTCATAATAAGACCTTACTTCGATGGACACTCATTATTGCTGCATTTTTAGTAGTTGCACTTATTTTGTGGAATACAAATATTTTCTTTCAGAAATTTAAGCAAGAAGAGCGGGCAAAAATGGAAGTTTTAGCTACTGCTCTTGAAAACATGAGTAAGGCCGATCTTGACGTAGACATTACCTTAGAAAGTAAAATCATAGAGAGTAATAAAAATATTCCTATGATTTTAACCGATGTAGACGGTAAAATTGATCGATGGGGTAATCTAGAATTTGAAAGACAAGAGAATTTTAATGACTTACCTACCGATAGGCGAATTTATTTGACGAAGCAATTAGCAACTATGAAAAGTCAGAATAAGCCGCTGGTGGTAAGAAATGACAATGAGGTTATTTATTATGTTTATTATAGAGATTCAGACATCTTAAAAAAATTACAATATTACCCATTAGCACTTTTATTAATTCTTTTTCTTTTCGGAACTATTATCTATCTGGTATTTAAATCGAATAAGGTTGCCGAGCAAAATAGACTTTGGGCGGGTATGGCTAAAGAAACGGCTCATCAAATAGGAACTCCTTTGTCTTCTTTATTAGGATGGGTGGAGATACTGCGGATGGAAAATGCCGATGAGGCCACCGTGTCAGAGATAGAAAAAGATGTAGAAAGATTAAATACGATTGCCGATCGATTCTCAAAAATTGGCTCTATCCCTAAACTAGAACGCTACGATATAGTTGAAGAAACTAAGCAAGCCTTTGATTATTATGAATCTCGAAGCTCGAAGTTAATCGATTTTGATTTTGAGGTTGTAAATAAAGAGAAAATCTATGCCATGATTAACCCACAACTCTTCAGTTGGGTTATTGAGAATTTGGTGAAAAATGCCATTGATGCCATGCAAGGTAAAGGTAATATTGATATTCAAATTGGTTCTAAAGATGACAAATTTGTGAAAATTAATGTGACCGATTCTGGAAAGGGTATTTCAAAAAATCTATTTAGAAAAATATTTGACCCGGGCTATACTACAAAAAAACGTGGCTGGGGTTTAGGCCTTTCTCTTACCAAACGTATCATAGAAGACTATCACGACGGTCGTGTTTATGTAGAAAAATCAGAATTGGGTAAAGGCACAACCTTCACGGTGCTTTTAAAAGAGTTATAAAATTATAACTGAAATACTTTACCAAGAACTTTTAATGAATCCTTTATAAGTTGGCAGCAATTGCGCTCGCCGTTGCTTGGAATTCTTCTTTCGTTAAACTCACTTTATGCTTAAAGTCGATATCAGCCATCGTGTTTAATGGTATTAGATGCACATGTACGTGTGGCACTTCTAACCCGATTACAGACATCCCTACTCGTAAACAAGGAACCGTTTTTTCTAATGCGATAGCCACCCCTCGAGAAAATTCCATCAGTCCGGCATACGTTTCCTTATCTAAATCAAAAATTTTATTTACCTCTTTTTTAGGCACCACCAAGGTATGTCCTTTCGCATTTGGATTAATATCTAAAAAAGCAAAGAAATGCTCATCTTCAGCTACTTTATAACATGGAATCTCACCATTGATAATTTTTGTGAAAATAGAAGCCATTATTCTCTTGTAATATCTAATATTTCAAATTTCATTGTTCCGTTTGGCACATTTACCTCGGCAATATCTCCAACCGATTTCCCTAATAATCCTTTACCAATAGGTGAATTTACCGAAATTTTCCCAGCCTTAAAATCAGATTCAGAATCAGCAACAAGCGTATATTTAAACTCCATATTATTCGCTGTATTCTTAATTTTTACGGTAGACAATGCCAATACCTTTGATGTGTCTAATTGACTTTCGTCTATTACACGTGCGCTAGCCACTACATTCTTTAATTTCGCTATCTTAAACTCCAATAACGATTGTTCTTCCTTTGCAGCGTGATATTCTGCATTTTCACTCAAATCACCTTTATCTCTTGCCTCAGCAATGGCGTTAGAAACACGTGGGCGTTCTACGTGCTCTAAGTGCTCTAGTTCTTCTTTTAATTTTTTTAATCCTTCAGCCGTATAGTATGAAACTTTACTCATAATCCTTATGTTTTAATAAAAAGCAAAAATCCCAGCTCGCATAGCATTTTGAGGTGAGATTCTTGGTGCAAATGTACAAAATATTTTAAATTCTACTCTTAATTAGTAACTTGCAGCCTTTTCCAGCATTTATGAAAAAAATACTTCTAATAGTTTTATTTATAAGCCTTCTAGGTTGTAGTAGCTCAGATGATGGCAATACTCTTTTACCTAATGTTTCTGTAAATTTAACCTTAAACTTAAATCTACCTGCATATCAAGATCTACTTATTAATAATGGTAGTGTTTTTGTACCAGGGCACGGTATTAAAGGTATAATTGTTTTTCGCTTTTCTGAAACCAATATTGTGGCTTGGGAAGCAGCTTGCCCACATATTTCACCAAATCAATGCTCAACGATGCAAATTGTTGGTGTAAAAATGGTTTGTGATTGTGATGATAGTGAATTTTCTATTTTAGATGGTTCTCCTTTGAGCGGTACTGCTTTTGCTGCCAGACAATACAATGCAACTAAAGTTGGCAATACCATTACTATTACCAATTTTTAATTTTTTTACTGTATTTAGGATGCGTATTTTTGCCAAAAAGCAATTGAGGTGAATACGTATTTTTCTTCTGACTTTAAACTAGGAATCCTAGGCGGTGGGCAATTAGGGCGAATGCTCTTAACCGAAACTCAAAAATTTGATATTTATACATTAATACTTGATGCATCAGCACAGGCTCCTTGTAAAGATATTTGCAATGAATTCTATCAAGGGGACTTATTAGATTTTGATACCGTCTATACCTTCGGAAAGAAAGTAGATGTCCTTACCATCGAGATTGAAAATGTAAATGTAGCCGCACTAGAGAAATTAGAAAAAGAGGGTTTAAAAGTGTTTCCATCTTCCAAAACGATCAAAACCATTCAAAATAAAGCTACACAGAAGCTGTTCTATAAAGATCATGCGATCCCTACAGCTAAATTTTCTCGTTTTGCTTTTGCACAAGAAATCAATGATGCTGTTAATAACGGAGGAGTCAATTTTCCTTTTGTATGGAAGAGTGCTCGCTTCGGGTATGACGGTACGGGTGTAAAAATTGTACGCTCTGAAGCCGATCTAAATGAGCTTCCTAATGTTGAATGTATTGTTGAAACATTGATTCCTTTTAAAAATGAACTTGCTGTTATCGTGGCTAGAAACTCTGAAGGTAGTGTAAAAACCCATCCTGTTGTTGAAATGGAATTTCACCCAGAAGCTAATCAGGTAGAATATGTTATTTGTCCTGCTAGAATTCCACAAGAAGTAGCTCAAAAAGCTGAAAAAGTAGCCTTACAAGTCGCAGAAGCGTTTCAACATGTTGGCTTATTAGCTGTTGAGATGTTTCAAACCGAAGAGGACGCTATCCTAGTTAATGAGGTTGCACCAAGACCTCATAATAGTGGACACTATAGTATTGAAGCTTCTTATACAAATCAGTTCGAACAACACCTAAGAGCCATTTTAAATCTGCCATTAGGCGATACTTCAAGTAAAGTTGGTGGTATTATGGTTAATCTAGTTGGAGCCGAAGGTTATACTGGAAATGTTATTTATCAAAACATCGAAGCGCTCTTAAAAATTGATGGTGTTACTCCTCATATTTATGGTAAAAAACGAACGAAACCATTTAGAAAAATGGGGCATGTTACCATTATACATAAAGACATTAATGAGGCTAGAAAAGTAGCCCAACAAGTTAAAGAAACTGTAAAAGTTATTGCCAAAAACTAGTATTTTTACTACGCCAAAAAGTTCAAATTTCAAATTATGAAAAGTGTCATTTTATCAATTTATATTTTGTAATTTGGTGCTTAGAAATTCTTAATTATGGTCTATCAAGGTGTTTTAATAAAAATGAGAACTGAGTTTTTGAGCCCAATACAATATTACCTTAATATGGGTTCAGATTTTATAAATATGAATCAGCTCTTAGACCGTAATATACAATTAGAATTTATAGGTCATCAATGTCTTAATTGTGGTTTAGATAAACCCATTTACAGACAAGGGTTTTGTAAAAGTTGTTTTTATGAAACACCTCGCGCCGGTGACTGGATAATGCGACCTGAACTTAGTACAGCGCATCTCGATAAAGAAGATCGCGATTTGGCCTATGAAAAGGAAATGCAACTACAACCACATATCGTTTACCTAGCGAATTCGAGCAATGTAAAAGTTGGGGTTACGCGCAAACAACAAGTACCCACTCGATGGATCGATCAAGGTGCGCATGAAGCCATAGAAATTGTTGAAGTACCTAATCGTTATTTAGCAGGTATTACCGAGGTTGCCTTAAAAGAACATGTTTCTGACAAAACCAATTGGAGAAAAATGTTGGTAAACAATGTTGAAGATGTAGATCTAAAAGAAGAAAAAGAACGATTATATCCCTTTATCCCAGAAGAAGCGAAAGAATATTACCTTCAAAATGAAGGTAAAGAAACAATTATTGAATTTCCGGTAAAGGCTTATCCAGAAAAGGTAAAGAGTTTAAATTTAGAAAAAACTTCGAGTTACACTGGCATCTTAAAAGGTATAAAAGGACAGTACTTAGTTTTTGAAGATCAAACAGTTTTTAATATTCGCGGAAATGAAGGATTGGTGATACGACTTTCTGTAAATTAAAAAGAAACCTATATTTTAACGTTTAGTTTTTCATAGCAAATTACCCACCTTAGATCGTTTTAATACCGAACGTTTTCTTTTTCATAGAAGTTTTTGTGAGTGCCAAAATATAGATTCCTTTTACTAACCCAAATAATTAACTTTTTAAAAATTTACAGGACAAAGTTGCGCAAATGGCTAGTGTCATTCAAGAGGTAATTTCCTAAATCTACACAGGTTTTTTCCGCATAGAAAAAGGGTGATTTTCCCCTTTTCTAGTGTGAGTAATTATTGGTACTTTGCAGATACGTAATCCTAAATCATCATAATTATGAAAACCTTAAAAAGAATTCTCCCTAGACCAAAAACCAAAATTATTGCTATGGCTTTAATGGCATTAACCACTTTTGTGCTATTTCAATCGTGTAGCCAACAGCAACAACATGAAGATGGTATCACCGAAGATGATATAAAAAAAATGAAAGACGAACATATTATTTCACTTGACGAAGCAGTAAAAATGTATAATAAATATACAGACGATCGAGCAAAAATTTTAAAAGACACGCTTCGAAAGAAATATAAAGACGATAAGTTTAAAATTACCCGTATGGTATGGATAGATATCAAAGCGATGCGTGCTTATTTAAAATATTTAGAAAATAACGCTGATGAGGCCGAAGGCCTGGCCTTTTACTTTGGTGTGAATAATGAAAAGAAAGGTTTGAAAAATGAAGCTGAAAAAGAGAAAAATGATAAAAAGAAAAATCATGAGACTTTTTTTATAGCACCTACTATATCTAACGAAGTAGAAGGTCAAACTGTCCAATCCGGCTATACTGTTGATGAAAAAGGGAATAGAATATTTTTATATACAAAATATTCTTCTAATGGAAACCCTTCTTATTCAACAGATAAGAACCCTCAAAAAGCTAGTTTTTTTAGCTTACCACCAGGTGAAGAAGGGTATTTGTTTAACGATGGTAGAGAAAACCCACCTTATCCTGATAATTAAATACAAAATTGAGTATATATAAATTTACAGACATTATTTCCTTCTGCCAGGTATTGGCTGCGGTAGTTGGTACAATATATTTTTTTAAGTACAAGAATACATCAATAAAGTATTTCTTATTCCTCCTATGGTATATTGTACTAACTGATTTTTTATCATTATATGCGAGTAAGACCGGGTTCCTAATTTTTTATACAGACGAAAATGGAATTAGATATACAACTTGGTTCTATAATCTATTGCGCTTTGTTACTTTTACTACATTGTTTTATATCTATCATGGTTATTTAGAAACAATAAAGTTTAAGAAATTGATTAAAATCTTTGCTGTAATTTATATAGTGATATATTGTTTTAACTGGATTATTTTTCAAAATTTTATAAAGCAAAGCTCTGAGACTCCAAGAATTGTTGGTTCTATTTTCTTAATATGTAGCATCATTTTTTATTTTATTGAACTCTTAAGATCTGAAAAAATAACTGTCTTTCACAGACAGTTACTCTTTTGGATAAGTGTAGGGCTACTTTTATTTTATGCGGGAACCATTCCTTTTGCGCTCAAAAGAAATGGCTATGCATTAATTCCAGGGGTACATGATCTTTTCTTAATTGTTTATATACTAGCAATAGCTATGTATTTAATATTCACATTTGGTTTTATATGGAGCAAGAAGGAACAACAATAATCATACTAGTTAGCACTATTGTAGTATTGGTATTTGCCATTGCTATGATAGTGCTATTTGGCATTTTTCATCGAATAAAAAATAAATTGCTTATTGATAATAAAACACTACGTGAGATTATTAAAAGTAAATTACCTTCTTTTAATATTTAAGACAATACATTTAGTAACTTAGTCTTCGATATGGATACGGGAGACAATACATTAGTCATTATAATCACTACATTAATGGTGATACTTTTTATTATCGTTATTGTTGTAATCTTCAGTGTTTTTCAAAACAGAAAAATGAAGTTTCTTTTAGAAAAACGCGCTGATGAAATACGTTTTGAAGAAGAGATCATTAAATCACGATTAGAAACTCAAGAACAAATACTTCAAAATATTAGCTGGGAGCTACATGATAATGTAGGGCAACTCCTGTCAGTAGCCAAAATGCAGCTAAACATGCTACAGCCTAATGTGGCGAGTGGTCAAAAAAATATTCTGGATGAAACCGGCGATATTATATCAAAAAGTTTACAAGAAATTCGTACGCTTTCTAAATTGTTAAATCCGGAAACTGTTAGAAATATGGGTTTAGAAGAAGCTCTCGAATTAGAATTACAACGATTTAATCGTATGAACTTTTTAGAAGCTACTTTAACCATTGAAGGAGCTCAGAAGAGTCTTAATGAAAAAAATGAAACGATTCTGTTTAGAATCTTACAAGAATTCTTATCGAATTCTGTGAAACATGCCAGAGCTAAATCTTTAGATGTAACTCTTAATTATCGAGACGATCACTTAACTATTACCGCTAAAGATTCGGGCGTAGGATTTGAAGAAGATGAAATAAATAAAGGTTCTGGACTTATTAATATGAAAAGTCGTGCAAAGCTGATCGGTGCAGAATTTTTGCTAACATCTAAAAAAAATAAAGGTGTAACTTTAACCTTAAACTATCCTTATAAACAAGTGTATGAAAAAGCATAATGTAGTAATTGTAGATGATCATTTATTGTTCGCTCAGTCATTAAAAGGACTCGTAGATTCTTTTGAAGAGTTTAACGTGTTGTATCATGCTGTGAACGGGCAAGATCTGATCGATAAATTAAATACAATATCCAATAACCCGGATGTTATTTTAATGGATGTGAAAATGCCTGTTTTAAATGGTGTAGAAACAACAGCTTGGTTGAAGAAAAATAGGCCTTCAATTAAGGTATTAGCATTGTCAATGGAAGACGATGAGAACTTAATCATAAAAATGATAAAAAATGGAGCAAGAGGCTATCTCTTAAAAGATATTCACCCCGATGAACTTAAAATGGCCTTATCGGAGGTTATAGAAGAAGGTTTTTATCACACAAAGCATGTTTCAAAGACCTTACAAAAATCGTTTAATCATGAAATTAAGGATAGCTCTCAGCTATCAGATAATGAAATGCAATTCCTTAAACTGGCATGTACAGAAAGAACCTATAAAGAAATTGCTGAAATTATGAATCTAAGCCCTAAAACAATAGATGGCTATAGAGATACTTTATTCAAAAAAGTAGGGATAAAAAGCAGAACTGGCTTGGTGTTATATGCTATTAAAAAAGGCTATTATCAAGTTTAAATTCATAATGGCTAATTAGAGCCCTTTAATCTCTTCAGTAATTTTATCTTCTTTAAATAGGTCAATCTCCTCACCTACTTTCAGATTAAACTTTTTGCGCAATTGAAATACAAAAAAGTAAAGCAATGGAGTATCTAAAGCTGCTACTACTACTTTAAACAAAAAGCCACTTAACAGAAGTGTATAAAAAATATCCCATGGTAAAACGCCAAAAGAACAAAGCAATAGTAAAACGGTTAAGGTATCAATAAACTGAGAGGTAAATGTTGAAAAGTTGTTTCTCAACCATAGATGTTTACCATTAGTAAGTGCTTTCCAATAATGAAAAATCCGTATGTCTATAAACTGTGCAAATAGATAAGCTAACATCGATGCCAGCACTGCCAATGGAGACAATCCAAATACCTTGGTAAATATTTCATTGTTGACGGGAGAACTATCAATCGCAGGAACTTCATTGGCTACATAAATAATCAACATCGAAAAAACAGAGGCAAATATTCCGGCCACAACAACTTCATTCGCTCTTTTTTTTCCATATACCTCAGAAACAATATCAGTAATTAAAAATGTAATTGGGTAAGGCAAAATTCCAACCGAAATTTCAAATCGAAATAACCCAAAGGGATTCCAATAAAAGAATTTCTGAAAAATTAAGTTTGATGCTACTAATGATGCTATAAATAGTGCCACAAGCACTAAATAAATTCGGTAGGCAGACTTTCGTTGTTGAGTGTTCATAGTTTAAGGCACTAAAATATAAAATTAGTGTAAAATGCCTACTTTTGCAGTAAAACAAAAATAAACCTTATGCACGCATATATTTTTCCGGGTCAAGGCGCCCAATTTTCAGGGATGGGCTTAGATTTATATGAAAAATCTCCATTGGCCCAAGAATTATTTGAACAAGCAAATGATATTCTTGGTTTTTCAATTACCGATATTATGTTTGAAGGTAGTGATGAAGATCTTAAGCAAACGAAAGTTACTCAACCTGCCATTTTTTTACATTCAGTAGTTTTAGCAAAGACCTTAGGCGATACTTTTAATCCCGATATGGTTGCAGGTCATTCTTTGGGAGAATTTTCTGCTTTAGTAGCCAATAATACATTAGATTTTGAATCGGCATTAAAATTAGTTTCTCAACGTGCAATAGCCATGCAAAAAGCCTGTGAATTACAGCCATCAACTATGGCCGCAGTACTTGGTTTAGATGATGATATTGTAGAGAAAATTTGTGCAACAACCGAAGGAACCGTTGTAGCCGCAAACTATAATTGCCCTGGACAATTAGTAATTTCAGGTGAAATTGATGCCATAAACAAAGCTTGTGAATCTTTAACTGCTGAAGGAGCACGTCGTGCTTTAGTATTACCAGTTGGAGGAGCATTTCACTCTCCGTTAATGGAACCTGCGAGAGAAGAATTAGCAGATGCCATCGAAAATACCGCTTTTAATGAACCAACATGTCCGATATATCAAAACGTAACTGCCAGTGCTGTACATTCGGCATCAGAGATTAAAAACAACCTAATTGCGCAACTTACCGCTCCGGTGAAATGGACACAGTCTATACAACAAATGATTGCAGATGGCGCTACTCAGTTCACAGAAGTAGGTCCGGGAAAAGTTTTACAAGGATTAATGCGAAAAATAGATAGAAATGTAACCGCTAATGGTGCAACTTTCGAAGAAGCAGCGTCGTAATATAAAATAGCATATTCCTTAGCTCTAATTTAAAGGAATATTAGAACATTCTAAAAACACTTTGAAAATCATTTTAACAGGTGCTTCAAAGTGTTTTCTTTTTTATGACACTACAAAATTAAACCGTAAATTGCTGCTTATTATCAAACCTCGATAATTCGTACGATTCATGTCTAAATATATAATTGCGTTAGATCAAGGTACCACTAGTTCTCGTGCCGTATTGTTCGATAAAAATGGAAAACAAATTGCGATAGAGCAGCAAGAGTTTACTCAAATTTTCCCGCAACCAGGATGGGTAGAACACAATCCAAAGGAAATTTTGGAATCACAACTCAGCACCTTTCACAATATCGTAAAAAATAATCATCTCGAGTATACAGACATTGCGGCTATTGGTATCACCAACCAGCGAGAAACTACCATAGTATGGAATAAGTTAACAGGAGAACCTGTTTATAATGCAATTGTTTGGCAAGATAAACGTACCGCTGCTTTATGTGAAGAATTAAAAGATAAAAAACTAGAAGATTACGTAAGAAAAAACACTGGGTTGGTTGTTGATTCTTATTTCTCAGGCACTAAAATTAAATGGATTTTAGACCGTGTTGATACTGAACGAGTATTAGCAAAAAAAGGAGAATTGATCTTTGGAACCATTGATACATGGTTAGTTTGGAATCTAACCCAAAACAAAGCACATCTTACCGATTATAGCAATGCGTCAAGAACGCTTATTTATAATATTAAATCACTTTCATGGGATGACACTTTACTAAAAGCCTTAAACATTCCAAAAGCAATGCTGCCTGAGGTAAAACCCTCTAGCTATCATTTTGGTGATTATAAAATAGATGATACTACAATTCCAATTTTAGGAATTGCCGGTGACCAACAAGCCGCATTGTTCGGTCAGGCCTGTTTTGATAAAGGAGAAGCTAAAAATACGTATGGCACTGGTTGTTTTATGCTTATGAATACCGGTGAAGAATTACAATACTCAAAAAATGGTTTATTAACTACTATCGCTTGGGGTATTGATAACAAAGTTTATTATGCATTAGAAGGTAGTGTTTTTATTGCCGGAGCTGCCATTCAATGGTTACGAGATGGTTTGCAACTAATAAACTCGGCTGAAGAAACTGAAAAACTTGCGCAGAAAGTACAAGATGAAAACTCAGTGTATGTGGTGCCTGCCTTTGCCGGGTTGGGTGCTCCCTATTGGGACATGTATGCTCGAGGTGCTATTTTTGGGTTGACAAGAGATAGTGGTAAAAATCACCTTATTAAAGCTACGCTAGAATCTTTAGCCTATCAAACCAAAGACTTGATACTTGCAATGCAAGAAGATAATGATAGTACGTTATCTATACTAAAAGTAGATGGTGGAGCCTCGGCTAATAATTTACTAATGCAGTTTCAAGCAGACATATTAGATGCCAATATTGAACGCCCCAATAATGTAGAATCAACGGCATTGGGCGCAGCTTATTTGGCAGGAATTTCATTGGGAATCTGGAAACAAAAAAACATCTTAAATAACAAAAAAATAGAGCGTATTTTTACGCCAGCAATGGATGAAAATACAAGGACAAAGAAATATAATGGCTGGAAAAAAGCGGTAGAACGAAGTATGAATTGGGTAGAAGAATGAAAGAAGATATAAAAATACCAGAGGTAAAAGATGTCTTTATAGCCATTACTCATGATTATAATGAAATCTTTAAAACTAATGACTGGAACGCATATATCATTAATGAAAAAGAAATGCCTTTAGAAATGATATTAATAGTTTCACATGGCTATGATGACACTAATAAAACCTCCACAATGCGACATAAATTAGAGCAGTTGCCTCCAAAATCAGGTGCTAAAATTGAGCTAATGCAAGATGAAGTTTTAAAGCTTAACAATGAATTTAAACTTACCTTTTTCTTAAATAATAGGCTCTATGAAAAAACCTATCTATTTAAAAAAAATACAATCAAAGAAAGTGCTTTACGGTATATCAGTATCTTAAATAAACGTGGAATTATAGCAAAGTAAAAAATGGCAAAATTTTATCCCTCTATTACCAAAAGAATTCAAAAATTTATAGAAACTCAAAAACTGTTTTTTGTAGCAACTGCACCTAAAAATGGACGCATTAATCTTTCACCTAAAGGAATGGACACTTTTAGAGTACTTGATGAAAATCGTGTTGCTTGGCTAAGCGTTACAGGAAGTGGCAATGAAACTTCAGCACATCTATTAAATGATAATAGAATTACTATAATGTTTTGCGCTTTTGAAGGAGCGCCTAATATCTTGCGTTTATATGGGTCTGCTAAGGAGATTTTACCAACAAATAATGAATGGAAGCATCTAATTTCTAACTTTCCTGAATTACCGGGCGCTCGTCAAATTTTTGATGTGACTATAGATAGTATTCAAACTTCTTGCGGTATGTCAATTCCATTTTATGAATATTTAGGTGAACGCAACCTGTTAAATGAAAATATGATCAAAAGGGGGCAAGAAGCTATAGAACAATATTGGATAGATCGAAATACAATCAGTATAGATGGTTTACCTACTAATTTTTCGGAATAAGTGAATGAATAGTTTTTCTTTTTTTGATCGACCACAAATTACCGAAGATTTAAAATCTACCGAGTTTGATATTTTAGTAATTGGAGGTGGAATAACTGGAGCGGGTATTGCTTTAGATGCCGCTTCGCGCGGAATGAAAGTTGCACTAATTGAAAAAAATGATTACGCTTCGGGCACTAGTAGTAAATCAACAAAGCTTATCCATGGCGGATTACGATACTTAAAACAATTTGATTTCTGGCTTGTAAAAGAAGTAGGTACTGAGCGAGCAATTGTACATGAATTGGCTCCACACTTGGTATTGCCAGAAAAAATGATCTTGCCCTTAATAGAAGGAGGCACATATGGTACTTGGCTTACTTCTATTGGATTAAAAGTATATGATATACTAGCAAGTGTAGAAGGTGATGACAAGCGTAAAATGCTTGATAAAAAGGAAGCCTTGAATAAGGAACCCTTATTACCAGAAGAAATTTTGAAGGGTGCCGGTTATTATGCTGAATATCGTACCGATGACGCCCGTTTAACGATAGAGACCATAAAAACAGCCGTGAGATTTGGTGCTAAAACCTTAAACTATATAGAGGCAAGAGAATTTGTTTATAAAAAGAAACGTGTTGTTGGTGCTACTGCTTTTGATCATCTGTCTAAGGAGGTATATAATATTTCTGCGAAGTATGTTGTGAATGCCAGCGGCCCATGGGTGGATGAATTACGTACAGTAAATAAGTCGAAAAAAGGAAAACAATTACATCTCACTAAAGGAGTACATCTGGTAGTACCTCATGAAAAATTACCTATAAAACAATCCGTTTACTTTGATATACCCGATGGACGAATGATGTTTGCAATTCCAAGAGGAAAAGTAACCTATTTTGGCACAACCGATACTTTTTATGAAAAGGATAAAAACAATATTGAAGTAAGCCTTGTGGATGCGACCTACCTAGTTAGTGCAGTAAATAATATGTTTCCGAATATTCATTTAACCCTAGAAGATATAGAGTCCAGCTGGGCCGGATTACGCCCTTTAATCTATGAAGAGGGCAAATCTGCTTCCGAACTTTCAAGAAAAGATGAAATTTTCTACTCTGACAGTAAATTAATTTCAATAGCAGGTGGGAAATTGACTGGTTATCGAAAAATGGCTGAACGTGTTGTAGATATGGTAGCTAGAAAGCTTAAAAAACGATTCGAAAGAAACTTCGATGAGATTAGCACACATAAAATTTCTTTAACAGAAGAATCTTTTAAAAACTATAAACAAGTTAAAAAATACATCATGTCTGTTACCAAGCAATTGATTGTTTTTGGTCTTACAGAAATTGAAGCCGCTTACTTAGTGCATAATTATGGAAAGCAGACTGATACCATTATAACTAATCTAAAAGATCACACTTCAAAAGATGCTCAAAAAAACCTTATAAAAGCAGAGCTAGCATTTTGCTTTCAATATGAAATGATAAATACTCCACTTGACTTTTTAGTAAGAAGAACAGGCAGATTATATTTTAATAAAGCAAGTGTTATAAAATTTAAGGATTTTGTTATCAATGAATTTGCAACAACTTTTGATTGGAAGGAACCAACCACTAAAAAACATACTATAGCACTAGAAAAGCAAATAGATAAAGCCACTAATTTTAGGTAAATACTATAATCTTTTTTGTTTGTGCACTTTTGCCCTTTCAAATTCTTTTAAATCGACGCTATAAAGGTATTTTGATGGGGTAAGAGAAAACTCATTCTTTCTTAGACCTCCTAAAATATATAATTTGCCATTAGCATAATACATTTTTGAAGATTTTAAGTTCAAATCGACTAAATACTGTTTTAGCTCTTTCGTATTAATATCATAAGTAAATATCTTCTCGTTTTCAAATATATATATCATGTTATTATTGCGAGTTATAGCGGAGGTATTCAATCCATAAAATAATTCGCCTTCTTTCTCCCATTTACCATTTGTTAAATCAAAAGTTTCTATTTCTGTTAATGGTTTTTTATTATATCCACCAAATAAATAAATCTTGTCTTCTACCAATATTCCATGAGCCTCTTTAGCAGATAACATTTTTGAAAGTTCGTACCAATATCCAGACTTTAGGTCTAAAAAATGAACCTTATCGGTATATTCTATCTCTCCGCTGTTCTCTTTTTTAACAGAACCACCCAATACAATTATTTTATCTTCAAAAGTAAAAGAGGCAAAATCAACGGCCTGATGAGGGTTTGCATTATCTATAACTATACTATTATTATTTTTATTATAAATTTCAATCTTATTATCTAAGTACTCGTATCTTCTACCCATTGACAAATTTTTACCACCTAGAACATAGATATTATTCTTATAAAAATTTAGATTATGATTAGCTCTTTTTCTAAATTTAATATCTGATGTTTCCCATTTATCTAAATTCAGATCATAAACCAGCATATTTTCACTATAAAAATCTTTATTAAAATTTTTCTTAGATGCTCTAGCAATGAGCTCAAATAAAGATAAATCCATTCCAGAATGTAAATCTATTGCTCGTTTAGCTTCATCTACGTTATATGATTTATTACCCGCAATAACATATATTTTATCATTCATCAATAAAGATCCGAAAGAGTAAAGTCCCATTTTCATAGGGGTTAGCTTATTGTAAGTTAATCTGTAGTTTAATTTTTTTTCTCTACTCACCAATACCTCATCTAAATTGTTCACCATTGGATCTAAGTACACCAAATATTTATTTTTTGAATAGACAACCGCCTTTTTCTCATATCCAATATGTGAAAAGTAAATAGTATCATTTTCGCTTAAGTTAGATACATTTTTAAGTCTAAATCTTCCTAGTTCATTTGTTATGGTACCTTCATCACCATTATTTATATAAACGCTAACGCTCTTAATAGGTTTATTGGTTCTAGCGTCAAACACTTTACCAGCAATTATTTGTGCAAAAGAAGAAACTGAAAATAAAAGGAAGCCTAGGAATAGATAGTTTTTCATGATAAATGGTTTGCAAAATACTATCAAAAATAGTTCCAAAAATTCAAGAAAAGGCAGTATGGATATTCAACTATATTACGATTCTCTTTCGTGCTCTTGTAAATCTTTTGTTAAATCTAATGCCCTAAAGGTTGGAGAAACAATTGCTGTTGTTAAAACTGTAATTAGAGTCATTGTTCCTCCAAATACCACTGCGGTAACGGTTCCCATTAATTTTGCTGTTAAGCCGCTCTCAAACGCTCCAAGCTCATTTGAAGATCCAACAAACATTGAATTTACAGACGCCACTCTTCCTCGCATATTATCGGGTGTTTTTAATTGTAATATTGTTTGCCTAATAACCATAGAAACACCATCAGTTACTCCACTAAAAAATAAGGCAACCATCGATATCCAAAAGATCGTAGATAATCCAAAAACAATAATGCAAATACCAAAACCAAAAACTGCACCAAGTAATTTCATTCCGGCATTTCTACTAATAGGGATATATGCTGTGATTAACATGGTAAGAAATGCTCCAATTGATGGGGCTGCCCTTAGTGCTCCAAATCCTTCGGGGCCTACCTTTAAAATATCTTGGGCATAAATAGGCAGTAGTGCTACTGCACCACCAAAAAGCACCGAAATCATATCTAATGTTATTGCTCCAAAAATGGCTTTTGTTTTATATACAAATCGCACTCCTTCTTTTAAGCTTTGCATCATCGGCTCTCCAATCTTAGGATTCATAATTGGCTTTCTTTTAATAAAAAATACCAAAAAAAGTGATAGCATTACCAATGCAAATACAATTGCCAAAGACCAATGAACTCCTATCCAATAAATTGAATAACCAGCGAAAGCAGGACCTAGAACCGTAGCTATTTGCCAGGTAGAACTGCTCCATGTTGCTGCATTTGGATACAACCTTTTCGGAACTATTAACGCTATTAGCGAAAAAATAGTAGGTCCAAAAAATGAGCGTAAAAATCCCCCGAAAAAGACAAGCGCATAAATGGCATAGAGTACAGTATTCTTTGACCACCCTTCAACAATCTTAGGCCAGGTTAATAAAAATAGGCCTAAGCTTATCAATGAAAATGCGGCGATACAAATTGCCAATAAATTGCGTTTTTCACGTTGATCAACAATATGTCCGGCAAAAAGTGCCATAGAAACCGCCGGGATCACCTCCATCAAACCAATTAAACCCAAAGAAAGTGGGTTTTTTGTTAAACTATAAACCTGCCATTCTACAATAATAAATTGCATAGACCAGCCAAAAACCAAAACAAATCGAACTAAAAGAAATATGTTAAACTCTTTTATTCTTAATGAAGCATAAGGATCTTTTTCTTTCATTATTTAAGCTCTTTAGCTTAGCTTCATATCCATTAAGATTGAAAAAACCCTATTGATGTCGGTTTCTTTAACCACTATGGTCATTTCATGTGTGCTAGATATTACTTCTTGAACTGAAACATTCGCCCATGCTAATTGTTTTAAAATAAAATAGTAGATTCCTGACTGCTCCATATTAGATTTTGGCAATTTAATCGTTACAGAGGCCAAGTCAGATAAAGACCATAATTTTTCCTCATCCTTAAAAATAGTTTCGATCTTATCATTTAAAACCGAACTCGCCACAATATTTGTTTCAAAAATACCCTGGGAAATAGTAAAAAATAATTGGCTGTCGTTTTGAATTTCGTTTAATAGTTGCGTTATCTTAGGGAGCAAAGAAGATGAATTCTTAAACGTGTAATCGCTTAAATCTGAACGCACAATAAAATCACCAGAAGATAAAGCCATTTTACGTATATTCTTTCGAACGCGTAAAACTTCTGAAGGTGAAATTCGATTAATTGCCATCATTATGGCACCAGATTTCACCTCTTTTTTTAAAATTTCTTCGACTTGAGGTTGAATTAATCTTGCCAACGCTGATACGTTGATTAATTTATCATACAAAGCTTCTTCAACAAAAGGAGTTTTATTAATGATTTGTGTAACAGCTTCTTGTATGGTTTTCATGATTATTGTTTAAAATAAAACTTATTGTTATAATTTGTAAAATTAAAATAAAAAATTGTACAAAACCCCATCTGAAGGGATTTTTGTATAAAAAAGCAGCAAAATGATTGTTCTAAAATTTGGCGGAACCTCTGTAGGAAATGCCCAAAACATAAAAAAAGTAGCACAAATTATTCATAAAATTGAAGCGCCTAAAATAATAGTATTATCAGCTGTTGGCGGCACCACAAATAAACTTACTGAAATTTTTAAGCTTTTTATTAAAAATGATTATGATACAGTAAAAGTGGTTTGTGATGACTTAGAACAGGAATATCATCATTTAATTGATCAGCTATATGCTTCAGAATACTATCAATTAAAAGCACTTACTTTTATTAGAAGTAAATTCGATCATATTAGAAATTTAACATCCAAAGATGAAAAGGAACTCTTGGCTCAAGGTGAAATTCTCTCTACGAATTTGTTTCACTACTATCTTGAAGAACAAAAAGCAGATGCTATTCTTTTAGATGCGTTGCAATTTATGTCAATTGATGAATTTGGGGAGCCGGAAACTCAAAGTATAAAGAAAAAATTAACTGAAATTCTTTCTACAATTGCTAGTAAAACCATCATCACTCAAGGGTACATTTGCCATAACAATAAAAAAGAGATTGATAACTTAAAACGTGGAGGGAGTGATTATTCGGCCTCTCTTATAGGTGCAGCCATAAATGCCGAAGAAATTCAAATATGGACAGACATTAATGGCATGCATAATAACGATCCTCGTTATGTTGAAAATACATTTTCCATCAACAAAATCTCCTTTGATGAAGCTGCTGAACTAGCCTATTTCGGGGCTAAAATTTTACATCCTCAAAGTATTATTCCTGCTAAAGAAAATAATATTCCTGTTTGGCTAAAGAACACGTTTCAACCTAACGAAAATGGAACTTTAATAACAACGTGCTCTCCAAATAACGGTGTTAGAGCGATCGCTGCGAAAGATGGTATTATAGCAATGAAAATTAAATCTTATAGAATGCTAATGGCTTACGGTTTTCTTAAAAAAGTATTTGAGATTTTTGAAAAATATCATACCGCCATAGATATGATTACCACATCTGAAGTGGCTATTTCATTAACAATCGATAATGGCTTACACCTAAATACTATTGTTGAAGAATTAAGCCAATTTAGCCAGGTTACCATAGACAGAAATATGAGCATAGTTTGTTTAGCTGGTAATTTCTCTCAAAACGAAAAAGGTATTAGTGCGAAGGTATTAAATGCCTTGCAAAACATTCCATTACGAATGATTTCTTATGGAGGTAGTAATTATAATATGTCACTTCTCATAGATACCAAATATAAAATCGAAGCCTTAAATGTTCTTAACAAAGAACTATTTATAGATCAATATGAAGTAGAAGAATTCAAGGAGTTTGCCTAAACTGATTACTCCTAAGGTCAATAATTTTTGAATCATTCTTCGTATAATTTGTTATCCTTTTGTATTTTTTGTAGAAAATACATTAGCTAACTTTCTGTATCTTATTATTTTATAAATTTGTTTAATAACCACTAAAATTTAAAAAATGTCTGAAGAAAACAAAAGTTTTAGCGATAAGGCTAATGAAAAGGCCTCAGAACTAAAAGACGAAGCTAAAGAAGCCTTTGAAGGTGCTAAAGAAAAAGCAGATGAATTTGCAGATGATGCAAAAGAAGCTTTTGAAGATGCCAAAGAAAAGGCTGGCGAATTCGCTGACGATGCCAAAGAGGCTACTAAAGAATTTGTTGAAGACGCCAAAGACGCGTTAAGTGATGGTAAAACATTAGCTATTATTGCCCATCTCACCATTATAGGATGGATTATAGCTCTTCTAATGAATAACAACAACAAAACTGAGTTTGGTAGTTTTTATATAAGACAAACTTTAGGTATCTTTTTATTAAGTCTGGTATCACTGATCCCATTTTTAGGTTGGATAGCGGGTATTTTAGTATTTATTCTATGGATTGTGAGTCTAGTAGGCGCCCTCGGAGGAAATAAAAAACCAGTTTTCTTATTGGGAGAGCAGTTTCAAGAATGGTTTAAGTCTATATAATTCAAAAAAGGGCTTTGAGAGATTTCAAAGCTCTTTATTTCTCCGCTAATTTTTTTTCGAGTTCTGCCTGGAATTCCTCCATTACAGGTTTAACAGTACTCTCCGGAAGATCGGCTATTCGTATGTACATTAACCCGTCTACGGCATTATTGAATTTAGGATCAACATTAAATGCCACAAGTTTTGCATTTTGCTTAACATATTTTTTTAATAAGACAGGCATACGCAAGCTCCCGGGTTCAATTTCTTCTATAATCTTATCGAACTTGATCATATCTGCTTTACTCTCATCAAAAACAAAATCTTTATCGGCATCTTTTAATTTTACCTTATATTCTTTTTTAGGATGAATGTATTGAGCTAAGTAAGGATCATAGTAATGTGATTTCATAAACTCTATCATTAATGATTTAGAGAAATTAGAAAACTGATTACTAATACTTACACCCCCCATTAAAAATTTATGTTCTGGATATCGAAGCGTTACATGAACTATCCCTTTCCAAAGCAAGAATAAGGGCATTGGTTTTTGTTGATACTCTTTGATGATAAATGCACGGCCCATTTCTATAGTTTGTGACATCATCTTATTCAACTCAGGCTCAAGCCTAAAAAGCGTATTAATATAAAACCCATCGAGTCCGTATCTAGAAAAAATATCTTTCCCTAAGCCCATTCTATATGCTCCGGTTACTTTATTATGATTATTATCCCATAAGAACATATGATGGTAATAGGTGTCATATTCATCGAGATCAATTGCATTATTAGTGCCTTCACCTACTTCTCTAAAAGTAACCTCGCGTAATCTTCCTATTTCGGTTAAGATATTAGGTATTTGGTCACTCGAAGCTAAGAATACTTCATAATTTTTGCTTTCTAACAACCTCGCATCTTGCTCACGAAGTTTTTCAATTTCACCATTCATCTTGGCCACTGAAACTGGTCTAATAATTTCTTTCGGCTGTTTCGATAATTTAAGGTTTGGTGTTTTAATCAAAGGACCTTGAAGCTGAAATGGATTGGCCAACATATAAGTTTTCTTGCGAATAAAATCACTGAATTCATCTATATTCTCATAAACCTCTTGGTCTTTAACTAATATTGGTTTTCCTATTCGTACCTTAATAACTCTACTCCCCTGTGTCAATAGCTCTGAAGGTAATTTTGCCGTTCGTAGTGTTCCACTTATTTTAGATAAGAGATAAAATAAACGACTATTCTTGGCATGAAAGTAAATAGGAATAATAGGGACTTTTGCTCGATGAATTAACTTGATAGCACTTTCTTCCCAAGGGCGATCAACAATTAATTTATCATCTTTAAAAGTAGACACCTCCCCAGCTGGAAAAATTCCTAAAGGTGCGCCCTCTTTTAAGTGTAATAATGCATTTTTTATACCAGCAACGCTTGATTGAGCATCTTTTCTATCTTCAAACGGATTAACGGGCATTACATAGGGCTTCAAAGGAGCAATTCTATGCAATAAAAAATTTGCAATGATCTTATAATCCGGCCGTTTTTCTACTAATAGTTTTAAAAGTAATATCCCATCGATCCCTCCCAATGGATGGTTAGAAATACTTATAAATGCGCCATCTTTTGGAATTCGTTTTAAGTCTTCTTCGGGTATTTCAAATTGTATTTGAATTTCATCAAGAATAGCATTTAAAAAATCTCCGTTTTTTTTGTCTTTATGCTTGTTATAAATAACATTCAACTTAGAAATACGCAGTACTTTGAGTAGTATCCAACCTACAAAGGTTCCTAAAAATCCATATTTGTCGGCATTGATAACTTTAGCTATGTCTTTGGCTGATACTAAACCCATATGGCTTTTTTGAGACTTCCAAAGATAGAAAAATCTACTCAATAACTACTTGTACGGTTTCTTGACTCAACTGCTTCAATAAGACCTTGTTATCTTTTTCAATTTGTTTAATCGCTTCTTTTGTAAAATGGCGAATAGTATATAAAGAAACGTTTTTATAATAGGCTATTTTGAATTTATTTTTTAACTCTTCTAAAAGCTTCTCAAAATTATAGTATTTGTCTTCAAGGCAAACCGAAAAGCTTATCGCTGAATTCTGAATTAGGTTTACCTTCATTTTATGGTTATGTAGTAATCCGAAAATTTCACTTATGTTTCGTTCAACTATAAATGAAAAATCCAATGAGGAAATTGATAATAAAATCTGATCTTTTTTAACAATAAAACAAGGCGTTTCTGGGTAGATATGTACCCCTCGACTTACAGAAGTTCCTTCTTTTTTTGGTTGTATGAATGATTTTACATACAACGGAATCTCTTTTTTCTGAAGTGGTTGTAATGTTTTAGGGTGTATTACTGATGCCCCATAAAAAGCTAATTCTATTGCTTCCGTATATGATATTTTCTCTAGTAATTGAGTTTCTTTAAAATAACGCGGGTCTGCATTTAAAACACCATCTACATCTTTCCAAATACTCACGCTTTCAGCATTTAGGCAATAGGCAAAGATACCCGCGGTATAATCAGAACCTTCTCTACCTAAAGTTGTTGTGTGTCCATTCTCAGCTTTTGCTAAAAAACCTTGCGTAATGTATAAGGTGCCATTTTTAATAATTGAAGAAATATTTTGCTCTGTAGATTGCCAATCAACTTTAGCATCCCGATAGTCATCATTGGTTTTTATGTAATTACGAACATCCAACCAGGTATTTTGAACATCTGCACTGTCTAGGTATTTACTAACAATCGTAGTTGAAATCAATTCGGCCTTGCTTACTACTTGATCGTAAATATAATCATAGTCCATTGATTGATTTTCTACAAAAAAAGATTCTATTTGTGCAAAATACACTCCTACCTTATCATTAATTCGCTTATTGTCTTGTTCAAATAGCTCCTCAATTATTGTATAATGGTAGTCTTTTATTTCGCTTAAGGTATTATTTAATTCTTCCGAATATTTATTGCAGTAATGATGAACGAGTTTTTCGAATGCATTCGTCATTTTACCCATAGCAGAAACTACTAGAAATACATCTTCATAGCCTATCTGCTTCAACACCTCAGCTACATTTTTTACTCCAGAAGCATCTTTAACAGATGCACCCCCAAACTTAAATACTTGCATTTTATTTTAAATATGTTTTCATATCCTCCCTGGTCATTTGGCAAAGATTCCAGTTTTCGAGCATTTCGGCACCACTATCTAAATAAAATTCAATAGCTCCTTTATTCCAATCTAGTACCTCCCATTCTAATCTGTTAATCCCATTGCTGTAGGCGGTCTTTATTATTTCGGTATATAAAGCCTTCCCTATACCTTTTCCTCGGTGATTCTGACTAACAATTAAATCTTCTAAATGTAATGATTTCCCTTTCCAAGTTGAATATCTCGGATAATATAGAGCCATTCCCACAATTTCATCATTCATCTCGGCAACAAAAACCTCAAATTGCCGATCTTCACCGAATCCGTCGCGGCCAATATCTTCAGCCGAAATTTCAACGGCATCAGGTTCTTTTTCAAATACAGCTAACTCACGAATTAGTGCATAAATTGAAGGGGCATCTTCCCGAGTTCCTTTACGAATATTGAAGTCCATTTTTTAGTGCTTTGTTTAGCCTTGCTAATGTAAAAAACTTTGTTAAAAGTATATCGAAAACGTTGTAGATTTCTAAAAAGAAAAACGATATTTGCAAAAACACAACCATCTATTTGCTATGCAAAAACACAGTACGCTCGGTGAATTTATCATTAGTAACCAAAAGCAATTCAAATACACCTCCGGAGAACTTTCTCGACTCATAAATTCAATAAGACTTGCCGCTAAAGTAGTAAACCACGAAGTTAATAAGGCTGGCCTCGTTGATATTCTGGGTGATGCCGGGGACACTAATGTACAAGGTGAAGATCAACAAAAATTAGATGTATATGCAAATGAGATCTTCATGAAGAAATTAACGAATCGACAGATCGTTTGTGGAATTGCCAGTGAAGAAGAAGATGATTTTGTTACAATTTCTGGTAACGACAAAAAAAATGATAATAAATATGTGGTATTAATAGATCCTCTTGATGGATCTTCTAATATAGATGTAAATGTTTCTGTTGGAACCATTTTTTCTGTTTATAGAAGAGTTACTCCAGTTGGAACCCCGGTACAAATAGAGGATTTCTTACAAGAAGGTGACAAGCAGGTAGCTGCCGGATATATTGTTTATGGTACTTCTACAATGTTAGTGTACACTACTGGTCATGGTGTAAACGGATTTACCTTAAACCCTGCTATTGGTACTTTTTATTTATCGCACCCTAACATGCGTTTTCCAGAAGACGGTTCGATTTATTCTATTAATGAAGGTTACTATGTGCACTTTCCTCAAGGTGTGAAAGATTATTTAAAATTTTGCCAGATGGAAGAGGGTAACCGACCTTATAAAGCTCGATACATTGGATCACTAGTGTCTGATTTTCACAGGAATATGATCAAAGGAGGTATTTATATTTATCCTACAAGTTCTAAGGCACCAAAAGGAAAATTACGATTACTATATGAATGTAATCCTATGGCGTTCTTAGCCGAACAAGCCGGAGGTTTAGCAACTGATGGATACCGTCGTATTATGGATATTAAGCCTAACGAATTACATCAGCGTGTTCCTTTCTTTTGTGGCAGCAAAAATATGGTTAAAGATGCCGAAAATTTTATGGCAAAATATCCTGATGATGCTGATTATTAACTAACTGGTTGTAGCTTTTTTTCAGTAAAAAATTCTTTATATTCTTCTGGTCTACTAGCTTCAGAAAGTAAACATCCAGGCTCCATTTCTGGATACATTTCATCATACTTCACCACTTTGCTAATTCCCATTCGCTTATTAATGTGCTTTCTTTTAATTTCTTTAGGACTATTTAAGCCAGATGCAGCAACCATTTCTAAAAAACTATGAATGGTTTCTTCATGATAGTTAGCTGTACGCGGAGCTTTATCTTCAACAACCAATCCTTTCATTAGTGATTTATCTTGGGTGGCAACACCAACCGGACATGTATTGTTATTACATTGTAATGCTTGTATGCAGCCAATAGATAACATCATGGCCCTTGCGCTGTTACACACATCTGCTCCAAGAGCAATTGCGCGTGCCATATGAAAACCAGTTATAATCTTACCTGCAGCTATAATTTTAATTTCCTTTTTTAGATCAAAACCTACCAACGTGTCGTGTACAAAAACTAGCCCTTCACGTAATGGCATTCCTATAGAATTAGAAAACTCTACCGGGGCAGCTCCGGTTCCTCCTTCACCTCCATCTACCGAAATAAAATCTGGCGTAATCCCCGTAGAGAGCATTGCTTTACAGATATCGATAAATTCTTGTTTTTTACCAACACACAATTTAAATCCAACTGGTTTACCTCCAGAGAGATCACGTAACTTCTTTATAAACATTAATAAGCCTTGGGCATCAGAAAAAGCGGTATGTGCTGGTGGTGAGTGCACAGCAATTCCAGGTTTTACATGTCGTATTTTTGCGATTTCGTCGGTATTTTTCTTAGCCGGTAAAATTCCTCCATGACCGGGTTTCGCCCCTTGAGACAATTTTAGTTCTATCATCTTAACCTCTGGTCGCGTAGCATTTTCTCTATACCCTTCTTCACTAAAATTACCTTGCTCATCTCTACAACCAAAATACCCAGTACCAACCTGCCAAATTAAATCTCCTCCATGTTTTAAATGGTAAGGGCTAATTCCTCCTTCACCAGTATTATGTGCAAAGCTTCCTATTTTGGCTCCCTTATTAAGCGCCATAACTGCGTTTTTACTTAAGGAACCAAAGCTCATTGCCGAAATATTCAATAAACTACAAGAATAAGGTTGCTTACAATCTTTTCCTCCAAAGATTACTCTTGGAAACTCTCCAATTTCTTTAGGACTATTCTTTGCGTACATAGAATGATCCATCCACTCATAACCAGACCTATAAACATTCATTTGTGTACCGAAAGGAGCGGTATCATTTACTTTTTTTGAACGTTGATATATTAATGACCTGAATATCCTATTTAGAGGTCTTCCTTCGGTGTCTGTTTCAACAAAATATTGCATAATCTCTGGCCGTATTGATTCTAAGGCATATCGGAAGCGTCCTAGTAAAGGGAAATTTCGTCGTATCGTATGTTTTGTTTGAAAAACATCATACCAACCCATAAAAAACAATGGGCCAATAACTATAAAACTCCATAAAACAGACTTCCATAAAAATGAGATGGCTATTATAGAGGCAACTGTTACTAAAGACAAAAGAATAAATTGTTCGCGTACTTTCATAATCATTTATTTGGCTCTAAATTTAAGAAAATGATTGAATCAAACGAACTACTTAAAATTATATCTTTGCAGCGGCGCTTACAAAAATTAAAAAAAGAACTAAGGTACTTCTCTAGCTATTGCACTAGAGATTTTCAATTATATACATGGGATTAATAGAAGTTAAAAATATACGTCTATACGCTTATCATGGTTGTTTAGACGAAGAGGGTAAAATTGGCTCAGAGTATCGTGTAGATTTGGCGGTTAGGGCTGATCTATCAACTTCAGCAAAATCAGACAAGCTAAGTGACACTGTAGATTACGTGCACCTTAATAAAATTGTAAAAGAAGAAATGGCAATACGGACAAAGTTATTGGAAACCGTGGCAGATAAAATTCTTAATAGAATTCTTAAAGAAATTTCTTTAGTTAAAAAAGCTACCGTCGAAGTTTCTAAATTGAATCCTCCTATAGGTGGTAATGTTGCTATGGTTACAATTAAGATGTCTAAGAAACGATAATAATTTGCTTTTTTATTGCACGAATAGTTAATTTACTTAAATTTGTAGCCCCTTAGAAATGGCGTCGTGGCCGAGTGGCTAGGCAGAGCTCTGCAAAAGCTTGTACAGCGGTTCGAATCCGCTCGACGCCTCTAATAAAGCCTCATCAAACTGGTGAGGTTTTTTCTTTTCTTTAACAATTATTTAGCTTATTTTCAGCATATTTGTAAAATTTTTGCAGAAAAATGACCATTTACCCTATTGAAACCGGGAATTTTAAGCTAGATGGAGGAGCTATGTTTGGTGTAGTTCCAAAATCATTATGGCAACGTACAAATCCGGCTGATGGTAATAATATGATAGAAATGAGCATGCGTTGTTTACTCATCGAAAATGACAACCGTTTAATTCTTATCGATACCGGAATGGGTACCAAGCAATCTGAAAAATTCTTTGGTTACTATTATCTTTTTGGAGATTATTCATTAGATGCTTCCCTTGCAAAACATGGGTTTCACAGAAATGATATTACCGATGTTTTTTTAACACATCTGCATTTTGATCACTGTGGAGGAAGTATCCAATGGAATCAAAATAAAACCGGCTATGAGCCTGCTTTTAAGAATGCTAAATTTTGGAGTAACGAAAATCACTGGCAGTGGGCTACAAAGCCTAATGCAAGAGAAAAAGCCTCATTTCTAACAGAAAATATTCTTCCTATAGAAGAAAGTGGTCAATTGAATTTTGTCTCATTATCAGATAAGGGGTATGTAGAAAATTCTGAACTGGGTTTTGGCATTTTATTTGTTGATGGTCATACAGAAAAACAAATGTTGCCACATATTCAATACAAAGGTAAAACCATTGTTTTTACTGCTGATTTATTACCTACTACGGGGCATATTCCATTGCCTTATGTAATGGGATACGACACCAGACCTTTACTAACGCTCGATGAAAAAAAACAATTTTTAAACAATGCTGCTGATAAAGAGTATTTTCTATTGCTAGAACATGATGCATATAGTGAACTATGTACTGTACAACATACGGAAAAGGGAGTACGATTAAAGAGCACACATACATTTAACGAGATATTTAATTAAAACAACAAAGATGAAGATTTTAAGACCTATTACTGTAGCAAGTTTTACCGCACTTATTTTATTGAGCTGTGGTACAACGCAAAATGTTACACAAACTACTACTACGCCAGAACAACCCAAAGCACCGGAAACTCCAACCACCGTTAGTCAAAATACCGAAGCTCCTAAACTTGTGGCCAAAAAAGGAGAAATGACTGAAGCCGAAGTACAGGCTTGGCCTCATATGGACCTTCATAAAGATTCTGTTCCTGGTATAAGTTTAGAAAAGGCTTATCAATTCTTAGATGGAAAAGCTGGTAAAACAGTTATTGTAGGCGTAATTGATTCTGGTATTGATGTAGAGCATGAAGACCTAAGAGAAGTTCTTTGGATTAATGAAAAAGAAGTTGCTAACAATGGTAAAGATGATGATAACAATGGCTATGTTGACGATATTTATGGATGGAATTTCCTGGGCGGAGCTAAAGGTGATGACAACCCTGAGCAGCTTGAATTAACACGTATTGTAAAAAAGTGGACACCTCGCTTTGAAGGAAAAACAATTGAAACTATTTCTGCAGCTGACACTACCGATTTTAAAAAATATGTAAAGCTTAAAAAAATAGTAGATGATAAAAACACCAATGCATATAATCAAGTAGTGCAGTATTCTGCTATTAAAGAGTTTGTTAAAAAGGCAAACGACACCTTAGTGAAATCACTAGGTAAAAAAGATTATAGTCTTAATGATATAAAAAGTGTTACTCTTGTAGATCAAGAATTGCTACAGGGTAAAATGATCATTGCAAATATTTTAGGAGGAGGAGATACTGTTGAGAGCGCTTTTGGACAACTAGATGAAATAGTAGATCACTATGGAAATCAGCTAAACGCACAATATAAAGTAGATTTTAATGGTAGAGTTGCTGGTGATAACCCATATGACATCAATGATAAAAACTATGGTAACGGACTCGTAATTGGTTCAAAAGATTCAGAAATACATGGTACGCATGTTACTGGTATTATAGCCGCTCAACGTAATAATGGTAAAGGCATGAACGGTGTTGCTAAAAATGTAAAAATTATGTCTTTGAGAGCAGTACCAGATGGTGATGAGTATGATAAAGATATTGCATTGGCCATTCGCTATGCCGTTGATAATGGAGCGAAAGTAGTAAACATGAGCTTTGGTAAAAGTTACTCACCAAATGCAGAATGGGTATATGACGCGATTAAGTATGCCGCCGAAAAAGATGTATTACTAGTACATGCTGCAGGTAATGATGGTAGCGATATCGATACTGCCGAAAACTTCCCGAACGATTCTAAAGATAAAATAACAGAATTCGCAGACAATGTGCTTACAATAGGCGCGATGACACGCCATTATGATGAAAAATTAGTGGCTTCTTTCTCTAATTATGGTAAAAAGAATGTTGATATTTTCGCGCCAGGACTTGAGATTTATTCAACGTTCCCAAAAGATTCTTATGAATCTATTCAAGGTACTTCTATGGCGGCTCCAGAAGTTGCTGGTGTTGCAGCCTTAATTCGTTCATACTATCCTACACTTACCGCAAGTCAAGTAAAAAAGGTAATTATGGAATCTGGTATTGAATACGACGGAGATGTAATTTTACCAGGTAGTAAAGATGAAAAAGTTCCTTTTAAAGATTTATCTGTTTCAGGTAAAATTTTAAATGCTTATAATGCTTTAAAAATGGCCGAGAAATTAGCGAACAAATCTTAATCATATATCTATAAAATAAATTAAGAAAAGCGCACTCGATTGAGTGCGCTTTTTTTGGTATCATCCTTGATTATGGTATCTTGCAGAGATTTTTAAACATAATTACAAATGAAACAAATACTGTTTGCAATCGCAACATTAATGAGTATGTTCTTATATGCTCAAAACACTTCATATTGGCAACAACATGTTGATTATACTATGGAAATTGATATGAACGTAGAGAATTATCAATATGATGGTGTACAGAAACTTGTTTATACTAACAATTCACCCGATACATTAGACAAAGTTTTTTATCATTTATTCTTTAATGCATTTCAACCAGGAAGTGAAATGGACATTCGCTTACTTAATATTAAAGATCCTGATGGTAGAATGGTGAATAATATTGGCACAAAAGAAAAACCAAAATTTGAAAGTAGAATCTCAAAATTAAAGCCCGAAGAAATTGGTTTTATAAAAGTACAATCCTTAAAACAGAATGGTGTTGATTTAAAACATGAGACTATTGGTACTATTTTAAAAGTTTGGTTAGATAAACCAATAAAGCCAGGCGAAAAAGTAACCTTTGATATGGTTTTTAAAGGTCAGGTGCCGGTACAAATTCGTCGTTCAGGTAGAAATAGTAAAGAAGGAGTTGCGCTTTCAATGACACAATGGTATCCTAAAATGGTAGAATATGACTTTGAGGGATGGCATGCAAATTCTTACATAGGGCGAGAGTTCCATGGTGTTTGGGGTAATTTTGATGTAAAGATTAGCATTGATAAAAATTATGTTCTTGGTGGAAGTGGTTATCTTCAAAATCCTGATGAAATCGGTCATGGTTATTCTAGTAAAGAAATAAAGCATCCTAGAAGGGTTAAAAAATTAACATGGCATTTTAAAGCACCAAAAGTACATGACTTTACATGGGCGGCCGATCCTGAGTACATTCACGATAAGATAAAAGGTGATAATGATGTTACGCTACATTTTTTATACAAAAAGACACTTAAACAAGATTATTTAAAAAATTGGAAAGACTTACAGCCTAAAACTGCGAAGTTACTATCGTACTTTAATGAGAATATTGGGCAATACCCTTATAAGCAATATTCTGTAATTCAAGGTGGCGATGGAGGCATGGAATATGCGATGTGTACATTAATTACAGGTCAGCGTAACTTTGGTAGCTTAGTTGGTGTAACAGCCCATGAATTAGCTCATACCTGGTTTCAATTTTTATTAGCCACTAACGAACAAAAACATGAATGGATGGATGAAGGTTTTACTTCGTATATTTCTGACCTAGCAATGAATGAAGTGATGAATAGAGGTGAAGAAAATCCTCATAAAGGAGCTTTTAAAAGCTATACAAACTTGGTGAGTTATGGTATTGAAGAGCCTCAAACGATGCATGCCGATAGATATAGTTATAATTATGCTTACGGCTCCTCAGCATATAATAAAGGACAATTGTTTTTAGTTCAATTAGGACACATTATTGGTGAAGAAAATCTTAAAAAGACGATTAAAAAATATTTTGAAGATTTCAAGTTCAAGCATCCAACTCCTAACGATGTTAAACGTGTTGCAGAGAAGGTTTCTGGTATACAGCTTGACTGGTTCTTAAATTATTGGACTCAAAGTACTAAAACCATAGATTATGCCGTAAAAAGTATTGATAAAAATAAGGTAACGTTGCAACGTATTGGTGAGATGCCAATGCCGATGGATTTAAAGGTTACTTATACTGACGGTACGACTGAAGATTTCTATATTCCTTTACGTATGATGTATGGTGGCAAACCTACAGATGCGACTAAAATTGGTGATTGGTCTTGGGTGCAACCAGAATTTGATTTTAGCACAAAAAAAGAGATTCGTTCTGTAGAAATCGACCCTAATCATAAAGTAGCAGATGTAAAAAGGGAAAATAATACCAAAACCGTTGATCTAGAGAAAATCAAAGGATAGCATATTTAGTGAAAAACAATAACTAAAAAAGCCACTCAGAAGAGTGGCTTTTTTAGTTATTGTTTTTACTTTTATTCTTGTCTCAACAAATTAAATTGCTCCTAAAATATCTTCAATACTTGCTCTTTTTGAATAGTCTGGATCAAAATGCACAAATACGATTTCGCCATCTTTATTTATAACATAGGTAGCAGGAACAGGTAATTCTGTTTTACCATTCGCGTTATTTTCATTTATTGAAACATCTAATTTTTCTTGAACTTTACCAGCATAACCATCGGTAACTCCAAAATCTACATCAAATGCTTTTTGTATACTTCCGTCAACATCTGAAACAATAGCGAAATTCGCTTTTGAATTGTCTTTTGCTTTAGCGATACTTTCTTCAGTTTCTGGAGTTACAGCGATTAACTTAACTCCTTTATCTTCTAATTCTTTAGCTCTTGTAGCAAACTCTGCTAAGTGTTTACTACAGTATGGGCACCAATAACCTCTATAAAAAATGATGGCTACATTTTGATCTTTATATAAGTCTGACAAAGCCACTTCTTTACCATCAATTGTAAAGCTTACATCTGGAGTTTTTGTCCCTTTTTCTAAACCTTTAGGTGCATCAGCATCTTTCATTCCATAACTGGCATAATCTACCTTCGGCTCTTCTTTAGCAATTTCTACAACCTCCTCTTTTTCGGTTTCAACGGGCTTTTCTTCCTTTTTTTTACACGCAATAACACTTATAAGTGCCATCAATAAGAGTAATTTTTTCATTTTTTGTGAATTAATTTAAGTTAACTGTTAGTGGAGTAAGTCGCGTACTTCTTCAGAAACTTTCATTTAAATCAAAATTATTTTACTTCAAAAACAGATATGCTCGTTTCAAACTTAAATACACCGCTTTAGTGTACTAAAATTCTGGCCATCTTTTTATATCTTAGTTTAATTATGGACGATAAGGATTATTTTTCTCACTTATATGAAATAGCAAGTCACCTGAACAAGGAATTTTCGCTACATTCAGCTCTTCGAAAGTCATTAGAAAAAACCGCAGAGATTCTAAATTTAGAAACGGGTTGGTTTTGGCTTACAGAGCCCGATAATAAATCAGTGTATTTAGCCGCTTCCTACAACCTACCTCCCGCTTTGAGTAATCACCCTGAGCGACTATCTGGGCAGTGTTATTGTATTAGACAATATTTATCTGATGATATTGAACAAGCTATGAATATTAGTGAGATTGCATGCTCACGGTTAACAGCTATAAGTTCTGGCACAAAAGGACTTAAATTTCACGCAACAATTCCTATAATAATCAATCATCAGAAGGTAGGATTATTAAACTTATTAAGTAAGGAAACCCGAAAACTTACAGAGAAAGAACTAACCATACTTAATACCATAAGTGAGTTGGTTGGAACTGCCATTCAACGTACTCGATTACAACAAACTTATAGTAATGAAAATGTAAAAAAAGAGGCTGCCATTAGAAATATTTTAGATCGTGTTTTTATCCCTAAAATGGAAGCTATGATTTCACAACTTGAAAACTCAGATAGCAGTAAAGAAAAAGTAAACCAAGCACTTAAAAAAGCGTTAGATCTTCAGAAACAATTAACCACTTTACTTGAAGAAACAGAAACATTTAAAGAAACAAACACGATTTTAGGTGGGCTTAACTACCCTAAAATGCCGCTAACTAAACGTGAGTTTGAGGTACTTACGTTCATAAAAAAAGGGCTTACCAATGAACAAATCGGAAAGCAATTATTTATAACTGAACGAACAGTTAAATTTCATATCACCTCAATACTTTCCAAACTCAATGCTGATAATCGCACTGAAGCTGTAGATATTGGCTTAAAAAGGGGCTTTTTGAGTATCTAAACTTCGATATGCAACTAACCTGTACAATAGTTCAGGTGGTTTTCTGTACTTAAGTTCGTTTTACGGGCTATTTTCTCTTAAGATATTTGTATTCATTCAAAACAAAACATTATGAGAAAACAAGGTATCTACTTAGAACATGCGAACATTACGGTGAATGATTTACAAGAAGCAATAAAATTTTTTCAAACAGCTTTTCCTCACTTTAAAATTAGAGGTGGCGGCAACGGAACAAGAGAATGGGTTCATTTTGGTGATAATGATACTTATATTGCTATTAACCAAGCCCAATTAAGTGATTTAAAAATAGATAAAAACTATGATAAAATTGGAATAAATCATTTAGGTTTTGTGGTTCAAGATGTAGAAGAAATAGCCAATAACCTTTTAAAGAATGGATACAAACGAGATTTTCCAAAAGAAGTAGAACAATTTAGAATTAGAGATTATTTTGCAGATGCCGACGGGAATCAATATGAATTTGTACAATACCTTAGTGAAGTTCCGAAAGAAAAAAACAGCTATAAATAGCCCAGGAGTCCAGGTATTGAATAAAACAAAAAACCCAAACTTAAAAGTTTGGGTTTTAAAGTTTATAAGACTTTATTTATTTCAGCGTTTTCTTAACAGCTACTTCTTGGTAGGCTTCAATAATGTCTAATTCTTTAATATCATTATAGTTTTTGATTTGTATGCCACAATCATATCCTTTAGACACTTCTTTTACGTCGTCTTTAAATCGTTTTAGCGAAGCTAATTCTCCATCAAATACCACAACACCCTCTCTAATGATACGCACTTTAGAGCTTCTAAAGATCTTACCATCTGTTACCATACATCCTGCAATAGTACCAATCTTAGAAATTTTATAAGTTTCTCTAATTTCAGCATTACCTGTAATCTCCTCTTTCATTTCTGGAGACAACATTCCTTCCATTGCATCTTTCACATCATTAATCACATCATAGATGATAGAATAATTTCTAATATCTATCTCTTCTTTTTCAGCAAGAGATCTCGCATTTGTTGAAGGTCTAACATTAAAGCCTACAATAATCGCGTCTGAGGCAGAGGCTAGTAGTACATCTGATTCTGTAATCGCACCTACTCCTTTATGAATAATGTTTACTTGAATCTCTTCAGTAGATAATTTCTGCAATGAGTCTGTTAAGGCTTCAACAGAACCATCAACATCACCTTTTAAGATAATATTCAATTCTTTAAAGTCTCCTAGTGCTATTCTTCGTCCAATCTCATCAAGAGTAATATGACGTTGAGTACGCACCGACTGCTCACGTAACAGCTGAGAACGTTTAGCAGCAATTTGCTTCGCTTCGCGTTCATCATCCATTATATTGAATTTGTCTCCCGCTTGAGGAGCTCCATCTAATCCTAAAATAGAAACAGGCGTTGATGGCCCTGCAATCTCTAGCGAATTTCCTCGCTCATCATGCATTGCTTTTATCTTACCACTGTTCTTACCGGCAAGCATATAGTCTCCTATCTTTAATGTACCTGCTTCAACTAATACCGTAGTTACATAACCTTTTCCTTTATCAAGCAACGCTTCAACTACAGTACCATTCGCATTTTTATCTGGATTTGCTTTAAGTTCTAATAACTCAGCTTCAAGTAATACTTTCTCTAAAAGTTCATCTATGCCCTGACCAGTTTTGGCAGATACATCATGCGACTGTACTTTACCACCCCAATCTTCAACAAGTAAATTCATTGCAGCTAATTCTTCTTTTACTTTTTCTGGATTAGCATCTGGTTTATCAACTTTATTAATAGCAAATACTATAGGAACTCCTGCTGCTTGTGCATGACTAATTGCTTCTTTTGTTTGAGGCATTATAGAGTCATCTGCCGCAATAACTATAATCACAAGATCAGTTACTTGTGCTCCACGTGCACGCATTGCCGTAAAGGCCTCGTGACCAGGTGTATCTAAGAACGTTATTTTTTGTCCGTCTTTTAGTTCAACGGCATAGGCACCAATGTGTTGAGTAATTCCACCTGACTCACCAGCAATAACATTTGCATTACGAACATAGTCAAGTAATGATGTTTTACCATGGTCTACGTGCCCCATTACTGTAACAATCGGAGCTCTTGACTTTAAATCTTCTTCTTTATCTTCTACCTCTTCAATAGCCTCTTCAACCTCGGCATCGACAAACTCAACCTGATAACCGAATTCTTCGGCAACAATTGATAAGGTTTCAGCATCTAATCGCTGGTTCATGGTAACCATCATACCTAAAGACATACATGCAGAGATAATTTGAGTTACAGAAACATCCATCATGGTTGCTACTTCACTTGCAGTTACAAATTCAGTAACTTTTAGCACCTTACTTTCTGCAGCTGCTTGTTCTTGTTCTGCTTCAGTCTGTTGTCTGTGTAAATCTCTTTTATCTCTTCTATACTTGGCTCCTTTACCTTTTTTAGATTTCCCTTGAAGTTTTTCTAAGGTTTCTCTTACTTGTTTTTGGATTTCTTCTTCAGATGGCTCTTCTTTTACTATCGGCTTTCTGCTTCTACCTGAATTCCCTCTATTATCATTTCGACCTTTAAAGTTATTTCCTCTTCCTCTTTGTCCGTTTTTATCAAAATTTACGGGCTTGCTAATACGTTTACGCTTGCGCTTATTAGCATCAGAATCATTTTCTTTTTTGGTTTCTGTCTTCTTTTTTGGCTTCTCAAATTGCTTTAAGTCAATTTTTTCACCAACCTGCTTCGGACCAGTTAATTTTTTATACTGTGTAACTATTTTTTTAGGCTCGGCCGGGTTCTCCTCAGGTTTTTCTTCTGATTTAGCTTCGACCTTAGGAGCAGATTCTTTTTTAGCAGGTTCTTTTTTAGCAACTTCTTTTTTAACGGGCCCTTGTTTCTTAACCAGCTCTGCTGCCTTCACCTCTTCCTTCACCTCCTCTTTAGCTTCTTCTTTATTAGGCTTTTTAGCCGAGTCAAGGTCTATTTTCCCTACTGTTTTTAAGCCAGAAAGTTTTTCAGTCTCTACTTTAAACACCTCTTTTTTGGCTTCTTCTTCCAACCGCTTTTTCTCTAGTTCTTTTTCCTGAGCTAAACGAAGGGCTTCTTTCTCTTTACGCTTTTCTTCACCTACCTCACGAGAAGCCACTTTTTTACTCTTATCGGTTTGAAATTCGTCTAAGAGTACAGTATATATCTCATCAGATATTTTAGTCGTAGGACGTGCTTCTATCTCATACCCTTTTTTTGTAAGGTGCTCGACAGCTCTATCTAATGATATATTTAACTCTCTTAAAACTTTATTTAGCCTTAATGTAGCCATACAGTATTTTAATTTTCTATTTTATTTAGCTTCTTTTTCTTAGATTTTTTATTGCTAATCTTCAAATTCTTCGCGTAGAATACGCTGAACATCTAAAATAGTCTCTTCTTCTAAATCTGTTCTTTTAACCAGATCAGAGACATCTAGATCTAATACGCTCTTAGCAGTATCTAATCCGATATTTTTCAATTCACCAATAACCCAAGCTTCGATTTCATCTGAAAACTCTGTTAATTCTACGTCTTCATCTTCTATACCTTCACGTTGAACATCGAGCTCATAACCTGTTAATTGACTTGCTAAGCGAATATTAACTCCCCCTTTACCAATGGCTTTAGAAACCTCTTCAGGCTTTAAATATACATCAACTCTAGGTTTTTCTCCCTCTAGAGCTTCTTTTATTTCCATCGAAACTACTTTGGCAGGGCTCAAAGCTCTAGCAATAAAAATCTTATCATTCTTGGTGAAATTGATAACATCAATGTTTTCGTTACCTAATTCACGTACAATCCCATGAATACGAGAACCTTTCATTCCCACACATGCACCTACAGGATCAATTCTATCATCATATGAATCTACCGCTACTTTCGCTTTCTCACCTGGGATTCTCGCAACGCGCTCTATAGTAATTAAACCATCAAATACCTCAGGAATTTCTTGTTCAAATAATTTAGTTAAGAATTCAGGTGAAGTTCTTGACATAATAATTGCCGGTTTATTACCACGTAATTCAACCGATTTAATAATACCTCTTACAGATTCTCCTTTTCGGAAATAATCAGATTTTATCTGCTCACTCTTAGGTAAGATGATCTCATTACCTTCGTCATCTAATAGAATTACTGCGTTATGACGAATATGATGAACTTCTGCACTATATATTTCACCTTCTAATTCTTTAAATTGTTTGAAGATATTCGTATTATCATGCTCGTGAATTTTAGAGATCAAATTTTGACGTAATGCCAAGATCGCTCTTCTTCCAAGATCAACCAGTTTCACTTCCTCTGAAACATCTTCACCAACTTCAAAATCCGGCTCAATTTTACGCGCTTCTTCTAATGAAATTTCTTCATTTGGATCTTCAACTTCACCATCTTCAACAACCACACGGTTTCTCCAAATCTCTAAATCACCTTTGTCAGGATTAATAATAATATCGAAGTTCTCATCAGAACCATACTTTCTTTTAAGGGCAGCTCTAAACACATCTTCAAGTATTGCCATAAGCGTTACTCTGTCAATACTTTTATCTTCTTTAAATTCTGAAAAAGATTCAATTAATGCAATGTTTTCCATTTCATTTTCTAATTAAAAAATTATTTTCACTTTAGCTTCTTTTATATCTTTATAATCAACCATTGCCTTTTTTACAACGGTGGTTTTTCCTTTACCAATGGGTTTTGGTTCACGAACCTTCCATTCAAGCTCTATAAATTGATCATTTAAAGCGGTCAATTTACCTTCAAGTTTTTCATTTTCAGTCTTTACTTGTAGCGTTCGACCAATATGCTTTTTAAATTGTCTGTTCTTTACCAAAGGTTCGGTAGCTCCAGGTGAAGTAACTTCTAAAGAAAAGTCTTCTTCTTCACGATCTAGATTATGTTCAACATGACGACTAATACGAACACATTCTTTTAGTGGTACTCCATCATCACCATCAACCACTACAGTAATTTTATTCCCGGGAGAAAATTTAAGCTCGATTAAAAATAATCTCTCATTCTCTAAAATTGCCTCTTCAACTAAATTTTTAACCGTTTCTTGGTTCATTTTTTGTATAAAAAGAGGGGACTTTTTTGTCCCCTCCAAATTCTTTATCTTTTATTTTCGCTGCAAATATACAAACTAATTTATTACTAACAAAATAGGCACGTTATTACTAATATTAGTATCTTTATAGAACTAACTTAAAATCATCGCTTTATGAATCGAATTTTAGTACCGGTTGATTTCTCCGATCAAGCCAAATATGCCTGTAAAGTTGCAGCAAGTATTGCTAAAAGAACTAATAGCGAAATTGTATTGCTACATATGTTTGACATTCCATCTGAAACTATAGATGCCGGAAACTCCAGCAACACTAGTGGAGGAGCTCAAGCAATTTATTATATGAAAGGGGTACATAGAAAATTTGAAGAATTTATGTCTTTCTCTTTTTTCGAAGGATTAAATGTAAAAGAAGATGTGCGATTTCACAAGGCTTTTGAAGGAGTTATTGAAGAGAGTAAGAAACTAGAAGTAGATTTAATCGTAATGGGTTCACAGGGTGCCACCGGCTTAAAAGAAATGTTGGTTGGCTCGAACACAGAAAAGGTAGTGCGCCTTTCTCACATTCCGGTATTGGTCATTAAAGAAGATATTAATGATTTTGACATTAATGACATTGTTTTTGCATCAGACTTTAGTGAAGAAAGCAAAAAAACATTCTCTAAATTACTAGAATTCAGAGATTTATTTGGTGCAAAATTACATCTACTATATATCAATACAATTCATAAATTTGAATCGACAAAAAAGTCGAATCAGCGTCTCTATAATTTTATTGACGAATACGAATTCAATAATTATACAATGAATGTATACAACGATTCAACAATTGAAGAAGGTATCTTAAACTTTTCAAGAGAAATTGAAGCAGATGTTATAGCCATTAATACGCATGGTAGAAGTGGATTGTATAATTTATTTAGTGAAAGCATTAGTAAAGATCTTGCAAATCATGCGTTAAGACCTGTAATTACTTTTAAAATTTAACCTTAAGTGAGCCAAAACAACATAACTCTAAAACAACTAGCCCAAGAATTAAACTTATCTATTTCAACTGTTTCAAAAGCTTTAAAAGACAGCTATGAAATCAATGAAAAAACCATAGAACGTGTTAAAGCTCTTGCAAAAAAATACAACTACAAACCCAATAAGATTGCCTTAAATCTAAAAAACAGACAAACAAAAACTATTGGGGTAATTATTCCTAATATTCTTAATTATTTCTTTGCCAAAGTACTGTTAGGCATTGAAGAAGAGGCAAATAACAAAGGGTATCAAATTATTATTTGTTTATCAAATAACAAATACCAAAAAGAAGTTGAAAGCTTAAATTTACTGTCTGATGGTAGTGTAGATGGCTATATATTATCTGTAGCAAAAGAAACTCAAAAGTTGGGTGAACACAACCACTTTCAAAAAATTATTGACGAAGGATATCCAATAACAATGTTTGACAGGGTTGCCTCAGAAGTTAAAAACTGTGACAAAGTAGTAATTGATGATGCTGAAGCCGCTTATAAAGCGACGCAGTATTTGTTACGGCTAAATTGCAAAAAGGTAGCTTTAGTCAGTACTTTTGATGATATAGGTATTGGTAAATTAAGAGTAAAAGGGTACAGCCAAGCCATCAAAGAACATAAATTTTATACTAATAAAGAAATACTTGCCAGTGTTCATCACAAAACTGAATTTGAATCTACTATTATAAAACTTCTAGAAGAACATAAAGATATAGATGGCATCTTGGCTACCGATAATGTATCGGCAATTACCGCCTTACGAGTTGCGCAACAAAAAGGATATAAAGTACCAGAAGATATTTGTGTAATTGGTTTTTCAGATAATAAAATTTCCAGATTGTCATCCCCAGCTTTAACAACAGTAAGTCAACACCCTTTAGAAATTGGAAAAGCTGCGGTAAACCTGCTTTTAGAGCGTTTAAAAAATAATGACGATTCTAATAAAGATTATAAAACTGAGGTAATAGAGACCAAATTAACCGTAAGAGAATCTACAAAAAAGCATCTAACGACCGTTGTGAAATAGAAAATTATCTATTACCAGTTGTTTATTTTAACCTTTAATGGTTTTGGTTTAGCGACTAATTTAATAAAACTGGCTATAGTTCTTTACAAGTGATTTTCTTACAGGAAAACCTGAAGTAATGGGCTATACACGTTGTTGTGTACGGTTTTATCTTTCAATTTTATCGTAATTTTTCAATATTTTTAAAACCGATAGCGTTTGTATACCAGCCCACTCTAATTTTGTTCCTTCACTTATGCCATACCAAGTATCCCATCGTCGGTCTTCTTTTTATCTGTTAATTATTTCAAATCAATTTTCTTCAATGAAATTGTATAGCCACTATTGAAACAAGGAGGTATTTTACACTTTTTTAATTTCTTCCGGCCATTACACCACCATCAATATCCCAAATGGCTCCAGTAACCCAAGAGCTATTGTCTGTCAGTAAAAAATGAATGGTTTTTGCAATGTCTTCTGGTTTACCAACTCTTCCTATTGGGTGAAATCCGTTAAATCCCTGTAAGGTTTCTTCTATTTTGTCTTTCTCTATAAAAGCACCATAAATTGGTGTAACAACTACAGCAGGCGAAACGGCATTTACTCTAATATTGTGGTCTGCTAATTCCATTGCCAAATGTTGTGTCAGGCTATGTAAACCCGCTTTTGCCATAGAGTATGCCGAAGAAGGTGTTGCTTTTATAGCTTGCTTCGCCCACATAGATCCAATGTTTACAATAGAACCTCCCCCATTTTCTTTCATAATGTTAGCAGCAACTTGCGTAATAAAAAAGAATGCTTTGTTAAAGCTGTGATATATGTCGTAGTCTTGTTCGGTATGCTCTAAAAAAGGCTTTGGACTAAAGTATCCAGCTGCATTCAATAAGTATTTTAAATTTGGTACCACTTCTTTTAAAGAATTTGTAAAGTCTTGGACGGCAGTTAAATTCAGTAAATCTAATCCGATAGTTTTTACACTACCAAAAGCCGATAGTTCCTGTCTTGATATATCTAAATTTTTGTTTGGTCTACCAACAATAATTAGCTCTATACCTTCTCTTAGTAAATTTTCTGCTGTAGCTTTCCCCATTCCTGTGGTTCCACCAATTATTAATGCTTGCTTTATCATAATATCTGTTTTTTAGTTATTTGATACAAATGTCTTGACAAACATTTTCTTGAAATGGTAAACTAGCGTAAATGAATGGTAAATTAGGGAAGAGAAGCCTGAAATTGTTTTGGTGTAAGTCCTGTTTCTTTTTTAAAGTATTTTGAAAAGTAAGTGGGTTGATCAAAACCAATAGCATAGGCTACTTCTTTAGCAGTTGTTTTATGATTTGCAAGCATTCGTTTGGCTTCAAGAATTTTTAGACTTTTAATAACATTTGCCGGTGTCTCAAAAAGGTACTGCTTGCAGATGGTGGTTAGATTTTTAATATTAATATTAAGTTTAGAGCAATAATCTTCTAGACTTAAAAACGAATCCATATTTTCATACACTAATTTCTTAAAGAGAAATGCAAGATGATGATTTTTATCAACGTTGATACCAAAAGCATTTTGCTTTTTCTTCAAACGCTCAATTTGAAATAATAAGGTTTGAAAAAATGAAAAAATTTGCTCTTTATAAAAGTAATCTTTGTCTTTTATCTCCATTTCAATAGCTGAACTTACAGCCTCAAGTCTGTCAACATCAATACTTGAAAGCATAACAAACGGATTGCCTATTTCATTGAAAATAGAATAAGAAAAGCGTTTCATTAGTTCTGCGTTATATTTTTCTATAAAGAATTCATTGAAATGGAAGAGTACACCTTCGTTTGCGGAGTCTCTACAGAAGTAATGGATCTGATTTTTATTTATAAAAAAAAGAGTGTTCTCTTTATGTTTAATCACTTCATAATCTATATAATGCCTTCCCTTTTTCTTGAACCAAATAATCTGATAAAAGCTATGATTGTGAGGTTTGGAGCTAAGAACCTGGTTTTTTTCATAATAACTTCTGGCATCATTCATTTCAAAATGTAGTTTTGAATAGTCTGCTTTATGAAGGTCGTAACGCGCTATTAGTTCCATTTTGGGTGCTTTTTCTAACGACTTATGTGTCATTTGTACTGTTCGAAAACTAAGTTAGCAAAAAGTAAGTGATATGATAAGTTTTCAATAGAAATCCTTGAACAACGCTTAAAAAATATTGATTATAAATATGCTGTTAGCAATAGATTATTTTTCAAAAAATTGAATCCGATTACCATCAGGGTCTTTTATGATTACCATTCTTTTATCTGATTCTGGTTGATTTACTACTGTTCCATGAAATTCAACTTTCTGCATTTTCAAATAGTGAATCCATTTATCAAAATCAGAAATTAAAAAGCCTATTTTAAAGAATCCGGTCATCTTAGTCTTGCTATTATAATTTGGGATAACATCTTTAGCAGAAATAGCAGTTTTTAATTCGATCAATTCAATTAAAACATTTCCACGCTTTAAATTAGCCTGTTTAAATCCGGCTTGCGGATATTCTTTTTTATTTAATATTTCAAATCCAATATTATTTACATACCAAGTTATTGAGTTTTCAATATTGCTGACTTCTTTGCATATAATTAGTAGCGAATTTCTGAACACTACTTTTCAGAAAGTAATTTACAAAATAAAAAGTAATAGCGATTTGAGTTTTAATTCAAATCGCTATTACTTATACATGTTTTTGGCAATAGTTATTCGGCGTTTACCTAGTTCCAAATTCCAGCTTCATTGGTTTCTTGAGCGTATTCTGAAAATGTTTTTGCTTTTCTACCCAAAACTCGTTCTATATCATTAACGACCAGTTGATTTTTTGGATTGGTTAAAACATGACTAAATAAATACTCAATTAACCATACAACATTATGAGGTACTTGCATTCGTTTCATATCATCAACATACTGTTCTAATGTAATGTCATAGAAGTTTAATTTTCTGTTACTAGTTTTTGAAATGATATTGACAATATCTTTAAAAGTGATTAATTCTGGACCTGTTACCTCAATAATTTCACCATTATAGGCGTCGTCTAGTAAAACATTTGCCGCTACTTCTGCAATATCATTAGCATCTACAAATGGAATTAAAACATCAGACATTGGTAATGCTACTTCTCCAGAAAGAATAGGTTCTAAAAAGAAACTTTCGCTCCAATTTTGGTTAAACCAAGAAGCTCTCACTATTGTATAATCTATACCAGAATCCATAACAATTTTTTCACATGCTTCTGCTTCAGTTTCGCCCTTTCCAGAAAGCAAAACCATTTTTCTAACACCTAATTCCTTCGCTAAATAAGTTAAACTCTGTATGGCTTCTTTGGCTCCTGGAACAGCAAGGTCAGGATAATAAGTAACATACATTTTTTCGATACCATCTAGGGCATTTACCCAAGTCTCTTTATTGTCCCAATCAAAGCTTGGAGATGCGTTTCTTGAACCAACTCTGGGTTCAATTCCTTTGTTCTGTAGTTGTTCAACTACTCGGCGACCAGTCTTACCGGTTCCGCCAATAACTAAAATGTTTGATTTCATAATTTTTGTTTTTTTAATTATGATACAAATCTATTGCAGCTTTAAACCAGCTACTTATTCAAAAAGAATTATGATTTATTCGAAAAGAATTTTATACTTGGCTGGGTCTATAGCCAAACTTTTTTTCAAAAGCGTTTGAAAAAGAACCTAAACTGTCATAACCTACAGCCCAAGCGGTTTCTTGAATAGATTTTCGCTCATTTTTTATTAAACTGTAAGCTTTCTTTAACCGTTCGTTTTGTAAGTATTTGAAAACAGGAACACCAAACTGTGCTTTGAATTCTATTTTAAGTTTATTAGTATTGGTTCCAATTCTATGGGCTAATTCTGTTAGTGAAGGTGGATTTTCTAAATTGGATAATAAAATTTCTTGAGCCAGATTAATTTTTTCCAACTGCGAAGTATTAAGTTTTGTGTTTTGTTGTTTTGCTAATTGTCCGAAATAATGAGAGAGTAAAGCTGTTATATGACTTTTATAGAACATCATTTTAATTTCGCCTTCGTATGTATTGCTAAAGAACTGCTCAACCAATTGAAACATTTCTGGGCTCATATTAAATACTGGACCTTCAACATAATGATCTTTTGGATGAATTAATTGATATAAAAATTGCTCTAAGAAATGACCTTCATCATTAGGTAATTTGTCTATATTTCTAATGGCAGTTGCGATTACTAAACATTGCAGCGATTTTAGCTGAGAAACGCGATGTTCAAACTCTACCTTATTGTCTGCATAAAATGATAGTACCATACCTTTGGTGTGATAGAATTCTTTGGTTTTTCCATTAAATTTTACGTTAAGACCAACATTACCTGCACCATAAAAGGCGATAGCTATTACAGGCTCGTCAAAAAAGCATGAATCTATTAAATTAGAATCGGTAGAAGCCTCTTCCAACAAGATTGTATAATCATTTATATCTATTATTTCACGATTCATTCTTATAAATTTTCTCAATCGAGATTGATTACTCCCAAAGGTTTGTGTATGATTAGTTACGGGAAATACACGAGAATTTCGGAGTAAGGAACCAGCACTAATTAAAAGTAGTAAATATTTTTTGAAGCAAGAAAGTAGCTATGGATTATAGACGTTGTTGGCAACCGTATTTTTTTTATTCTGATAGGCAGCGAGAATCTTTTGTTTTTCCCGTTCTGAGATTACAAAATTATGTTCGATGGGCGGGGGATAAAATTTTCCGTTGAATTCCAATACATAAGTCATTAAATATTCTCCAATTTCCATTCTTGTTCCAATACACCCCATTTGATAACTAATAAGATAGTCTTTCTCATTTAATGCTTTTATGAACAAATCCGCTTTCTCCTTATAGTTTTTCTTCCGAATTAATCCTTCATAGGCAATCGCTTTAACCGTACCACTTGGATATTCTATGAGTCTTAGGAGTTCAGATTCGGTTGCTGTCTTCATTATCCACAGCCTTCTTTGAACTTCATCCATCGTCGACCTTCCCATTCCGCCTGCACCACTTGTAATTCCCCTAATCTCAGCAACTTTTATTGAGTCTTTTAAACTAGCATTTATTCCATCCCAATTGTAAGTCCAACTTTCTTCATAAAAAGATGAGAGAATAGTTAAGATTCCAATACAAATTATTGATAATAATGGAAGTGTTACGGCAAACTTTCTTGTGGCTACAACTCTTGATCGGTTATTTCGTAACTTGATTAAACCCATATTCTATTAATATAGCATCAAATTTCATTCCCTTTTTTATGATTGCCAACGGTTTGTGTATGATTAGTTGCATAGCAACTAATTTAGTAAATACAAACTGAATAGAAAGCCCAGATAGGATTTTCATAAGCAGATGATTACTAGCAATAAATTATATACGTTGTTGTACCTAGTGGTTTATCCCAATATACTTTTTCCAGCTCCATTTTGATAATCAAAGGCATTTTCACTTTGCTCAAAGCCTTTTAATCTCTTTTCAAGAAGTTCAATGTCAAAACCTTTTTGGTTTTTTGGTGACATGTCTTTGGTTATCGGATTCATACTTTTCGAATAGTGTAAATTGTTTAAATCATTTCGTTGGCTGTAAAGAGCTGGAAGAAAGTTCTCAAAAACTCCTACTTCAATAGCGTTATGAGTTATCCATGCCTCCCAAAAATCGGCTGTAAGACCTCCAACAATTTTATTGTTAATGGCCTTTGCCAAGAAATTCCGTTTACTGGTGCCGGCAACTACCTCATAGTGATAATGTACACCTGCTATTTTTCCATTTTCATATACATCTTTATAAGATATTCTTAGAAAAACCAATTTCCCAAGTAACGGGATTTGCCTACCCATTCCCCAGCCATCATTTTCACAGTAGAAGATCTTTAGTTTGTTGTCCACTGGATATTTAAAGCCATATCTCAAGTATTGCATCGCTTCTTGAATATGAATTTTTCCTCCGGCTATTGCTGTATTGTTTTTACCAAGCTTTCCCTTAAATTGAACAGCTATGTGGTCGGAAGGATGCCATAACAGATAAGCAGGCACTTTTCTTCCTTCGTATCCTTCAACATCCTCTAAAGTTACGCTCAGATTTGCAAAATTCTTAAACCACCAGGCGATCATTTCCGATGTTATACCTCTTAATAAGGAATGTTCTAAAACAACACAGATTTGCCCTGATTTACTTTTTACTTGTCCCCAGTGTACAGATGAAGTAGGTTTTAGTTCCCAATCAAATTTTCGCTCTTTTGGCATGCTTAATTTTTGCATAATCATATCATTTAAAATTCCATGCAAAGGTAGTTTGGCAGGCACTACAAAAACATTGATGAGGGTTAAGAACTGTAGCGTCTTTTTAAGAATCTACTCAATGCTTCGGGCGTAATACCCATAAAGGCTGCTACATATTTTGAGGGGGTTTTTGTAATAATCTTAGGGTAATTTTCTTTCATAAAAGAGTATTGTATTTCCGTAGCAGTGGATGTTTTTATACTAATAAAATTCTTAGCTTCAACGAGATGCTCTAAAATCTTCTTTCTAAAGAATATTCCAATTTTACTTGAATGAAGATACATTTTCATAAAATAGTTCAATGGTATAGACACGTATTTCATATTCGTAATTGCAATTACATTATCAGATTGAACAGTTTTAGTAGACGCACTTACCATATTGGAACAGAGATTACCGTACTGAAAGAACCTTGTAATGATGTATTTCTCTCCTTCATTATATTCAGATGCAGCGATACCTTCCAAAATATAAATGACTTCATTGCAAATTTCAGTCTGATTGAAAATTATTTCCCTTTTTGAAGCTGTCTTAACCATAAGGTGTGATGAAAACTCTTGCCATTCTGTATCAATTTCATTTTGTATATATTTCTCGATTTCAAGTTTTAGTTCTTCCATCTCGGACTTTGCATTAGGCACAACGGCGGTGTATGGTGTATTGCGTTTGGTTTAACGACTAATTTAATAAATAAAACTGGTGATAGTTCTTTTATGAGGGGTTTTCCGAAGGGAAAATCCGAAGCAATGAACTATACACGTTGTTACCATACGTTCTTTATACCGATTAATTTTTTCATGGTTTCATTGTATCGATACATTATTCTCATTTTAGGTTCTGAAGTTATACAACCCACAATATAATCGTATTCAAATCCGTACTTTTTACTAAGCTCTGATCTTCGATCGCTCATTTCTTTGGTTGCAAATCCGCTAGCAGCACCTAAAATCCGTTTCCGACCATTTTGGAAATCTAATAAGGCCTGTTTTTCATTATATTTTGCATAAAATTTCGGAGATGAAATGGAATCTGTATAAATTGCTATTTTTTGATCAGAGATTCTTAAAAATACAGAATCTTTCAATTCCTCAGTTTTGTAACTGAAATGTCCTTTCAGAAGCTTAGCGAAGTCATTCACTATTATATCAACCTTTTCAGAATTATAAACGACAACATTGAAAATTCCATTTTTGTTTGTTTCATATTCATTTACAATTCCGTCCTGAATTATTTTAATTTTATGTGTTCTTGAATTCAATGATCGGATCGCAACTTTAGAAGTAGACATAGAAAACCGATCCTCAGTTGGGCTTGTCCTATAATATTGGACAATACCCACGATCTTTTTTTGAGCATATAGATTTAGTTGAAAAACTAAAATAAATGATATTAAAACTAATTTTTTCAAATGTATGGTAACGTTTAGTATAAAAGCTGTAGAGGACTAAAAGCTACTACCTTTTGGATAGTAAGATACTGAATTAATACAAAAACGGATCGAGTTTGCACCCGAACCGCTATTGCTTTTATACCTTGTTGTGCGTTCGCTTTTTATTCTTTTTAGTTTGGTGAATTTAGACCTAGTTTATTTCCTTCCGTATCTAAAAACAAAGCAAAAAATCCGCTTTCATCTGCGTGGGCAGTTTTTGGAACGATGATTTTCCCACCATTTTTCTCAACTTTATCAAGAATTACCTGAAGGTTGTCTCCACCATTCAGGTATATAGTTACTCCATCTGCTGAAGGTTGGTATCCTTCTCCTTTAATTATGACTCCTGTTACCATTTGTCCTTCGTATGGAAACAATCCCATTTCCATTCCTGAGAATTCCATTTTTTCAATGTTAATGCCCAATATTGCTTGATAAAAATTAACTGCTCGTGAAATATCTGTTGCTGGGATTTCAAAAATGGAGATATAACTTTGTATCTCATTAGTCATTTGCTCTTTGCCAGAATCTACTTTATGTCCTTCTAGTTCAGGTTTATTTTGATTGTTACAAGCCGTGAAATTAAGGACGAGTATAATAGTAGCATTTAGAATAATCTGTTTCATTTTATAGTTTAAATTTATTTTATTCTTTGTTCGGGGTATTATTTACTCTGCTTCAGCTTTATTTTTTAATTCTTGGCGGTAAAATTAATTCCTTGATTAGCGACTCCTCATTTCTGAATATATGGCGCTTTACCAATTTTAAGATGTTATCGCCTTGCTTTTTCTAATTTATCCTTGATTAACTCTTTTTCATTTTTCTTATTCGCAAATTCAAGTGCTTTATTTAAATATTCTATTTCTTTATTAATGTTGTTGTGCATACGGTAAAGCTCAGCTAACAAACAGAAATAATGGCAGTTATCTTTTAATTCTAATTTATGTGCTTCTTGAATGGCTTCATCAATAGAATTGGCCTGTGCAAGGGCATAGGTTCGATTCATAGCTATGATGGGTGAATATTCTATGGTGAGCAACTTATTATATAACTGCAATATATTGTCCCATTTTCCTTCGGTTTCTTCTGTATGCCAAAAAGCGATTGCAGCTTCAAGGTGATACTTACTCACAACAGTTCCCATAGCAGAAAGGTTAAGGTATTTCCTGCCTTTTTTAATCAAATCTTTGTTCCATTCTCTTTTATCTTGTTCATGGTATAAAAGATCGCCATTTTCTCCTGATGTCCTGGCATCTAACCTAGAAGCATGGAAACACATGAGGGCTATTAGGGCATATATTTTTTGCTTTGGAAAGATTTTTTGTCGAGACAAGAAAAGACTAAGCCGTATGGCTTCCCAACATATTTCATGACGGATATTTTCCTCATTGACACTGCTGTAATACCCTTCATTAAACAATAAATAAATGATTCTTAATACATTGTCGAGCCTTGAAATAAATTGGTCTGGGGTGAGATTCGTTTCAACCCGCTTACGTTCTTTAATTGCTTTTTTAGCTCTATATAATTTTTTATTAATTGTTTCTTTGTTTGATAAAAGTGCTCTGGCAATCTCTTCGATATTAAAACCACATAAAATTCTTAAAGCAATACAGAGCTGGGATTCCCTATTAAACTCAGGGTCACAGAGCACAAATATCATTTGAAGTTGACTGTCTTCAATTATTTCATTGGTAATTTCAGTGACGTCAATTTGATGGTTCCCTGTACTTAATTCGGGAGTGATTTTTTCCTCATAGATTTTCTTTCTTCTATAATGTTCGTTCAATAGGTTCTGGGCTACTTTCCTGAGCCAAGCTTTTGGAAATTGAGGGATGCCTTTATGGGACCATGTTTTCATAGCTTTTAGAAAAGTATCGGATACAATGTCTTCGGCTAATTGTAGATCGGTTACCCCATAATACTTGCAGAGTACAGCGATCAAATTACTGTACTCTGACTTGAATATCTCAGAAAGTTGCTTGTCATCCATGTAACTACATTTCCTAGTTAAACAGGATACTACATCCCATCAAAAACCATAATATCCCTAACTTCTACTTTGCCTCCGCTAGTTAATGCAGGACAACCTTTGCTAAGTTGGATAGCTTCTTCAATAGAATCAGCCGAGACGATCATAAAACCTCCTACAATTTCTTTAACTTCTGCATAGGGACCATCTGTAATAGAACCATCAGAGTGCATGGTTTTTCCTTCAAAGCCCAAAGCTTCTCCCGGATTTTTGAGTTTGCCTTGTGCGCCGATACCTTCCATCCAATCTTGCCAAGCTTTAATTTCATCTTGTATTTGATCAGGAGTAGGGTTAAAATCAGGATTTGGTTCACTGTGGAACAACATCATAAAATTTTTCATGTCTTTTACTTTTAATGAATTATTAATAAACGTTTATATTCTTAATGATTGAAAATTTAGAAATTGGACAAAAGTGTTCAATAAAATTTCACATAAACTTCTAAAGCTTGACGGAGTTTTAAAATATTTGATAGTTTATTAATGTTTGTTTTTTATAGTGACGCACAACGTTTTGTATATGAAAAGTAGGCGATTTCGAAGCACGAAACTATTATCTAAGCACAAAGCTTGATACGAGCCAAAAGCCATAATTTTACTGCTGTTTCGCCTATTTTTTATATACATTGTTGTAAGCCGTATTTTTATTCTTTTATTAAATGTATCCTCACATTGTTATCAGTTCTTACTTGAGTTCCATTTACAATTCCTGGAATCCAAGTAGGATAATTTTTCTTTAAATGATTTTTTGCTAACTCAAATAATTCATTCTTATATTTTTTGTTGGATTCCAGTCCTTCAAAAAAATGATTGATATAAAAACTATTAATTGTACTGTCCTTTTCTACTGTAAAACCAACATCAAAAAATGGCCATCCGCCATATTCTGATTTATCTTCTTTGATGTCTAAATTTTTAACTCTAACGCTAGGAATATAGTCTGAACTTCTACTTTTTTCAGACGATAATTTTGGTCTTTCATCACAATCTCCATAGTAAACAGTCAAATTGTTTTTTATTACATTTTGAAGAAATAAGCTGTCAGCTTTCTTGTGTATTTGCTGTTTAAAATCAATTCCATATTTATCTGCTAGAACTTTATCCATATAAGCTCCATAACATCCTTGAGTTTGACCTTCAAAAACGACACACCCAATTAAGTCAATTTCATAATTTAAACCATTTTGTTTGCAAAGTTCTTTAAGTTCTTTTTCATATCGATTATGTCCGTATAAAAATCCAATTTCTTGTGTGAATGCAATTCCATTCATTTTTATTTCATCCTTAGCTCTATTAATTTCAGATATACAAAGGGTATCTGACTTTTCTGGATTTGAAACGTATTTAATTGGGTCAAATTCAACATATTCATTTTCCAAGCTTGAATCTTCAATTTCTGCAACTGGTTGTTTTTTATTCTCAACACAAGAAATGAAAATCGTTAGTGAAATTAATATGACGAATGTTTTTTTCATATGGCTTACAACGGCTTCGGCTATGAGTAGTTGCGTGGTTTAGCGGTTAACTTTGCAAGTACACACCAAGCTGAAAAATCCTCGAGGATTTTCAGAAGTAGGCGAGAACAAGCAATTACTTATAGCCATTGTTGGGCACAGTATTTTTTAATCAGTTATTTTACTTTGCATTTTAATTGGTTGTATTCCTACAACTTTGTCTTTATCGTCAAAAATCAACTTTATCATTTCATTTGGTGGACTTGAATTGTCATCTGAATATTTATACTGAAGTAGTGTGAATATACTTCCGTTAAATCCCATTTGAACTCCGCTGTAAATCAATTCCGTTTGTTTGTTAAAATTAATATTGTCAATCAGCATATTAATTTGTTCGTCAGTTACTTTTTCAAGAATTAAATCCGATAAAAAATCTTTTGATTTTGGTAAATCTCTGGCTTTTAATGCCGTAAAAAAGTCAGACCTTATTTTTTCTAATTCAGCCAGTTTTTTCTCGTCCAATTTTGGAATTTCTTTTTCCTTTTCCTTTGATTGGTTCTTAATGTAAAGTCTTATTCTATGAACTGGATTAATAGTCATTGCACCTTTCTTTTCGTAATAGTTAGAAACGGTTGTATACATTTCTATTTCGGTGCTATCATTAGGTTTCCAAGTAGAACTTTCTACAAAAGAGTTTATAGAATCCAATCGGCTAATGTTTGAATAATTCTTTTTTACTTCTGGTTGTCCGAACTCATTTGAAATTTCTTTTTTAAGACCTTTGTATTTTTCAATTAAGGCTTTTTGAAATTTCTCCGATTTTTGATTATTGTCTTGTTTCTCAAAATTCGAAACGTCCCATTCGTAAAGAACGTAAGACATCGTTGAATCCGCTTTTTTGAAAAAGTAGAAAGCCGTTAAGTCAGGAATAACTTTCTCTTTTCTTAAATATTTAATTGGTTGTGCTTCTCCACTAAAAGAAACGTGATTTGAAGTAGTCGGAATTTGTTCGCTTCCCAAACTTTCCTCCATTTTCAAATATTCAGAGAGGGAAGTATTATGAATATCAAAATTAAACTCCTGTCCAAAAACAGAAGTTGAGATAAATAAAATTCCGATAATTATGTATTTCATTCGATGTTTGTTCATATTGTGCCCAACGCATGTATATCCGTATTACGTATATATCTATTATATGATATATCCAAATATAAGAAATATAGTTACCTAGAATTAGTCGTTTGACAAACTTTCATCCTAAAAATAAAAATTTGAAGCTCTACATGAGAAATAGCGATTGGCAAGGTTTTTAAAAAACTTCTTAGAACAATACGGCATTTTTCTAGACCTTGAACCAACTCTTAAAATAACTTACAATATTTACATAATACCTTACGAATAGATCAGATTTACCTTTAGTAGTTTAAGAATCAATAAGAGGAAGTGAAAATTGGGATTATTTCTTAAAAATACAAAATAAAAAAGCTCTCAAAAATGAGAGCTTTTTTGTTGGCCCACAAGGACTCGAACCTTGAATGACGGTACCAAAAACCGGAGTGTTACCATTACACCATGGGCCATTGCGGGTGCAAATTTAATTCAAACTTTTAATTCAACAAACATTTTTTACAAAAAATTCATTCATAAACTTTAACAGTATTTTAATAATACAACAAACCAATCGATACAATAATCGTTTAACATGAATCGATTATTATTAGTAAATTCGCCCTCAACAGAAATTAACGAAACGTACATGAACGATTTCAATTATAAGAAATTTAACATTATACTAGGATGGATCGCTTTTGCTATTGCTTTAGTGACCTATACTTTGACTTTAGAACCTACAGTAAGTTATTGGGATTGTGGAGAATACATCTCTACCGCTGTTAAACTAGAAGTTGGTCACCCACCGGGAGCACCACTCTTTCAAATGTTAGGTGCCTTCTTCGCGATGTTTACAGGAGATGAAATGCAAATCGCCAAAATGGTGAATTTCATGTCTGGTCTCGCCAGCGCTTTTACCATTCTATTTTTATTTTGGACCATAACAGCATTGGCCAAAAAAGTTGTAGTAAGAACAGGAGAGGTTACCCGAGCAAAACTAATTGCTGTTTTAGGAAGCGGACTCGTTGGTGCATTGGCCTATACTTTTTCTGATAGCTTTTGGTTTAGTGCAGTTGAGGCAGAAGTATATGCTATGTCATCATTCTTAATGGCACTATTATTCTGGCTAGGCCTACGTTGGGAGGCCGAAATGGATGAATCTCGTGGTGATAAGTGGCTTCTACTTATCAGTTTAATTGTTGGCCTATCATTTGGTGTACATATACTCTCATTATTGGTAATACCATCTATTGTTTTTATATATTTTTATAAACGTTACAATAGCATTACTGCAAAAAAATTCATCATAGCCAATATTGTTGCTGTACTTGTGTTAGTTTTTGTATTTAAAATGCTTTTCCCATACACGCTCGCCTATTTCAGCGCTATGGAATTATTCTTTATTAATACCATCGGCCTCCCATTTAATTCGGGAAGTATTATTGCCGGTATTTTATTGATTTCGGTATTTTATTTTGTAATTCGTTATACTCGAAAAAAGAAGCTTTATGGCGCTAATCTCTTAGTGCTATGCTTACTATTCTGTATGATAGGATTCTCATCATGGTTAATGTTACCAATTCGTGCGAATGCTAATACTACAATTAATGAAAATAATCCTTCTAGTGCCCGCGAACTATTAGCTTATTACAATCGTGAACAATATGGTGATGCTAGCATTTTTTATGATTCCTATTACTCAGAGACACGTCAACAAGATCCTAAAGATCCATACAGAGATGACAAGCCTAAATACGAGAAAGACAAAAAAACGGGCAAATACGTTATTGTAAATAAATATAAAAACGCACTACCTAATTATACCGATAAACATAAAGGGTTTATTCCGAGAATGGTAGACCCTTCGCCTAGTGTAATAGCTAACTATAAAGCTATTGCAGGAATTCCTCAACGTAGCAAACGCCGACCAACATTTGGAGAAAATCTTAGGTTTATGATCGATTATCAATTCGGTTATATGTATGGGCGCTACTTTATGTGGAATTTTGTTGGGCGTCAAAATGATATTCAAGGACAACTAGATAATAATGGTAATTGGCTAAGCGGAATTCCTTTTATCGATAATTTCCATTTGGGGTCTCAGGATGGCCTACCCGATGAAATGAAGAACAATAAGAGTAGAAATACCTATTTCTTCCTTCCACTAATCTTAGGATTAATAGGTTTATTGTTCCACATAAAATTTGACAAACAGAACTTTTACATTTTATTGCTCTTTTTCCTATTTACCGGATTGGCTATTATTTTCTATACCAATCCCAAACCGTTTGAGCCTCGAGAACGTGACTATGCAGTAGTTGGCTCCTTCTATATTTTTGCCATTTGGATAGGTTTTGGAGTACTTGCACTGTTTGATATGCTTAAAGACAAGCTCAACCCAAGAATTGCGGCATTAACCGTTACAGGAGTTTGTTTGTTGGCAGTTCCTGCATTAATGGGTTTTCAGAATTGGGATGATCATGATCGTTCAGGTCGATGGGCAACACATAATAATGCAAAAGCCTATTTAGATTCTTGCCAACCAAATGCTATTATGTTTACCATTGGAGATAACGATACATTCCCATTATGGTATATGCAAGAAGTAGAAAATTATCGCACAGATATCAAATTAGTCAATACAAGTTTATTTGCTACCGATTGGTATATCGATCAACAAAAGCGTAAAACCTATGACGCAGATCCTATTCCTTCAGAATTAACACATAACGAATATCGAACAGGTACATTAGATGTAGCATATCACATCCCTATTGATTTAAAAAATGTAGCTGTTAAAGATACCATTAGCTTATTCGATGGTGATTCAATTCAATCTAAACCATCTGAGAATAGAGTTGATTTAGATTTCTTCATGAAATGGCTAAAAAGTGATAGCCCAAGAACATTTATAGATTTTGAAGAAGATGGTATTCCCGAAAAAATCTATCCAACTAATAAATTACGTTTATATGTTGACAAAGAAGCAGTATTGAAAAACGGAATTGTGGCTCCTGAAGATGCTGATAAAATTTTACCATACATAGATTTTGATATTGATGAAAACGGATTAACTAAAAATCGCATTTTAATGCTCGATGTTTTAGCTAATAGTAATTGGGAGCGTCCAATTTACTTTACAGGAGGTGCGCATGCGGCCGAAGAATATATATGGTTAAAAGATTATTTACAGCTAGAAGGATTGGCTTATAAATTTGTGCCTATAAAAACCTCAAGCAAGTATGCAGACGGTCGTAGTAGAAGTATTTTAGACATTGGTCGCATTAATACAGATGTAATGTATAACAATGTAAAGAAGTGGGATTGGAAAAACTCTAATAGCGATGCTATTTACGTTGATGTTGAAACGCGCAAAAACGGAATTTCTTTTAGAAATAATCTAGTTCGACTTGCAGAAGCTCTTATTAAAGAAGGCAAGAAAGATAAAGCTGAAGAAATACTAGATCTTTCGATTGATAAGATGCCTATAAAGCGTTATGGGCACTACGGAATGGTATTGGGTTATATTGAGAATTACTATAAACTTGGCACTAAAGAAAAAGCGCAAAAAGTAGCAAATACTTTAGTTGATATTTTTAGAGACAGAATAGATTATTACAGTAATCTAGATAAATACGGTCTTACTAAAAACTATGATGATGTTGAAACTACACTCATCATGTATAATAATGTTGTAGCAACTGCAGACGAATATGATGAAACCTTTGCAGACGAACTGAAAAAAGGGTACATCGAGTCTGTTAAGATGTTTGAAGGTGTTTTAGATTAAATAAGCGCTTTGAGAATTGTTAAAACGCCTTCTATTCTCAAACTACTTTTTCCAAGTTATGTTTGGAGTATAAAAACCAATAAAAAAGTGATCTACCTCACTTTTGATGATGGTCCTACACCTAAAGTAACCGATCAAGTTCTTAGAATTTTAGATAACTATAAGGCTAAAGCCACTTTTTTCTGTATTGGTAAAAACGTAGAAGAAAACCCTAAGATTCTAGAAAAAATCGTAGCTAATGAACATGTCGTAGGTAATCATACTTTTAATCATCTAAAAGGCTGGCAAACCAATACACAAGAATATATTAACAACACTATACGTGCTGACAAAGCTATTTTGAAAATTCATCGGCTTTTAGAACAGCAAAGATTATTTCGCCCTCCTTATGGTAGAATAAAACCTCAACAGGCAAAGCAACTGCAAAAACTTGGATATAAAATTATTACTTGGGACGTTTTGTCTTATGATTGGGATAAAACTATAACCAAAGAGCAAGTTTTAAAAAACGTTTTAAAAAACACAAATCCGGGAAGTATCGTTGTTTTTCATGATAGCGATAAAGCCGCAATAAATATGTTATATGCCCTACCGAAAGTTCTAGAATATTTTACTGTAAGGGGATATACATTTGAAGCACTTAGTGTCTAGTATTCGAAAAATAGGCGAGCTACTAGATATATTGCTGAACTAGACTAATAAGTGTATTAGCGTCTTGCTCGCCAGACTGTCGCCATTTCATTTCACCATTTTTATAAATGATAAAGGTTGGATTTCCTTTTATGCGCAGTGCATTTGCCAAGGTTTCATTTTTGTCAATATCAATCTTGATCACCTTAGCTTTGTCACCTAAAGCTGCAGCAACGTCACGCAACACTTTGTGTAAATTCGCGTTATTCTCATTCCAATCAGCATAAAAATCAATAAGCGTTGGAATATTAGAACTAATTAATTCGCCAAATTTTGCCATAAGCATGAGTTTAATTTAGACAATACATTTGGGCTAATAATACTATCTAAAGCAAATATAGTATACTTTTTGAAAATTTAACTCGTTTCTAGGCTCTTTTTCAACAGCTTACTGCAAGCTACTTTAATCAAGTATTAATTAAGCAAGTGCTTTCTCTTTTTTCTTCAACGTAATAACACTAATTTCTGGCCAAATACCAACTCGACCAGGATATGCCAAAAACCCAAAACCTCTATTAACATTAATAAACCTACCGGCCTCTTGATAGATACCGGCCCAATGCTTATAACGCCATTTCACAGGGCTCCATTTTATCCATCCCGGTATTTCAATTCCGAACTGCATACCGTGTGTGTGTCCGCTAAGGGTTAAATGAAAATGTTTATCATTATTTCTAACTTCCTGTTCCCAGTGACTCGGGTCATGACTCAGTAAAATTTTGAAATCTTCCTTTTTTGTGGCATTAGCGGCTAAATTGAGATCTCCCGCTTTTTTAAAGCCTCCTGCACCCCAATTCTCTACACCAATCAAAGCGATCTTTTCACCACCTTTTTCCAAAAAACGATGCTCATTTAATAAAAGGTCAAACCCTATTTCTTTATGGATTTCTTTAAGGTTATCCATATTTTTTATTTTTGCCTCAGCACTCTCCCACGCTACATAATCACCGTAATCATGATTCCCTAATACAGAAAACATCCCTTCTTTTGCCTCAAGCTTTTTAAAAGAATCTAACCAGGGCAACATTTCATCAGCGTGATTATTCACCATATCTCCGGTAAATAAAATAACATCGGAGTTTTGTTGATTTATCAAATCAATACCGTATTCTATTTTCTTCTTATTATCAAAACTCCCACTATGAATATCAGATATTTGTGTGATTTGGAACCCATCAAAAGCATCTGGAAGATCATCAAATTCTATCGAGTACTTTAAGACCTTATAATTATATTTTCCACGATACATTCCGTATAAAAGCGAAGTAAAAGGTATGGCCGCCAAACCTAAAGCCAGCTGACTTACAAACTTCCTTCTTGATGGGAAATAATTGCCTTCGGCGGCTTTTCCTTCTGTTGCCATTCTATATAAGGCTTGCGGTACTCTAATAATATCTTCACCAAATACAAAAAGTAAAATAAGTAGTTTAGGTACAAATAGCGTTAGAAAAAAACCAATAGCATTATTTATCGAGGTAGTTAAACCTACATTACGATTAAAAGATACAAACTGATATATAAAATTACCTATTACTAAAAGGGTAACTAGCCAATAAATTAGGTGCAACCATTTGTTTCTAAATGTGGTTTTAAAAGCTTGAAATGCATAGAGATCAACAATTAGATAAAATGCAATAAAAAATATCCAGCGTAACATTTATTTATTTTTTTGGCAAAAATACCATTTCAACCATTCTATTTTCTTATTAAAGTGTTAAAGATATTTTGACAGACTTATTTTCTACAAAACCCGCACCTTTATAATTACTGCTTTCAAGCTAAGAATAAAAACTGGTTTAAAGAAATATCGTCAAAATCAAAGTTTCAAATCAAGGTATATTTAAAACAATCTTTGTAGTTTTGATATACTTTCAAAATCACTAACATGTCACAACAAAAACGCCTGTTTCTACTTGATGCCTATGCCTTAATTTTTAGAGGTTATTATGCTTTTATTAAAAATCCTCGTATTAACTCAAAGGGCATGGACACTTCAGCTATTTTGGGGTTTACCAATTCATTATTAGATGTAATTAAACGTGAACGGCCAGACCACTTAGCGGTATGTTTTGACAAAGGAGGAAGTGTTGATAGAATAGAAATGTTTGCCGAATATAAAGCGAATCGTGACGAAACCCCAGAAGCTATTAAAATTGCAGTTCCATACATAGAACAAATTTTAAAAGCGATGCATATTCCTATTATTGTAAAAGAAGGTTATGAAGCCGATGATATTATCGGTACACTCGCTAAAAAAGCAGAAAAGGAAGGTTACCAAACCTTTATGGTAACACCCGATAAAGATTTTGCACAACTCGTTTCAGAGAATATTTTCATGTATCGCCCACGTTTTGGAGGCGGGTATGAAACTTGGGGTGTAAAAGAAGTTCAAGAAAAATTTGAAGTTGAAAGACCTGAGCAAGTAATTGATTTTTTAGGAATGATGGGAGATTCGGTAGATAATATTCCTGGATTACCAGGAGTGGGAGAGAAAACTGCTAAAAAATTTATTGGGCAATTTGGAAGTATGGAGAGCTTATTAGCAAATACCGACCAGCTAAAAGGAAAAATGAAAGAAAAAGTAGAGGCGAATGCTGAACTAGGTCTTTTATCGAAAAAATTAGCACGTATTTTATTAGATGTCCCAGTAGATTTTGATGAGAAAGATTTTGAGTTGAATACACCCGATTTAAATGCAGTAAAAGACGTCTTCACAGAGTTAGAATTTAGACGACTCACCGAAAACCTAATTAAAACCTTTACTCCTTCAGAAGAAATACCTCTAAAAACGACTTTAAAAACTCAGGCGAAACCTCCCGTTATCGGTGGTCAGCAATTTGATCTTTTTGCAACTCCAGGGTCCGGAACCGTAAACACAGATGAAGTAGAAGTAAGCGGTTATAGAACCATTAGTAACACCGCTCACTTTTATCAGTTCATTAATACATCGCTTTCAAGAAAACTATTGCTTGAAAAATTATTACAGCAAACTTCGGTATGTTTTGATACCGAAACTACTGGCTTAAAAGCGTTAGAGGTTGAATTAATTGGTGTTGCTTTTTCATGGGAAAAAGGTAAAGGATACTACGTAGCATTTCCTGAAGACCAAGAAGAAACTCAAACTATCATAGAAGAATTTCGGCCATTTTTTGAGAATCAATCAATTGAAAAAATTGGCCATAATCTAAAATATGACATTAAAGTTTTATCAAACTATAACATTCCTGTAAAAGGAAAATTATTTGATACCATGATTGCGCATTATCTAATCAATCCAGATATGCGTCATAATATGGATATATTGGCAGAAACCTACCTCAATTATCAACCGGTTTCTATTACTGAATTGATTGGCAAAAAAGGGAAAAATCAGTTGTCAATGCGCGTGGTTCCTTTAAAAGATCAAACCGAATATGCCGTTGAAGATGCAGATATAACCTTACAGTTAAAAGAACATTTTGAAAAAGAGTTAGCTTCTGGCAATGTTACCAAACTATTTGATGAAGTTGAAATTCCTTTAGTATCTGTACTAACAGCCATGGAGATTGAAGGAATTAATCTTGATACTAACTTCTTAAAAGACTTCTCATCTGTTTTAACTGAAGATATAGATCGTCTTGAAAAAAACATTTATGAACAAGCAGGTGAAACATTCAATTTAGCCTCACCCAAACAGCTTGGCCCTATTTTGTTTGATAAATTAAAGCTTGTCGACAAGCCTAAAAAAACAAAAACCGGACAATATTCAACAGCAGAAGATGTATTAAGCTATTTGGCTAAAGATCATAAAATTGTTGCCAATATTTTAGAGTGGCGTCAATATAAAAAATTACAAAGCACCTACGTAGATGCCTTACCCAACGAGATTAACCCTAAAACAGGGCGGGTTCATACAGTTTATGCGCAGGCCGTTGCGGCTACTGGTCGTTTAAGCTCTAATAATCCCAATCTTCAAAATATTCCCATTCGAACCGAAAGAGGTCGTGAAGTACGAAAGGCTTTTATACCAAGAGATAAAGATCACATATTATTGGCCGCAGACTATTCACAAATTGAATTACGCATCATTGCTGCTTTAAGTGATGAAGAAACGATGATAAAGGCATTTAAAGAAGGGCAAGATATTCATGCCTCCACCGCTTCAAAGGTGTTTAATGTATCCTTAGATGCAGTTACCCGAGAACAACGCGGTAATGCAAAAACCGTAAATTTTGGTATTATTTATGGCGTTTCGGCCTTCGGTTTAAGCAATCAAACTTCATTAAACAGAAGTGAAGCCAAAGAATTAATAGACACCTATTACGCCACGTATCCTAAGCTACGTGATTATATTTCAAAACAAGTGGGGTTTGCTCGCGAAAATGGCTATGTCGAAACCGTACTTGGACGCCGTCGTTATCTAAAAGACATTAATTCAAGAAACGCTGTAGTGCGTGGTGCTGCAGAACGAAATGCCGTAAATGCTCCTATTCAAGGAAGTGCCGCCGATATCATTAAACTGGCCATGATCAATATCTACCAGCGATTTGAAAAAGAACAGTTCAGATCAAAAATGCTTTTACAAGTGCATGATGAGCTTGTATTTGATGCGCATAAAGATGAATTAGAAATTATAAAGCCTATTATAAAATCTGAAATGGAAAACGCCTATAAATTATCCGTTCCGTTAGATGTTGAACTAGGCCTTGGGTCTAATTGGCTTGAAGCACATTAATTGTTGTTAAAAAACCGAAATTCAATTTACTATGTTAGGATTAATATTACTTTATTTTATAGGAAAATACTTTTACAGGTTAGCAGAAGAGTATGATAAAAATAAATGGGGCTATGCCGTTCTAGGTGTGGTTATATATTACGCCGGAACCTTTATGTCAGGAATATTTATTGGTATCGCCTATGAGTTGTGGAGTTCAACTTCAATTGATGATGTTAGTGATCGCGCATTAGGATTATTAGCATTACCTTTCGGTATTTTAAGTTGCTATTTACTATATATTTATCTTAAAAAATCTTGGCATAAAAAAAAGCAACTCGAAAAAGTAAGTATTGATGATATTGGTAATCATTAATTTAGTCTTCTAGAAATTCATTAACTAATTTATTAGATATGATACTAAAAAGCTATCTTCTAAATCGATATGTGGCTTTGATTAAAAATGTATTGTCTTTTTCTTGACCTAAAATCTGATTATCTAAGTTTCTGAATAAGTGATTCCCAGGATCGCCAGAGCCTGTAACACCTTGCGACCAAACCAAAAAGATTTCTGAGCCCGGTATATATTCCCAACGAACTACCAAATTCGAGCGAAATTGTACAAAAGAAAAGTCAGGATCACTAAACTCATAATCTGTTGTGATACCACTTTCATTAATTAAATACGTGTCATCAACTTTTTGAATTTGATTATCTGTATAAGCAATAAATCGATCATTCAAATTATCTGCAATAGGATTTGTTCTGTTGTCAATTAACGGATTTGTAACAAACTTGAAATTAGTATATCTACCACGTGAAACGAAAGGTTGGCCATAATATTGAACTGTTAAATTCGGATTTATGGTATAATTTAATCGTATTGCTGCGCTAAGGGTTTGCTGATCGATCTTCGCCAAAATATATCTTGGCTCATCATTAAAATCTACCTCAGTTACGTATTGCGTTTTATTTGGGTTTCGTTGATACTCAGGACTCAGAGAAATACTAAAAGAATTTATTGGTTGATAAATAAATCGCGTTTCTAAATTTAAGAATGAGAAATTATTTTGTTTAGCTTGAGAATATACATAGCCTGCTCTAAAACTAAACTTTTTGGTTCGATCAGAGCCAAAGAATAAAAAGCTAATATTCTCTCTTGAAAAACGCCAACGCGGCCCACCTCTTAAAATAGTGTTAGTATAAATTCTAGGCTTATGAAAAACCGCACCATCAATCCACCAATTATTATTAAACTGAGCAAAAGCTCCTAAACGATACTGAACACGGTTATAATTACCATCAAAATCATAGGTAGTAAACATATTAAACCCTGCCCAAATATTTCTAAATCTTCCAGTAGGTTTTAACGTACGCCAATTCAACCATCCGTATTGACGAATTTCATCTGCCTGACGCAAGAAGCCTATATCGTTTAACTCTAATTCAGGAGATCTAAAGTTAACACCTATTCCATACCTCCAATTACCAGTACTTTGTTTGCTAAATTCTAATTTACCTCCGGTTCCTGTTAATGATGTTCTATCAGCATCAACTTCAACATGACCAGCATCTACTCTATTAAACAAATGCGTTAGAGATGTTTGCGTGTTTTCTATCGATTCTTTACTTCCTCTAACATGGCTAAAAATTAAATTACCTTCTAAATTGAATTTTCTATCTTTCCATTGATGTCTAAAATCAACACCTCCTGAATAAGCTGATTCACGTAAACTCATTAGGTTATTTTCTTTTCTTCCAATCAAAAACGGATCTACCACCTCGCCCGTTTCAGAATTTGTATAAATTTCTGCGTCACTATCATAATCAAAGCTAAACTGACTCCCTAAATTTCTATTGGTAGCTGTGAAGATTCCACCTACAAATGTATTGCGATCATTAAAATCTTTTTGAGCTCTTGCAACCAAATAATTCGTCAAAGGCTCTATAATTGCTTCTCTTCTTTTTGATACATCATCATTGTTTGCTATTTCAGCCACTTCTCTTGAAGTTATACTTTCTAATAAACCAATGGACCAACCATTTTTGGTCTTACCGCTAAATTTTGCAGCCCCAAGAATTGTAGTATTAGATGCCCTATCAATATAATCGTCTCCGTTTGTAGTGACCGACCCTTGAGGGTTTCTACCAATACGTCTAGAGAAAAATAAATTATCCCGGTTACCACCAAAACGGAAATCAAAAATATTTTTATTCTCTACAAAAAATGGTCTTTGTTCTCTGAAAAAAACTTCAAAACCATCTAGGGCGATTGCGGCGGGATCGGCTTCTACCTGTCCGAAATCAGGATTTACCGTGAGGTCGAGTGTAAGGTCATTAGTGATTCCTATTTTAGCATCTAAACCTCCGTTTAATATAAAATCATCTCCGTCTCTAAAAGGATTATTTCCATCTTTAGGAAAAGTATCATACTGTAATACTGTAAAAGGTTGAATTTCTAATTGCCTTTGAGGAATTAAGCCTATTAATCCATGTAGTTCTCCTGCCTCACTCACAAAGCCAGGTGCATCTGCTGGTATACGCTGCCATAAAGAAGTTTCATTTTTTCTAAATATGCGACGTACAATATTCAGTCCCCAAGCTTGCTCTTTATTCTTACCAAATCGCAATTGACTTAGGGGTATTTTCATCTCGGCATTCCACCCTTCTTCATCAATAGATGCTTTTGTATACCAAACCGGGTTCCAACTATCATCAATATTATCACCGTTATCAGTGGCTATTTCGTCACCTTTAACTCCGGCAGCCGTTGTAGTGAATACAAAACCTGTTCGCTTATCATTATAACTATCAATCAACACATTTACCCGATCACCAATAAAACCATCTCTTCTTGACAACCTATTGACTATACTATCAGGTGCCTTATCAAAACATTGAATTCCTACATAAAGATTTTTATCATCATAAACTATCTTAAAGCGTGTTTGAAAGGTTGGTGGTGTGTTTTCATCGGGTTCGTTTTCGATAAAATCGGTCGCCCAGTCTACTGTTTCCCACCCAGAATCGTTAAGCTTTCCATCAATAACCGGAGCCTTATCTGGCGCCACGTATTTTGTAGTGTAGATACGTTTTGGAACCGTTTTATTTTGCTCATTTTGAGCTATAATGCTTTGAAAAAAACATAAGAGCAGAACAAGAAATAAACAGCTTTTGCAGCGTAGGTTTGTAAGCATAGTGTATGATTAATTTTGCCTCATCGTACACCATTCTTCTTGCAGGAGCAAGGTACTACAAAGCCTTCTTAAGGTTTTGTTAATTTTAAATCTACACTGTTAAATTTTATAATCTAAAGCGATAAGTAGCTTTGATCAAAAATGTATTGTCTTTTTCTTGTCCAAAAATTTGATTGTCAAGATTCGTGAATAATCCATTGGCAGGGTTACCATCTCCCGTAACTCCCTGAGACCAAACCAAGAAAACTTCAGAACCAGGAATATACTCCCATCTAATAACCAAATTTGAGCGAAACTGAACGAATGAAAAATCTGGTTTACCGAAAGAATAATCAGTGGTACCATTTACATCCTCATCAACTAAATAAAGTCCTTCTTCTTCATCTAAGGTTAATTGATCTTCTGAAAATAATCCAAATCTATCATTAAAATTATTGGCTTGTGCATTCGTTATGTACTTAAAATTTGTATACCTTCCTCTAGATACGAAAGGCTGCCCCCAATATTGAACCGTTAGATTAGGGTTTATTGTATAGTTAATTCTCATAGAGGCACTCAATGTACGTTGATCTATTGTAGCATTAATGTATTTAACATTATCTCCAACTTCAACATTTTCAACAAACTGAATTTTATCGCTATTGTGATTATATGAAGGATTTATAGATAACCTAACCGCATTCAATGGCTGGTACGAAATACCGAAGTAAAACCTATACCTATTTCTAGAATTATCAAAAGATCGATTTCCATTGTGACCTACATTTAATCTCACCTTTTTTCTATTATCTGTTCCTATATTATTCCAAAAGAAAATACTTGGTGAAAATCTTAATCGGGGTCCTCCACGCAATGCAAAGTTAGACTGGTTTACCCCAACATAAGTAATTCCTAGATTACCAAACCAGTTATTTTTAAAGTTTGCCCAGCTATTCACATTAAATTGCAAGAGATTATGATTTCCTCCAAAATCCCAGGCTGACCAATGGTTATAGTTCAAACCCAAGGTTCTAAAAATTGAAAAAGGCTTAAGTGTACGATATCCAACCCATGTATAATGCCTTAAATCATCTGACAAACGCTGAAAACCTAAATCATTTAACTCTAATTGCGGTGATCTCCAGGTGAAGCCACTTTCAAAACGCCAATGTCCCTGAGCTTGTTTTCCAATTTGAATATTTCCTCCTGTTCCTGTCAACGAAGTTCTATTCGGATCATAACCTAAATAATCGGCACCAACTCTTTGAAATCTATGTCTAAATGAATTTTGTGTATTGTCAATAGCTTCTTCGGTTCCTTGAACGTGACTGAATACTACATTTCCACCAACATACCAGGCTCTATTTTTCCATTGATGTCTAAAGTCTAAGCCTCCTGAGTAGGCTGATTTATGTAAAAATTCTAAATGATCTGGAAGATTACGATTTGTGGCGGTAAAGATTCCACCAACAAAGGTATTTCTATCATTAAAATCTTTTTGTAAACGTCCTACAAAGTAGTTTGTAGCAGGCTCTACTAACTCCTCTCTACTCCCAACTACTTCACCATCAACCACCTCAACAATGTCAGCATATTCCTTTCCTGTAACACTCTCTAAAACTCCGATAGACCATCCATTTTTTGTCTTACCGCTAAATTTAGCGGCTCCGAGAATGGTAGTATTTATTGGCTGATCAACAAACTCATTATCTTCAATTTCTGGAAAGCCTTGTGGGTTTCTTCCAATTCTTCTCGAAAAGAAAACATTATCCGAACCAAAGGTATCGCCTGCATTTGATCTCGAAAATCTATAATCAAAGATATTATTGTTCTCAACAAAGAACGGACGCTGTTCTCTAAAGAAGATTTCAAATCCATCTAATGCGATCGCTGACGGATCAGCCTCTACCTGACCAAAATCTGGATTCACGGTAAGGTCTAAAGTTAAGTCATTGGTAATTCCAATCTTTGCATCTAATCCTCCATTCAATTCAGAATCATTTCCGTCTCGAAAAGGATTTCCATCTTCTCTAGGATAACTATCGGCCTTTCCAACCGTAAAAGGTTGAATTTCTAATTGTTTTTGTGATTCTAAATCTATTAAACCATGTAGTTCTCCCAATTCACTAACCCATCCCGGTGAATCTTGCGGCACTCGTTGCCACAACGATCGCTCTTCTTTTCTAAATATTCTCCTGTTTAACTGTAATCCCCAGATCTGTTCTTTTGCTTTTCCAAAACGCAATTGGCTTAAAGGGATTTTCATTTCTGCAGTCCACCCTTCATCATCTATATTTGTCTTTGCATACCAAACTGGGTTCCAGCTGGCATCCCAATTATTACCATTTTGTGAAATAAATTCATCTCCTTTTACGCCGGCAGCTGTTACATTAAAGGAGAATCCCGATCGTAAATCGTGATAACTATCAAAATTTATTTCAATCCAATCTCCCGCAAAACCGTCTCTCCTAGATAAGCGTTTTACTATGCTATCAGGTTGTTTGTCATATAATTTAACCCCTACATAAATGTTCTTTTTATCGTAAACTATTTTAAACTTGGTTTGTTGATGTGGAGGTGTATTTTCATCAGGTCTCCATTCTATAAAATCTCCAGCCCACTCAACAACATTCCAGCCAGCATCGTCCAAGATCCCATCAATGACCGGCGCATTTTCTTGACTAACATATTTGGTGGTATAGATACGTTTGGGTATTATTTCTTGCTTTTTTTCCTCTTGAGCAAATAAGGAAATGGTCAGAAAAAAGAGAAGTAGAAGAGGTAGATTTTTCATTTGGTAGTATTTGAATTATTCAGTTTGTGTTAGTAAAGACCGCCTGTTAAAAAAGGTGTTACATAGACAAGTGTTAAAAAAATCGTGAAACTTCTTAAAATTCTGTTAATTCTAACTTTTTGAAAGGATAAAAAGGCTTAAAAAAATAAGCTAATTGACTGTTTGTTATATAAATAAATGTTTGTACATTTGCACTCCCTTTTGAAGAAGGGGTAAAATGAATTATTAATTACAAAAAACTAATAGTGTGAACACATTAAGTTACAAAACAGTATCTGCTAATAAAGCCACTGTAAATAAAGAGTGGGTTTTAGTTGATGCGGACGGGCAGACATTGGGTCGTTTAGCTTCTAAAGTAGCGATGCTAATTAGAGGTAAATACAAGCCTAACTACACACCTCATGTAGATTGCGGTGATAATGTAGTAATTATTAATGCTGAAAAAATTAATTTAACCGGTAACAAGTGGGAGGCTAAGTCTTATATCCGCCACACAGGTTACCCAGGTGGTCAAAGATCGCTTACTGCAACAGAAATGTTTCAAAAAGATCCTACGAGATTGGTTGAAAAAGCAGTAAAAGGAATGTTACCTAAAAATAAACTAGGTAGCGCATTGTTTAGAAATTTATATGTATATGCTGGTAATGAGCACAAACATGAGCCTCAAAACCCTAAAGCAATTAACCTTAACGATCTTAGATAATGGAAACAGTACACAAAATAGGAAGAAGAAAAACGGCTGTTGCTCGTGCATATGTTTCTGAAGGTAAAGGAAACATTACTATCAACAAAAGAGAATTAAACAATTACTTTACAACTGGCACTTTACAATATAAAGTAAAGCAACCATTAATGTTAACAGATAATGAAAAAGCTTTTGACATTAGTGTAAATGTATATGGTGGTGGTGTTACGGGTCAAGCTGAAGCAATTCGCTTGGCAATAACAAGAGCATTGGTTGCCATTAACGAAGAGAACAGAGCTGTTCTAAAACCAGAAGGATTATTAACTCGTGACCCAAGAATGGTAGAGCGTAAGAAATTTGGTCAAAAGAAAGCACGTAAGAAATTCCAGTTCTCTAAACGTTAATCTAATTTATTATTGGCAGTTGTCAGAATTTATAATTCTGACTTCTGTTCAAATAAGAACAAAAACAATTAAATAAAAACCTGTTATCGTAAAAGTTTAGCATCCAAATAAATAAGACTCACAATGTGGCTACTTATTTATTGCTAACAAAAACGGAACGTAAACTAAATTAAAAAGATGGCAAATATTGACATTAAAGAATTATTAGACGCAGGTGTGCATTTTGGTCACCTGACAAGAAAATGGAACCCAAACATGGCTCCGTATATCTATACCGAGCGTAATGGTGTTCACATTTTAGATCTATACAAAACAGCTGCTAAAATTGAAGATACTTCTAAAGCATTACACAAAATTGCTGCTTCTGGAAGAAAGATTTTATTTGTAGCTACTAAAAAACAGGCAAAGGATATTGTTGCTGATAAAGCAAACAGTGTAAATATGCCTTACATTACTGAAAGATGGCCAGGAGGTATGTTAACAAACTTTGTAACAATCCGTAAAGCTGTTAAAAAAATGGGACAAATCGACAGAATGAAAGTTGATGGTTCGTTTAATGCACTTTCAAAGAGAGAAAAATTACAAATAGATCGCCAACGTGCTAAATTAGAAAAGAACTTAGGTTCTATCGCTGATATGACACGTTTACCTGGAGCTATTTTTGTAGTTGATACAAAGCGTGAGCATATTGCTATCGCCGAAGCCCAAAAATTGAATATTCCAATTTTTGCAATGGTTGATACAAACTCTGACCCTAGACCAGTAGATTTTGCAATCCCTTCTAATGATGATGCATCAAAATCTATAGATAAGATTTTATCTTTTGTAACTGATGCTATTGCAGAAGGTTTAGCAGAAAGAAAAGCTGACAAGGAAAAAGCTAAAGTTGCGGCCGCTGATACAGAAGAAGTAAAAGCTAAAGCTGTAGCTGATAATTAATAAACTCATTATTTAATAAATAAATTTTTGAATAAAAATGGTTAAAATAACCGCTGCTGAGGTAAATAAATTGAGAAAAGCAACTGGTGCTGGAATGATGGACTGTAAAAAGGCATTAGTTGAAGCTGAAGGTGATTTCGATAAAGCAATTGAGATTTTACGTAAAAAAGGACAAAAAGTAGCTGCTAAGAGAGCTGACCGCGAGTCTACGGAAGGTGCTGTTATTGCAAAAGTGAATACAAGCGCTACAAGTGGCGCTGTTATCTCATTGAATTGTGAGACCGACTTTGTTGCAAAAAATGAAGGTTTTGTAAACTTAGCAAACGAGCTAGCTGAATTAGCATTAAATGCTGCTTCTAAAGAAGACTTTTTAGGTTCTGATTTTAATGGAATGACAGTTGCTGATAAATTAATTGAGCAAACTGGAGTAATTGGTGAAAAAATAGAAATTGGTGCCTTCGATAAAATTGAAGCTCCATTTGTAGGTTCTTATATCCATGCAGGTAATAAGATTGCTACTTTAGTAGGTCTTTCTGCTACTGCGGAAGGCGCTGAAGTTGTGGCAAAAGATGTTGCTATGCAAGCTGCTGCAATGGCACCTATCGCTTTGAATGAAGATGGTGTTGATCAAGAAACGATCGAAAAAGAGATAGAAATTGCTAAAGATCAATTACGTCAAGAAGGAAAACCTGAAGCTATGTTAGAAAATATTGCTAAAGGGAAGTTAAAGCGTTTCTTTAAAGATAACACTTTAGTGAATCAAGCATTTATTAAAGACAATAAGCAAAGCGTTGCTCAATATGTTAAAACATTAGGTGATGTTTCTATTGTAGACTTTAAAAGAGTTGCTTTAGTTTAAAAATATTCACACTTACGTGGAATAAAACCCTGCCAATTGGCGGGGTTTTTTATTTTTCATCAACTATTAACTACATGTAATCTCTTCTACTCAAAATATCTAATCTAAAAACATTTAGATTTTGTGATTTCTTATTTTGTATATTTGTCAAACTTTCAAAAAAATGCAATACAAAAGAGTTTTATTAAAACTTAGTGGTGAAGCCTTAATGGGCGAAAGACAATATGGTATTGATCCTAAACGTTTGGCCGAATACGCTGAAGAAATTAAAAGTGTAGTTGAAAAAGGAGTTGAGGTAGCAATTGTTATTGGTGGTGGCAATATTTTTAGAGGTCTTGCCGGTGCAAGTCAAGGAATGGATCGTGTGCAAGGTGATCACATGGGGATGCTTGCTACCGTAATAAATGGATTAGCATTACAAAGTGCGCTTGAAAATTCTGGAGTTCAAACGCGTTTGCAATCAGCTATAAAAATTAACGAAGTCGCTGAGCCTTTTATTCGAAGAAGAGCAATGAGACATTTAGAAAAAGGGCGTGTTGTAATATTTGGTGGTGGTACCGGAAACCCATATTTCACAACCGATTCTGCCGCTGTATTAAGAGCTATTGAAATCAATGCAGACGTTATTTTAAAAGGTACCCGTGTGGATGGTATTTATACAGATGATCCTGAGAAAAATAGTAATGCCATTAAGTTTGATGACATCTCATTTGATGATGTTTTGAAAAAAGGGCTAAAAGTAATGGACACTACCGCGTTCACTTTAAGTCAAGAAAATGAATTACCTATCGTAGTCTTTGATATGAATACCAGAGGAAATTTAATGAAAGTACTTTCTGGAGAAAATATTGGTACAAAAGTGAACATATAATTTGTGGCTTACTTTTTGATTAGCTAAATTCGAATTTCAAATTATTTAACATGAACGAAGAAGTTGAATTTATTTTAGATACAGCAAAAGAGCAAATGGACAATGCAGTATTGCATTTAAAGAAAGAATTTGTTGCGATTAGAGCTGGTAAGGCTTCGCCTTCTATGCTTAAAAGTGTAACTGTTGATTATTATGGTTCTCAAACTCCTTTGAGTCAGGTAGCAAATATCAACACACCCGATGCACAAACTATTTCTGTTCAGCCTTGGGAAAAAAGCATGCTTCAAGAAATTGAAAGAGGAATAATGATCGCTAACCTCGGTTTTAATCCAATGAATAACGGTGAAAGTGTTATTATAAATGTTCCTCCATTAACAGAAGAGCGTCGGCGCGAATTGGCTAAGCAAGCTAAGGCAGAAGCCGAAAATGATAAAGTAAGTGTAAGAAATGCTCGTAAAGATGCTAATAATGACATTAAGAAACTTGATGTATCTGATGATATGAAATCAAATGCTGAAACCGATATTCAAGAACTTACTGATAAATATATCAATATTATAGACGAATTATACGCTAAAAAAGAAGCTGAAATCATGACGGTTTAATCTTTCATTGTCATGAGAACTCGATAAACTTTTGTTAAAAGCAACCTTGAGGGTTGCTTTTTCATTTTATCTTACAGTTCTTTAAGGCGCCAATTTTTTTTAATGAAAAAAATACCTTTCTTATTTTTACTACTACTTCCTGTTCTAGTAATTGCTCAAAGTTCTCTTTCTGGAACCATTAAAGATGCAAAAACAAATAAAGCACTGCCTTTTGCAACTATTATTACTGATGCAGGATACGGCACTGTTGCTGATGCCGACGGGAAGTTTACTATAAGATCTACAAGTACAATTTTAGCGCTATCGGTTTCTTATGTAGGATATAAATCGAAAAAAATCACAATAGACAATAAGGTTTCATATTATGCAATATTCTTAGACCCTAAACAAGAACACCTTAATGAGGTTGTTGTAGTTGCCAAGGAAAATCCCGCACTAAGAATTATAAAAAGAGCAATTGCTAATAAGGATAAAAATTATATACAAAGGGCATTAAACTCTTTTCAATATCATTCTTATAATAAGTTTATTGTAACTGCCAACCCCGATTCTATAAAGGGTGAGATCGATTCAATTTTTATTACTAAAAAAGGAAAGAAGATTTTTCAAAAGCTTGATTCAACAAATTATGAATTTAAAAAACGCATTGAAAAAAGCCATTTATATCTTACCGAAAAAGTTTCTGAACATAAATTTAAGCGGGGTAAAAATAAAAAAGAGACCATTCTGGCTTCTCGAATGGCTGGTTTTCAGCAGCCTGTTTATGAGTTCTTAGCATTAGATATAGAAAACTTCACCTTTTATGATGAAGTCTACACTTTATTAGGTAATAAATATGTGAATCCGTTAGCCAAAAGTGCATTGAAAAACTACAACTATAAGTTATTAGATACGGTAATACATAAAAATGACTCTACTTTCATGATTTATTACAAGCCAAAAAAGACTAGCGAAACAATTGGTCTGGAAGGAGTACTTTATATAAACACCAAAAAATTTGCGCTTGAAAAGGGTATTGCTCAACTAAAAGGTATTGTAAATGTAAAAGCCGAACAAAAATTTGAATATCAACCAACGCATAAACTCTGGTTTCCTGTTACTACCGAAATTTCAATTAGAAAAGGAAAAAATAAAACCCCCGTTAAGTTATTCGGATCGATTACATTTAGTGCAAGTAAAGAAAATGATTCTTTAAGACAGAAGACAGAAAAAGACCCTAGTGACATTACTTATCTTCTATCGAAAACTACAAATTTTGATATAAAGATTAACGAGCCTTTAAAACTAATTAATTCAGCCTCAAGTATAGAGATTGACGACTTCGCTTCAGAACGAAGCAATGATTATTGGAATTCTTACAGAACAGATTCTATAACTAAAAGGGGGACAGAAACGTATAGATTCATTGATAGTATTTCACAAGAAGAAGGAGCTGAACGTAAATTAAATATTGCACGTAAAGTCTTAAAAGGTTATTATCCTACCAAGTACTTTGACTTTGACTTAAGTCAACTTATTAATTTTAATAATTATGAAGGTTTTAGGTTAGGATTTGGAGGTATTACCAACACCAATTTCTCTAAAAAACTTCGTTTTGATGGCTACATGGCCTATGGATTTAAAGATAAAAGAGTTAAATATCATTTAGGATCAGCAATTCGATTAAGCAAGCAAAATAATACCTGGTTAGGAATAGGTTATACTGATGACCTACAAGAAGCTGCCAAGATTGATTTTCTCTTTGACGACACTTCATTTTCATTGATCAACCCGCGAAACTTAAATATTAGTCAGTTTTATGGATATAGAAATTACAGTATTAATTTTGATCATGATGTATTTCCAAACGTAGAATCAAAGGTAAAACTCAGCCATGGTGAGTTTAATACAAAATTTGACTATCAGTTTATAAGCAACGGACAACTTTTTGATGATTATAAATTAACTACTGCTACCCTAGCAATTAAATGGACTCCTTTTAGCAAGTATATGAATTCTCCTGTAGGTAAAATTGCGGTAAGAAAAGGGTATCCAAAAATTACTGCTCAAGTCACTAAAAGTTTTGATGGTCTTCTTAAAGGTGACATAGATTTTACACAATTTAACTTAAAAGTAGAACATGTAATTAAACTTTTACACAACAGTTCTACCTCTTTTCTATTACAAGGAGGTTATGTTGGTGGTAACGCCCCACTAACTCATTTGTATAATGCAACACCTAATTATTCACTAAGAAATCCTTGGAGAAAACGTATTAATTTCTCTGGAACTAATGCTTTTGAGACCATGACTTTCAACGAGTTTATTTCAGATAGGTATGTTTCGTTACAAGTAAGACATAATTTTCATCGCTTTAAAATTAGCGACAAATTTAGGCCACGATTAAGCTTAATAAGTAGATTCGCCATCGGAACTATTGATGAGCCTCAAAATCACAGCATCCCTATAAAAAAAATGAATCTAGGTTATTTAGAGTCTGGTTTTGTATTAAATCATTTGTTTAAAGGTTTTGGTATTAGTTCATTCTACAGGTATGGCGCTTATAGCAATGAGAAATTCTCAGATAATTTAGCCGTAAAACTAACCTATGTGTTAAGCCTAGGTTTTTAAGCCTTTAGCTCTTTTTACCTAAACTATTTTACTACCTTTGTTACTCTTAAAAAAAGACTCTTTTTTAATGAATTTTTGGGCATTAGTTTCTCGTATTATTTTAAAAGGAAGAATTCCTATTCTTATTATTTTAGGTATTATTACCTATTTACTTTATACGCAAACCCAGCACATTAAGTTTTCTCATACAGAAGCTAATTTATTACCTTCTGATCATCCTGTAAATTTAGAATATAATAAGTTCCTTGAAATTTTTGGAGAAGAAGGTAATATTATTATTCTGGCCGTACAAGATTCTTCAATATTTAGTGCAAAAAAATTCAACAATTGGAATGCCCTATCAAGTCATATTAATGCGTTTGACGAAGTAGATTTTAGTGTTTCGGTTGGAGATATTAAAAAATTAAAAAAGGATAATGCAAATAAAAAATTCGTTGTTGAATCACTTTATCAAAAGAATCCTAAAACAGACGCAGAAGTTCAAAAAATAAAACAGGAACTTTTTGATAAACTACCCTTTTTTGATAATTTTTTATTTAACAAAAAGACAGGCACTATACGTTCTGTTATTTACATCAAAAAGGATATTGTCAACACTATAAAGCGTAAGGATTTTATTTTTAAGGACTTAAACCCTTTAATTGAAAAGTTTGAGGCTGATAACAATCTAGACGTGCGTGTATCTGGAATGCCCTATATCCGTACCATGAATGCCCAAAATATTATTGACGAAATAGGCATTTTTGTTGGTTTGGCATTACTTATTACTTCGTTAATATTCTTCTTTTTCTTTAGGTCATTCAGAGCCACATTTATAACTATGCTAGTGGTAAGTATTGGTGTAATCTGGGCCTTAGGTTTTATAGGATTGTTTAGGTATGAAATCTCTGTTTTAATGGCATTGATTCCTCCATTGATCATTGTAATTGGAGTTCCAAACTGCATTTTTCTAATTAATAAATATCAACATGAAGTAAAGAGTCATGGTAATCAGGCAAAATCATTACAACGTGTTATTTCTAAAATTGGTAATGCCACATTAATGACCAATGTAACTACAGCCTCTGGTTTTGCTACTTTTATTTTTACTAAGAGTGTACTACTTAATGAGTTTGGTATAATTGCTTCTATTAACATATTAGCCATATTTATATTATCACTGCTGATTATTCCAATAATCTACAGTTTTATGGCGAAACCAAAAGGTAAACACTTAAAGCACCTAGAGAAACGTTGGATTGACCGTATTGTTAATTGGATGGAAAATGTTGTGCGCCATAATCGTATTGCCGTATACATTACCACAGTAATCATTATTATAGTAAGTATTATCGGAGTATATATGATTCGAATTTCTGGTAGTTTAATTGAAGATATGCCTAAAGGAAAACCTTTCTTTAAAGACATTGTTTTCTTCGAGCAGGAATTTGGTGGTATTATGCCACTAGAAATTATAATTGACACAAAAAGACCTAAAGGAGTTTTAAAATTAACCACTCTAAAACGAATGGATAGACTCAATGAAATCATTGATGAAATACCAGAACTTTCCCCTTCTGTGTCGGTTTTAAACTTAGTAAAATACTCCAAACAAGCTTATTATAATGGAAATCCGAAATACTATCAATTGCCCAATGGTCAAGAACGTGCTTTTATTTTAGAATTCACCAAAAACTCCGATGCGAATTCTGATCTGCTCAATAATTTTGTAGACTCTACCGGACAATATGCCCGTATAACTACATTTATGAAAGATATTGGCACTGAAAAAATGGAGCGTATTGAAGAACGCTTAGAAGCCAGAATAGCAAAAGAATTTCCTGAAGAACGTTATGAAGTAAAAATGACGGGTAAAGCATTGGTATTCTTAAAAGGAACTAATTATTTGATTAGAAATTTGGTTGTTTCTTTATCATTAGCCATCCTTCTTATTTCAATTTTCATGGCTTGGATGTTCCGCTCTTTTGAAATGATCCTAATTTCATTACTTCCCAACATACTACCGCTCTTAGTTACCGCAGGATTAATGGGGTATCTAGGAGTTCCTATAAAGCCTTCTACTATTTTAGTATTTAGTATTGCTTTTGGTATTTCGGTAGATGACACGATACATTTCCTAGCCAAGTACAGACAAGAATTACAGGCACATCAATGGCGCGTAAAAAAATCTGTTTATGCCGCATTGCGTGAAACTGGTGTAAGCATGTTCTATACTTCCATTGTTCTATTTTTTGGATTTTTAGTGTTTATTGTCTCTAGTTTTGGAGGTACCATTGCCTTAGGTGGACTCGTTTCAGTCACTTTACTATTTGCAATGGTGTCCAATTTATTATTATTGCCGTCGTTATTATTATCGTTGGAGCAACGTATTGCGAACAAAAGGGTTCTTAAAGAACCTGCCATGAAAATTATTCCAAAGGAAGAGGAAGAATTAGAAATGAATGGTGATCAAAATGAAGAAACCAAATTAGAAAAAGAAAAAGCATAATATGAAAGGAATTATTCTAGCCGGTGGAAGTGGTACACGTCTACATCCATTAACCTTAGCAGTAAGTAAGCAGTTAATGCCTATTTATGACAAACCAATGATTTACTATCCGCTTTCAACTTTAATGTTAGCAGGTATTCGCGATATATTAATTATTTCTACTCCGCATGACTTACCATTGTTCGAAAGATTGCTTGGTGACGGTAGCAGAATAGGTTGCAATTTTCAATATGCTGTTCAAGAAATTCCTAACGGATTGGCACAGGCATTTGTTATTGGTGAAGAATTTATTGGTGATGATAAAGTAGCCTTGGTATTAGGTGATAATATTTTTTATGGTACTGGCATGCACAGAGCCTTAATCAATGCTTATGAAAACAATGGTGGTACTGTTTTCGCCTATCACGTAAATGACCCCGAACGTTATGGTGTTGTTGAATTTGATGAAAACAAGAATGTTATTTCTATTGAAGAAAAGCCCCTCGAACCTAAATCTAATTATGCAGTACCGGGTATTTATTTTTACGACAATGATGTTGTTGAAATTGCCAAAAACCTAGAACCTTCGGCCAGAGGTGAATATGAGATAACAGATGTCAATAAAGAATACCTAAAAAGGGGTAAGTTAAAAGTAAGCATGCTTAGCAGAGGAACTGCGTGGTTAGATACAGGTACGTTCAAATCACTTATGCAAGCACAGCAATATGTACAGGTTATTGAAGAGCGACAAGGTTTAAAAATAGGATGTATTGAAGAAATTGCCTTCCGTAAAAAATTCATTACCAAACAACAGCTTATTGAAATAGCTGAGCCATTACTTAAGAGCGGCTATGGCCAGTATTTAATGAATCTAGTTAGTTAATTGATTCTATCAAAAATTAGATTTGTTCAATCGTTAATATACTTGCAATCCTTATCTTTGCACTTCGATAAAAATTAGAACGATGCAAAAGAACGTTGCAGAACTATTACAATCTACAGAATATTTACAAAAGGTACATTTAAAAGGCTGGGTAAGAACCTTTAGAGCGAATCGTTTTATTGCTTTAAATGATGGATCAACCATTAAAAATATACAGTGTGTTGTTGACTTTGAAAATACGGATGAAGATGTATTAAAAAGAATCACTACAGGAGCTTCTGTAGCAGTTACTGGGACACTTGTAGAAAGTCAAGGTAAAGGGCAAACCGTAGAAATTCAGGTTTCAGAAATTGAGATTTTAGGAGACTCAAACCCGGAAGAATATCCTATTCAGCCTAAAAAACATAGCTTTGAGTTTTTACGTGAAAATGCACACCTTCGCGTTCGAACAAACACTTTTAGTGCTGTAATGCGGGTTAGAGCAGCATTATCTTATGCTGTGCATAAATATTTCACAGAAAATGGTTTTTACAATTTTCATGCACCAATAATCACAGGTTCTGACGCTGAAGGTGCTGGCGAAATGTTTCGTGTAACCACACTTGATGTCGATAAAGCGTCAAAAGATGAAAACGGTGAACTAGATTTCAAGGAAGACTTTTTTGGTAAAGAAACCAATTTAACTGTTTCTGGTCAATTAGAAGCCGAGACCTATGCAATGGGCTTAGGGAAGGTTTATACTTTTGGGCCTACTTTTAGAGCTGAAAATTCAAATACTACACGCCATTTAGCCGAATTCTGGATGATAGAACCCGAAATGGCTTTTTATGATCTTGATGATAGTATGGACCTAGCTGAAGATTTTATTAAAAATGTTCTACGCTATGTTCTTGATAATTGTAAAGATGATTTAGTGTTCTTAGATAATCGTTTAACTCAAGAAGAGAAAATGAAACCTCAAAATGAACGTAGCGAAATGAATCTATTGGAAAAGTTGCAATTCGTTGTTGAAAACAACTTTAAACGTGTTACATACACCGAAGCTATTGACATTTTACGTAATTCTAAACCAAACAAAAAGAAAAAATTCCAGTTCTTAATCAATGAATGGGGTGCTGACTTGCAAAGTGAGCACGAACGTTATTTAGTTGAAAAACACTTTAAATGTCCGGTGATATTATTTGATTATCCAGCTAACATTAAAGCATTTTATATGCGTTTAAATGATGATGGCAAAACAGTTCGTGCCATGGATGTTCTTTTTCCAGGCATTGGTGAAATTGTAGGGGGTTCTCAGCGCGAGGAACGGTATGATGTACTTTTAGAAAAAGTAAAAGGTATGGGTATCGATGAAAAGGAATTATGGTGGTATTTGGATCTTCGCAAATTTGGTACCGCAGTACATTCTGGTTTCGGACTAGGGTTTGAACGCTTAGTGCAATTTACTACCGGGATGAGTAATATCCGCGACGTAATACCTTATCCCAGAACACCGCAGAACGCAGAATTTTAATTAATTAATTATTACTATAGAATTAGCAGCCTTATTTATTTAAAAATACATAATTTTAGGTTAGCAATTATCATTTATGCTTAAACAACATCTTCAATATAAGTTATCACAAAAGCTATCTCCACAGCAAATACAGCTGATGAAGCTTATACAATTACCAACTCAAGCATTTGAAGAAAAGATCAAACAAGAAATTGAAGAGAATCCGGCGCTAGAGAGTGGTAAAGAAGAACAAGACACATTTAGTGATACAGTGCAGGATGATTACGACGATTCGGGTAATGAAACTATTGAAGCTGATATCAATATTGATGAATATTTAAGTGATGATGAAGTGCCTAATTATAAGTTACAAACTAATAATTACAGCAGTGATGATGATGAAAAGCACATCCCTTATGCAGCTGGCACTTCCTTTAATCAGCACCTAAAAAATCAATTAAATACATTTCGTTTAAATGAACAGGAGCGTCAGATAGCCGAATTTTTGGTTGGTAGTATTGACGAAAGTGGGTATATACGTCGTAGCATTGAAGATATTGTTGATGATCTTGCATTTACCACCAATATTTATACCGATGAGTCTGAAGTAGGGCGCATGCTCGAGGTAGTACATCAATTAGACCCCGCTGGAGTAGGTGCTCGAAGTTTAGAAGAATGTTTGCTCATACAACTAGATAGAAAGAGTGAAACCGAAAGTCGGACTCTTGCTAAAAATATCTTGTCGAATGCCTTTGATCATTTTGTAAAGAAGCATTATAAAAAACTTTTACAAAAGTTTGATATTAATGAGGAAGCCCTTAAAAAGGCTATCCAAGAAGTTGAAAAATTAAACCCTAAGCCTGGTGGTTCTTATGCCAGTTCAAGTAAAATAGTAGAGCAAATCGTTCCTGATTTTTCAATTAGAATTATTGAGGGTAAATTAGAATTAACTTTAAATTCTAGAAATGCACCAGAATTACATGTGTCTTCAGAGTATAACAATATGCTTAAAGGATATAAAGAATCCAAGGATAAGTCAAAATCGCAGAAAGATGCGGTACTTTTTATCAAACAAAAATTAGATGCAGCCAAGTGGTTTATTGATGCTATAAAACAACGTCAGCAAACACTTTTGCTAACAATGAATGCTATCATGTATCATCAGGAAGAATATTTTATGACTGGTGACGAACGTAAGCTGAAGCCAATGATTTTAAAGGATATAGCCGATAAAATCAACATGGATGTATCAACAATATCTAGGGTTGCAAATAGCAAGTATGTAGATACCCCCTATGGTACCAAATTGATTAAAGAGTTTTTCTCTGAATCAATGAAAAATGAGCAAGGAGAGGACGTATCGACACGTGAAATCAAAAAAATATTACAAACGGTAATAGAAGAAGAAAATAAAAAGAAACCTCTAACAGATGATAAATTATCGGCTATCTTGAAGGAGAAAGGCTATCTCATTGCCCGAAGAACCGTAGCAAAATATCGAGAACAACTAGGTATTCCGGTTGCTAGGTTACGTAAAGAAATTTAAGTATGCTTTTCTATCGGACTATATCTTACATCTTTCACCCAGTTTTATTTTCAACAATAGCTTCTTTTTTATATTTCATTATTCTACCAAGTCATATGCCTGATGAAAGTGAGCGTATTGTTTTGGCTATTGTTTTTTTAACCACATATATTATTCCTGTTTTGTTAGTCTTTTTCCTAAAGCGTTTTGGCCTTATAGATGATTATCATATGAAAACCATAGGAGAACGTAAATTCCCAATACTATTTATGATATTATTATTCTTTTTATTAGGAAAATTACTACTTGACTCAAAAATTGTTGACTTATTAGCTTATTCCTTTTTTGGTTGTGGGATTGGGTTAATCTTAGTTTATCTTCTTTTTCCATTAAAAATTAAAACCAGCCTGCATACCTTAAGCATTTCGGGACTAATTGCATTTGTCTGTATAATGAGTTATCAATATGAAATAAATCTATTAATATTGATTATTTTTTTATTTGTACTTTTTGGAGTTATAGCTGTTTCTAGGTTAAAGCTGGATGCTCATAAAAACTTAGAAGTCTATATAGGGCTGCTCATAGGATTTGTATCACAATTAGCGGCATATCGCATTTTTTTACATTACCATATGTAGAAAATCAGTCCTATTCTAAGTTCTTTTGAATTAATTGATTTTCCAGTACTATTCATAAATGCATCTGAAAAGATATTATTTAAACCATAATAAACTGTAGCATTCCAGGTTCCATACCCCAATGCTAAAGTAAGTCCGTATTGAAACTTATTAACTTCAGAAATATTCCTAATAACGGTTGTTTCACTCTGTATTAATTTGGCATTAGATGTGAAAATGTAGCCCAATTTCACCCCCGTATATATTCTCCAGAATTTATATTTGGTTGCGGTAGAAGTCCTCCATCTTATTTCTATGGGTAATTCAATACTATGAAGCGAAAACTTATTTCTTGTAAAAGTTCCATCTACAGGTTTAAAAACGGTGTTATTGTTAACCTCAGATATTTCTAAGTTTTGAAAATAGGTGTTTCTACCATATCCTAACCCAAGACCTATTCCAAAATTTCGTCGTTTGTTTAAAGGTATATCCTTAATATATCCAATAAAGAATCCATTAGAGAATCCATTAGGTGAAATACTATCAGGACGTTTGTTCAATACATTGTAAGTTAGTCCAAAATAAATTTGATCTTCTAAATACTTCGAACCAATACTATCCTTAATTTGAGCGAAGCTTAAAGAAATGAAGAAGAATAATAGAAAAGTAAGTATTCTGGTTTGCATCTGAACAAATATAAAAAAAGGCAATCAAATCCATATGGATGATTGCCTTTTTAAATTAAATACTAATTTAATTAGTTTTTTATATTATCAAGTGCACTTCCTTTAAGCGTAGAATAATTAATTTTTAATGCATTTACGTCTCTAAGCTTTTGCTTTATATCGGTAATAGTACCAACATTTGCTTCAACATCAGCTTTAATGGAAGTAGTAAGTTTCGGAATATCAGACTCTGAATGTTTTGCTCGAACTCCAAAGATAAAAGCCGGAACTTGATCTACAGATGAAATCTTATCATTCAACTGAATTAAGTCACCTTTAACTGCTCCATCTTTAGCTTTACCAACGTAAATATAATTTACCAAACTCTTCTTCTCTAATTTCTGAACTTCTGTAGCTTTTGGCAACTGAGGCTTTTTAATCTTCAGTTCCGTTTCACGCATTACAGTTGTTACCATAAAAAAGAATAATAACATAAATACAATATCCGGTAAAGATGCCGTAGAAATTCCAGGCATTCCTTTTTTCTTCTTTTTGAATTTAGACATACTCTTTTCTATTTAGTAGGTTCAGCCTCTGAGATAATTTGAGGGTAAATCTCAAGTTTAATTTCCTTTTGCTGTTCGTTAGTAAGTCTATCAAAATCCCTGCCATATTTCTTATTTGCATAGCGATTTCTAAGATCATTATATGCACCTACCAATTCATTTTGAACTGATATATATGTAGCATATGCTGTACCTCTATCACTTTGTAAAGAAATAATAGCTTTTTTAGGATGGTCTGATGACTCCGGATCTTTCGCTCCTTCACACCACGAACATACTTTTAAGTTTTCTTTTGCCATAGCTTCGGCCGAACCTCCACCATTGTCAATAAATTTCTTAGCAGCTTCTCTAAGTTCGTCAATTTGCATGTATTGATCTCCTTCTACTAAAATTTCATTACGTCTGTTAATGTTAACTTCAAAAACGTTTTTCATTTTTAGTACAGGTGGTTCAACATCTTCAGGTTGTTTCTCTGGTAATTTACGAGAAATACCAGTATCAATATCCATAGTTGTTGTTACCAAGAAGAATATCAATAGCAAAAAGGCGATATCAGCCATTGATCCAGCGTTGATTTCTGGGGTGTCTCTTCTAGCCATAAAAAATTATTTTAACATTCCTCTAACTAAGCCCAAGCCAACTAATACAAGTCCGCCTAAACCTAAAAGTCCAGTAAAGTTAATTAGAGCACTCACCCATTTCGAAGTGCTTCCTGCTTCACCATTCTCAATTATATTTCCGGTTATATCCGTAACTGCTGCATCCGACGCAGTGAAATATGCAATGGCAAGCACAACTCCTAAAACTACTAGCATCATTAAAGTCTTCTTTAAAGCTTGTGGATGCTTAAGTAAATTTAGAATTGAAAATAAAACCGCCGCCGCCGCTGCAACAATCAATATCACTTGTGTAAAAGCAATAAATGGGCTTACAATGCTATTTTGCAGATCGGCTGAATTCTGAACCTCATCACTACCAGCCATCATAATTCTAATTAGGAAAAAGAATCCTAATAATCCAATGACTGCAGCAACTATGGTTAATATTTTAGATAATTTATTATTACTCATAATTGATTATTTTTTGTGTCTCACTAATAAGTCAACTAGTGAAATTGAAGCGTCTTCCATGTTATTTACAATACCATCTACTTTTGAAATAATGTAGTTGTAAAAAATCTGAAGAATAATAGCCACAATTAGACCAAATACTGTAGTTAATAATGCTACTTTAATACCTACTGCTACTACGGCAGGAGAAATATCTCCAGCAGCTGCAATCGAATCAAATGCATCGATCATACCAATTACAGTACCCATGAAACCAAGCATTGGTGCTAACGCAATAAATAATGATAACCATGAGATATTTTTTTCTAATAATCCCATTTGTACACCTCCATAGCTAACTACTGCCTTTTCAGCTTGCTCAACACCTTCATCCATTCTATCTAATCCTTGATAGAAAATTGAAGCAACAGGGCCTTTAGTATTTCTTGCAACTTCTTTTGCAGCTTCAACACCACCAGAAGATAATGCATCTTCAATGTTGCTAACTAACTTGTTCGTGTTAGTTGTTGCCATGTTTAAGTAAATAATTCTTTCGATAGCAATGGCTAAACCTAAAATTAGGGTTAATAATACAATTCCCATAAAGAATGGGCCACCTTCAATAAAACGTTGTTTAACAACTTGGTGGAATGTTTTAGGTTCATCGGCATCTGCAGCTTGCTCTGTTTGAACAGCGGTATTTAACGCATAACTATTTTGAACTGAGCTCAAAAATAATAATCCTGTGATAGCTAGGATGGTAAGTACTTTTTTCATTGTGTAAATCTTAATTAATTAAATTAGTTAACGGGTTAAAGATATAAATTTTTTGTAAATAAAAAATATGATCCGCGGAGAGGAAGGGATTCGAACCCTCGATACAATTTCTCGTAAACACGCTTTCCAGGCGCGCGCCTTAAACCACTCGGCCACCTCTCCAAAAAATGCTTTTCAAATTTTTTGGACAAGCAAGTAACAAAAAATATTATGTAATTAAAAAGAATTAGGTAAAAAACTAACTCATTTCACCTCTTAAAGGCGTTTCATATATTTTTTTAAAATCCTTTAAGGTATTTTGCTCACCTAAAAGATACATTAATTTTGCGAGTGCAGACTCGGTAGTGATGTCTTTTCCATTAATTAATCCGATCTCTTGTAATTGAACACTTGTTTCATACTGACCAAGTATTACACTCCCTGCCAAACACTGAGTTACGTCAATGATATGAATTCCCTTTAATAAGGCCGCCTTAAGTAAATTTATAAACCAGGTTTCTGTAGGAGCATTTCCAGACCCATATGTCTCTAAAACAACCCCCTTCAAACCAGGAATGTTCAATATACTTTTAACAACCTTTTCTGTAATACCAGGAAACAGTTTTAGAATTGCAATGTTATCTTCAAGTTTTTTTCGAACAATCAGTTTTTTATTGGCAGAGTTTCCTTTTAATAAATTATCATCGAACTTTAAATGAACCCCACTCTCCGCTAATGGAGGGTAATTTGGTGAAGCGAAAGCCTCAAATTGTTCGGCGTTAACTTTGGTTGTTCGATTCGCTCGGTACAATTTATATTCAAAATATAAGCCTACTTCTTTAACATTTGGTTCGCCGTTTATAGTTCTCGAAGCAGCAATTTGAACCGCAGTAATTAGATTTTCTTTTGCATCGGTTCTAAGATCTCCAATAGGTAATTGAGAACCTGTGAAAATAACTGGTTTTTTTAAATTTTCTAGCATGAAGCTTATCGCCGATGATGTATAAGACATGGTGTCAGAACCTGTAAGTACAACAAATCCATCTTTAGAAGAATAGTGTTTTTCAATAATTTCTACAATAGCAACCCAATACTTCGTATTCATATTCGATGAATCAATGGGTTCATCAAATGAAACGGACTCAATATTACAATTTAACTGATTTAATTCTGGAATCTTTTCATATAAATGTCTAAAATCAAATGCTTTTAATGCATTTGTTTCATAATCTTTGATCATTCCAATTGTACCTCCTGTATAAATTAATAGTATTTCAGGAACTTTTGTCATGTCTGTTTTTTTCATTCGAAATAGATGAAATATAAAATTAAAAAACTGATTACCAGAGCGATAATAAATAAATTCTACTTCATAAAAGGAAATTAAGAATCCTTTTACGTTTTTGGAATAATTTATGTTGTAAATTTATCAAGATTATTAAACTAACAATTAAAAACATTATAAAATTATGATAGGATTTTATGCGCTTATTGGAATAATAGCTCTGGTAAGTTGGCTGGTAAGCAATAAGCTTAAAAGTAAATTCAAATATTATTCTCGAGTTCAATTGCGTAATGGCATGAGTGGTGCTGAGATCGCTGAGAAAATGTTGATTGATCATGGAATCTCCGATGTGAAAGTAATTTCAACACCGGGAATGTTAACCGATCATTATAATCCAAAGAATAAGACAGTAAATCTAAGTGAAGGTGTATATAATCAGCGTAATGCGGCTGCAGCTGCGGTAGCTGCGCATGAAGTTGGTCATGCTGTGCAACATGCAAAAGCGTATGAGTGGTTAGGTATGCGCTCAAAGCTCGTACCTGTTGTAAGTATTACGTCTAGATTTTCAACATATTTAGTAATTGGAGGATTGATATTAGGGGCTGCTTCAGGAAATACCGGAATAGGTTACTTTGTGGCAATTGCAGGATTAGTTGCTATGGCTTTGGGGACAGTATTTAGTTTTGTGACATTACCAGTAGAATATGATGCCAGTAATAGAGCACTAGCCTGGTTAAAAAATAAAAATATGGTAAGTCAAGAGGAGTATAAAGGATCTGAAGATGCTTTAAAATGGGCTGCCAGAACCTATCTAGTTGCTGCTTTAGGTTCTTTAGCTACATTATTATATTGGGCTTGGCAAGTTTTAGGTAGAGATTAAGTTTTTTGAAAAAACATAGATATAAAAAATCCCACAAAAAAGTGGGACTTTTTTATATCTTAATCTGACGCTCTATCTGCTGCTCTAATGAAATAAAAGTTTCCGTTCTTGATACTCCTTTAATAGATTGAATTTGCTTATTCAATACATGCATCAGGTGTTCATTATCTTTACATAGAATCTTTACAAATATTGCGTAGTTCCCTGTTGTATAATGACTCTCTATTACCTCATCAATTTCTTTAAGTCTTTTCACTGCTTCTTTATAAGTACTTGCTGCATCTAGAAAGATTCCAACGAAGGCAAGTGTTTTATATCCTAGAACTTTAGGGTTAACAACAAATTTAGAACCAGCTAATAATCCTGATTTTTCTAACTTTCGTAAACGCTGATGAATAGCAGCTCCTGAGATTCCAACTTCACGAGCAATGCTTAAAATTGGTGCTCGAGCATCATTCATTAAATTCTTAAGAATAATTTTGTCTATACCGTCAATATGTAAGCTTTTTTCCTTCAATTTTTAAAGTTTGAAATAAAAGTAAAAAAATAAAGGACACGAAATCATCATGCCCTTTACTATTTATTATCATCTGAAATTATTCAGGTTGCATTTCAAAATCTTCCATAAACTTCGTGGTATAATTACCCGCTAAATAATCTGGATGATCCATCAATTGTCTATGAAATGGTATTGTAGTTTTAATCCCTTCAATTACAAATTCGTCTAAAGCACGCTTCATTTTGTTAATTGCCTCTTCCCTTGTTTGAGCAGTTGTGATCAACTTTGCAATCATAGAATCATAATTAGGAGGAATCATATAGCCGGCATACACATGTGTATCCAATCTTACTCCATGTCCGCCTGGCGCATGTAAAGTTGTAATTTTTCCAGGTGAAGGTCTAAAATCATTATAAGGATCTTCGGCATTAATTCTACATTCGATTGAATGCAAATTTGGTGTATAATTTTTACCAGAAATTGGCACACCTGCCGCCACTAATATTTGCTCACGAATAAGATCAAAATCAATAACCTGCTCAGTAATAGGGTGCTCAACTTGAATACGCGTATTCATTTCCATAAAGTAGAAATTTTTATGTTTATCAACTAAAAATTCTACCGTACCGGCTCCTTCATATTTAATGTATTCTGCTGCTTTTACCGCTGCTTCACCCATCTTCTTGCGAAGTGCATTTGTCATAAACGGTGAAGGTACTTCTTCAGTTAATTTTTGATGGCGTCGTTGTACCGAACAATCACGTTCAGATAAATGACATGCCCTCCCTGTAGAATCACCTACAACTTGTATTTCTATATGGCGTGGCTCTTCTATTAGCTTTTCCATATACATATCGTCATTACCAAAAGCTGCTTTAGATTCTTGTCTTGCAGAATCCCAGGCATCTTTCAAGTCTTCTTCTTTCCAAACAGCGCGCATTCCTTTTCCTCCACCTCCGGCAGTAGCTTTAAGCATAACCGGATAACCAACTTCTTTTGCTAATTCCACACAACTCTCATAGTTTTCGATAATTCCATCACTACCTGGAACACAAGGAACACCAGCCGCCTTCATTGTAGCTTTAGCAGTTGCCTTATCTCCCATTTTAGAAATCATTTCTGCAGAAGCTCCGATAAATTTTATACCATGCTCTTCACATATTTTAGAGAACTTTGCATTTTCTGATAGAAAACCATAACCAGGATGTATTGCATCTGCATTGGTAATTTCCGCAGCAGCGATAATATTTGAAATCTTAAGATATGATTGGTTACTTGGTGCCGGACCAATACGAACAGCTTCGTCGGCAAATTTTACATGTAAACTTTCTTCATCAGCTGCCGAATAAACTGCAACCGTCTTTATACCCATCTCTTTACAAGTACGAATTACTCGAAGCGCAATCTCACCGCGATTAGCGATTAAAATCTTCTTAAACATAATTTCTGATTTTAGTTAGACAAGAAATTATGAAGGATCAACCAAAAATAAAGGTTGATCAAACTCAACAGGTGAAGCATCATCTACCAATATTTTAACTATAGTACCCGATACCTCAGATTCAATTTCGTTGAATAGTTTCATCGCCTCAATAATACAAACTGTATCACCCACGTTTATCTTACTACCCACTTCAACAAACATTGGTTTGTCTGGTGAAGGCTTTCTATACATTGTACCAATTATTGGTGATTTAATTACTACATATTTAGAATCATCATCGGCAGGTGTTTCAGTCTTTGCTGGTGCTGCTGGTGTTGCCGCAGGTGCCGGTGCAGCTGCTGGTGCCACTGGAATTTGCGCAACCGGTGCTTGCTGAACAATTGTTGTTTCTGTTTTGCCAGATCCGGTTTTAACCGTAATCTTAACATCTTCCATTTCTAATTTTACTTCGCTAGCTCCTGATTTAGCTACGAACTTAATTAGATTCTGAATATCTTTTAAATCCATTTTATTTTAGAGTTAGTAGTTAGTTCTTACTTATGAATTATATGCCCATTTTAAGTAAATAGCTCCCCAAGAAAAGCCTCCACCAAAAGCGGCAAAAATTATATTATCTCCTTTACGGAGTTGATTTTCGTAATCATTTAATAATAATGGCAATGTTGCAGAAGTAGTATTACCGTATTTATGAATATTCATCATAACCTTTGAATCATCCAATTTCATACGCTCTGCTGTGGCATCAATAATTCGCTTATTTGCCTGATGTGCAGCCAACCAAGCAACATCTTGTTTAGAAAGGTTATTACGTGTCATAATCTTTTCACTTACATCAGCCATATTAAACACAGCATTCTTAAAAACAGTTCGCCCTTCCTGATGTACAAAAGAACCGCCTTCTTCACCAATAACATCGCCCTTTTTATATGGATAGGACGAGCCACCTCTTTTTACCTGCAAAAATTCTCGCCCTTCACCGTTTGTTCTCAAGTATTCATCTTGCACACCAAACCCTTCATTGTTTGCTTCAAATAATACCGCACCAGCCCCATCACCAAAAATAATGCAAGTAGCTCTATCTTGGTAATCGATCATTGACGAGTTCTTATCGGCTCCAATCAAAAGGACTTTCTTATACTTACCTGATTCAATAAAGCTAGATGCTACAGACATACCGTATAAAAAACTAGAACAGGCAGAATCTAAATCAAATGAAAAAGCATTTGTCGCTCCTATACCGTAAGCTACAAATGCTGCTGTTGATGCTGCTTGCATATCTGGTGTTGCCGAGGCAATAATAACCAGATCAATTTCTTTAGGATCTAATTTTGACTTAGCAATTAAATCTTCAGCGGCTTTGATAGCCATAAAAGAAGATCCTTTACCTTCATCCTTTAAAATTCTACGCTCCTTAATTCCTGTTCTTGTAGTAATCCACTCATCATTGGTTTCTACCATGGTTTCCAGAATTTGATTGGTAAGTATATATTCCGGAAGGTATTTTCCTACGGCTGTTATGGCTGCAGTAGTCTTACTCATATTAGTTGGTTTATATAAATTCTTAAAACCTTTTTTTCGGCAAAAGTGGGTTCAAAGTAATAAAAATTATTTCGGTTTTTCGTCAAAAAAATACTGTTTTTTACCTCTTTTTGATGCAAAACATAAAAAAAACCCTCAAAAATGAGGGTTTTTGCTGTATTTTAACTCTAGTTATTAAGCTTCAGCTTCAGTACTATCAATCACTACTTGTCCACGGTAATATAATTTACCTTCATGCCAGTGAGCTCTATGATATAGGTGTGCTTCACCAGTTGTAGGATCAACCGCAATCTGAGGTGTAGAAGCTTTATAATGAGTTCTTCTTTTATCTCTTCTTGTTTTAGATATTTTTCTCTTAGGATGTGCCATCTTTATTCGTATTTAATTATCTAACAAGTCTTTTAATTTCGACCATCGAGGGTCTGTATCTTGACTTATATTATTTTCTTTTGGTTTTAATTCTTCAAGTTTTTCTAAAATATCAGATTGTAACGAGCCATCAGCTAAACCCGGATGTTCCTTTTTTATAGGAACAGCTAAAACTAACATCTCATAAATAAACTGCGTAACATCCAATTGATGTTCAGAATGAGGAATAATTAAAATTTCCTCATTTTCATCATTAAAGAAATCGCCAAACTTTACGACTAATTTTAACGAAGTATCAACAGGTTCATTATAAGGCTCGTTAGTAACATCACAAGCTACATTTATAAATCCTTTAGCACTAAATTCCAATTCTAATAAAGTGTTCTTTTTAACAAAATCAAGGTGAACAATTATCTGCGCATCTAAAATTTCATCGTAAGGATTTGACTCAAAGAACGTACTGTCTATATTATAATCAAACTGATGTTTTCCTTCTTTTAATCCTATAAAAGGAATGCTAAACTTTTTATTCATTTTCAAATAACATCAATTTGAGCGCGCAAAGATAAAAAATTATTACAAAACAGACTAGAAAATATTAATTTTTAGTTTCATCGGAAAGCACCAGCTTGTTTTCTTGTAAGTTTAAATATTCTTCTCTTTTCTTGTAAATTTTAATCGCAGCAAAAAGGGCCGCTTTAAACGAATGATGATTCGCAAGATTCTTCCCGGCAATTTCGTATGCCGTTCCATGATCTGGTGAAGTTCTTATTGCATTTAATCCAGCGGTAAAATTCACTCCAGTTCCAAATGACAATGTCTTAAAAGGGCCCAACCCCTGATCATGATACATCGCTAAAACGCCATCAAATTTTTTATAGGATTCTGAGCCAAAAAAGCTATCTGCAGCATAAGGACCGTACACTAACTTACCCGATTCTTGTATTATTTTGATTGTAGGCCTAATAACTTCATCGTCTTCCTTTCCTATTACGCCATGATCACCACAATGTGGGTTGAGACCTAAAACAGCTATTTTTGGTCTAGATATACCAAAGTCTTGTTGTAAGGATTTATACATTATAGCAACCTTGCTAGTTATCAGTTCAGAAGTAATTGTTTCAGCGACCTTACTAACTGGTATGTGCCCAGTAATTAATCCAATTTTTAGCTCATCAGTCATTAATATCATTAAACTTTTCCCCTTAAGTTTATCTTCCAAATACTCTGTATGCCCTTTAAAACTAAATTTATCTGACTGGATATTATTTTTATTAATAGGGGCAGTAACTAAAACATCTATCTTTCCTTCACTTAAAGCTTTTGTTGCAGCCTGTAAGGACAAAAAAGCATATTTACCTCCTTCCGGGGTTTCCTTGCCAAATTCAATATTTACATTTTCATTCCATACATTCAATAAATTCAACTTGTTGGCAGCAGCTTTATCAAGATTATTAATTCCATTTAATTTAACATCGTCTTTCCCGAAGCTCTTTTTATGCACAGAAGCCACTTTATTTTGGCAAAATAATATTGGCGTACAAAAATCAAACATACGATTATCTTTAAATGTTTTTAGAATAATCTCAATTCCAATTCCATTAATATCACCTGCCGATATTCCAACCTTAATTTTATCTACTTTTTTCATTTAACTACACTATAATTTTTACTTTTGAAAATGTTAATTTTGCAGATAAGTTCTACACAACGAAAGTAACAAAACTTACTGGATAAATATTAAAATTTAGTTATTTACAAATAACATGTTTACAGGCATTATAGAAGAAATAGGAACGGTAACCAACTTAGTTAAAGAAGCAAACAATTTACATATCTCAATAAGCAGCTCTATTACAGATCAACTTAAAATTGATCAGAGTATCGCTCATAATGGGGTTTGTCTTACGGTGGTTGATATTAAAGATGATATATACAAAGTAACTGCCATTGACGAAACACTTACTAAAACGAACTTAGGCCAACTTACTAAAGGCACAAAAGTGAATCTGGAGAGGGCTATGAAACTTGGTGACAGACTTGACGGACACATTGTGCAAGGGCATGTAGATCAAATTGGTATATGTCAAAATATTCAAGAAGCAGATGGAAGCTGGATCTTTACTTTTAATTATGACAGGTCTTTAAACAATATAACTATCGAAAAAGGATCTATAACAATTAATGGCGTGAGTTTAACCGTAGTTAATTCTAAAGAAAATAGCTTTAGCGTAGCTATTATACCTTATACATACGAGCATACTAATTTTCACTCGTTAAAGGCTGGGGACAATGTAAATCTTGAATTTGATGTAATCGGGAAATACGTAAGTAAACTAATAAGAAAGTAAGTCCTTTATTTCGCTTTATTATCTCTCAATCGCTTAACACCATAAACAGCACCTAGGGCAAACAACCATATCACACCTCCATCAATTGGGGCGTCCGGGGGTGTAATTATACATATCCATTGATCTGGACCAATACAAAGCGGCTGCATACCTTCTGCACATGGTGGTGGAACGCCAGTACATTGAGCATTAGCATCACTAATAAAAAGAAATGCTATAACAAAAACAATGAGTGCTATATACTTTTTTAACATAAAACTTCCCCTTTTTACTTTACAACTAACGCCTAATTAGCTAATTAATTGCAAATATATAATTTTTTTTTACCTAAGCTCAGCTAAGATAAGACTTTTACTATTAACTTAAGTTTAATTCTAAAAACAAAAAACAATTAAATTCTTTTTAAAGAATTATTTATCAAACATATTGAAAATCTCCTACTCAATACGTTAACACCTCTATTTTTGTGGACCCAGAAGGGCTCGAACCTTCGACCCCCTGATTATGAGTCAGGTGCTCTAACCAACTGAGCTATGGGTCCAAATTGGGGTGCAATATTACCAATTATTTAGATTCTGTACAATCTTTATTAAGAAAATAACCTAAATCGATCTATTCATTAAATTTTTTGAGAGATTTTTAAATTCTATCGCGTAAATTTTATCAAGTGTACTAAGTTCACAAGCATTAAGTGCTCTTTCTGTATAAGTCTCAATTTCCTCTTTAACTAAACTATCAATTTTATACTTCTTAAATATACTTATCACCTCTTTTATTTTACCATCAGTATCATTTTCTTTACTTCTATATAAGTAGGACAAGCGCTCTCTATCTTCTGCCTTACTTAAACTTAAGGCTTTAAGATACAACCATGTTTTTTTATTTTCGATAATATCACCTGCCTTTTGTTTTCCAAAGTCTAGGGTTCCAAACACATCTAAATAATCATCCTGTAACTGAAAGGCAATTCCTAAATTTAATCCGAAATCATAAATATTTTGTATGTCCTTATCGGAAGCTTCCGCTATAATTGCGCCCATCTTCAATGATGCCGCTACCAAAACCGCAGTTTTATATTCTATCATTCGTAAGTACTCAGCTATCGAAACATCATTTCTTGTCTCAAAATCAATATCATATTGTTGTCCTTCACAAACTTCTAAAGCTGTTTTACTAAAAAGCTTGGCTAGCGCTTTAAACTTTTCAGGTTCATAGTCTTCAAATAATCGGTAGGCCAATATCATCATGGCGTCACCTGATAATATCCCCGTATTTAAATCCCATTTCTTATGAACTGTCACTTCCCCCCTTCGTAACGGGGCTTCATCCATAATGTCATCATGAACTAGCGAAAAATTATGAAATACTTCCACGGCCAAGGCTGCATTCAAGGCATCTTTGATATCTCCACCAAAGGCTTCACAACTCATTAGAACAAGTGCAGGTCTTAAACGTTTACCTCCTAGATTAAGTATATACTGTATAGGTTCATATAAACCTTTTGGTTCTTTAACAAATTCTTTCTCATTGAGATACTTTAAAAAGACCTTTTGAAAATTTTCTATACTCAATACATTAATTTTTTGTAAAAATAATGCAATCAAATAGAATGATTTCATCTAAATGTTAAAATTTTGCAAAACTTAGGAAACTTTTTTTGTTTTTAAAGTTTCCGTGATACTTTTGCATGAAATTTATGAAAGAAAAAATTCTACATAAGGCAAGTGAGATGTTCTTAACGTTAGGCTTCAAAAGTGTTACCATGGATGATATTGCCAACGAGCTAGGTATCTCGAAAAAGACTATTTACACTCATTTTAAGAATAAGACCGAACTTGTACAAGCGGTTACTTTTTCTCTTTTTGATACCATTTGTGATGGTATAGATGATATATGCGAAGCTTCAAACAATCCCATTGAAGAACTGTACGATATTAAGATGTACGTGATGAATCATCTAAAAAATGAAAAGGCCTCGCCTCAACATCAATTAAGAAAATACTATCCTGAAATTTATGATGTATTACGTATCAAACAGTTTGAAAAAATGCATGAGTCTGTTCAAGAGAGCTTACAAAAAGGTGTTGACACCGGCTTGTTTCGGCCTTCAATAGATGTTGGATTTATTTCAAGAATGTATTTTAATGGTATGACGGGCATTAAAGATGAATCCATTTTTCCAAGAACATTGTTTGATATGGAATACTTAATGGAAAGCTATTTAGAATACCATCTTAGAGCAATTGTTACCGAAAAAGGATTAGAAATTTTAAATCAATTTATAAACATAAATCAATCATCATAATGAAAAGACTAATTATAATAGTGTTTTTATTGACTGTTTCTAATATCTCTTCTCAAGAAAAGGAACTAAGTTTATCCTTGCAGGAGGCTATTGACTATGCAATTAAAAATAGTTATAATACAAAAGTTGCCGAAAACGATATTGAAGCAGCAATTAAAAGAAAATGGGAAACTACTACCATAGGCTTGCCTCAGATAAACGGTAAAGTTGATTATGTAAATAATTTAAAACAGCAATTTCCAGGCGTTGATTTTGATAATGACGGAACTATTGATTTTGCTGCTAAACATAACATAACAGGTACCGTAACACTAGAGCAACTATTATTCGATGGGTCTTATTTAGTAGGTCTGCAATCAGCAAAAACCTTTTTGAAGATTACTGAACAAGCAAAGGAAAAGACAGAACTTTCCACGCGTGAAGCTGTTATAAACGCTTACGGAAATGTATTAGTTGCGGAAGAGCGGATCGAAATTTTAATACGAAACAAGAAAACGGTTGATCGTCAATTAAAAGGTGCCAGAGAAGGTTTCAAAAATGGATTGACTGAATTAGAAACTGTTGAGCAATTTGAAATTACGCAAGGAAACATTATCGCCCAACAACGCAATGCTGATCGAAATAAAGAGATTGCATATAAAATGCTAAATCTTTCATTAGGAAACCCAATAGATGCGAAGTTAATTTTAACTGATACATTAGACAATTTAGTTCTAAGCAATACAGATCTACAGTTATTATCAAAGGAGTTCGATATTAATGATCATATTGATTTCAAAATTGCCGAAAATGACCGAGAGAGCAGTAGGCTTTTACTCAAATTAGAAAAAAGCAAAGCTTTACCAAGACTGAGTGCTTTTGTAAATTATTCAAAATTGGCCAATTCAAATTCATTTGATTTATTTAGTTCTTCTCAGCAATGGATTTCTACCTCTGTGCTAGGTGTTGGCCTAAACGTTCCTATTTTTAGTAGTTTAGGTAGAAGCGCCAAAACGCAACAGGCAAAGATTGCTTTGGAATCAGCTGATATTCGTTTGGAAGAAACTATTCAACGTCTAAATCTACAAGAAAATCAGGCTCGCAGTGATTATGAATTAAGTATAGAAAATTATCAAACAGCTAAAAAAAATCTTGACTTAGCCGAGCGCATTGAAAGAAAACAGAAAATAAAATTTGATGAAGGTGTTACAACAAGTATCGACCTCCTACAAGCTAGAAATCAATTATACGCACAACAGAATAGTTACCTGCAGTCTATTTTAGACATCATTGCCAACAAGGCAAAACTAGAAAACGCACTAAACATTCCATTAAAATAAAATTAACAATGAAAAAAATATATTTAATCTTAATAGCAACATTCGTTCTTTTTTCTTGTGGTGGAAACCAACAAAAAACAGTTGAATCTATTATTTCTGAAGGGAATTTAGAAGCAATTAGAGCTAAAAGAACAGAAATGGTAACCGAGCAACAAGAAATTGCAGAACAGTTAAAGCAATTAGATGAAAAGATTGCCGAGTTAGATCCAACTCAAAAGATTCCACTTGTTACTACATTTAAAGCAACCGAAAAAGAGTTTAATCACTTTTTAGAATTGCAGGGTAGCGTACAAACAAAACAAAACGTACTAGTCTATCCTGAAATGGCAGGGACATTATTTCGTGTTTATGTTAAAGAAGGGCAACGAGTAGGTAAAGGACAATTATTAGCTGCAATAGATGATGGTGGATTGAGTAGTCAAGTAGCTCAAGTAGAAGCGCAAACTGCTTTAGCAAAAACTACTTATGATCGTCAAAAACGCTTATGGGATCAGAAAATAGGTAGTGAGATTCAATATTTACAAGCGCAGACCACATATGAAACTCAATTAAACGCCTTAAAGCAATTAAAAAGTCAGTTAGCTAAATCTACTATCAGAGCTCCATTCTCTGGTGTTATTGATGATGTGATAAAAGAACAAGGTACTGTAGTTGCACCTGGGCCAGGCTCAGAGGTCTTTAGAATAGTAAATCTTAGTAATATGTATATAGAAACTGATGTTCCAGAAAGTTATGTTACTAACGTTACTAAAGGCAAGAAAGTAGAAGTTGAGTTTCCTGTTTTAGGGAAATCAATCGAAGCAAAAATACGTCAGGCCGGAAACTTTATAAATCCAGCAAACAGAACTTTTAAAGTAGAAATTGGCGTTCCAAATAAGGACAAGAGCATTAAGCCTAACCTAACAGCTAAGCTTAAAATAAACGATTATACAAATAACGCAGCATTATTAATTCCTCAAAGTATCATTTCTGAAGATGCAGAAGGTCAACAGTACATTTATGTTGTAGATAGCATTGAAGAAGTTGAAGGAAAGAAACAAGGCATTGCCAAAAGAATTATTATTGAAACAGGCAAAACACAAGGTGATGTAATTGAGGTATTGAAAGGATTAGAAAATGGCGCCGAAATTATTCAAGAAGGTGCGCGTAGTGTAAAAGATGGTCAAGAAGTTAAGATTTTAAAAGCTTAGAATATTATGGCTAACAAACAAAAAAAGAAAGTAGATAAAGAGTTCGGATTATCATCTTGGGCTATCAACAATAAAACCACAATGTATGTGTTGATAGCTGTCATTTTATATTTAGGTATCTCAGCATTCTTTAGTATGCCTCGGGAAAATTTTCCAGAGATTAAGGAGACTAAAATTTACATTAGTTCATTATTCCCAGGAAATACAGCCGAAGACATTGAGAAGTTAATAACCGATCCTTTAGAAGATAAATTGAAGACGGTAAGTAATGTTGTTGAAATTACCTCAACTTCTCAGGAAGATTACTCAATGATAATTGTTGAGTTTGATGAAAGTATTTCGGTAGACGCAGCAAAACAAAAAGTAAAAGATCAAGTAGATACAGAAACTTCTAGTGAAGATTGGCCCACATTTAATGGTGCAAAAGTAGAACCAAACATATTTGATCTAAGTATGTCTGAAGAAATGCCAATTCTTAACATTAATATTTCTGGTGATTATACTGTTCAAAAATTAAAAGAATTTGGCGAATATTTAGAAGATGAAATTGAGAGTCTTCAAGAAATAAAACAAGTAGATATTCGGGGGGCTCAAGAAAAAGAAGTACAAGTTGCAGTAGACATTTACAAAATGATGGCCGCAAAGGTCAACTTTAATGATATTACCAGCGCTATAAGCAATGGAAATATGACCATGTCTGCCGGTAACTTAGTTACTAGTGGTCAACGTCGTACCATTCGTATTGTTGGTGAAGTCGATGCACCTTCACAATTAGAAAATTTTGTTGTAAAGACCGAGGATAACAATTCAATCTATTTAAAGGATGTTGCCGAAGTTAGTTTTCAAGATAAAGAAAAAACAACCTACGCGAGAGAATTCGGACATCCGGTAGTAATGCTTGATGTTAAAAAGCGTGCAGGGAAAAATATGGTAGAGGCCGCTGAGCAGATTCAAGAAATTGTTAAAGATGCCGAAGAGAATGTTTTTCCTCAAGATTTAAATATTACTATTTCCAATGATCAATCTTCAAAGACTATTGGTCAAGTAGACGACCTAGTAAATAACATCATTTTTGGAGTTATCTTGGTTGTTACAGTTTTAATGTTCTTTTTAGGATTTAGAAACGCCTTATTTGTTGGTTTCGCGATACCAATGTCAATGTTTATGTCATTAATGATCCTCAGCACCTTAGGCTATACCATGAACACAATGATCTTGTTCGGATTAATTATGGGCTTAGGTATGTTGGTTGATAATGGTATCGTGGTAGTAGAAAACGTATATCGACTAATGGATGAAGGTATGCCTCGTATTGAAGCTGCTAAAAAAGGTATTGGCGAGATCGCTTTCCCTATTATTATTTCCACGCTAACCACTGTTGCTGCATTTGTGCCGCTAGGATTATGGCCGGGTGTTATGGGGCAGTTTATGATCTATTTCCCGGTAACCTTATCGGTAGTATTAGGCTCCTCATTATTTGTTGCTATTTTCTTTAACTCAGTAATGGTTTCACAATTTATGAAAACCGAGGATAAAGAAATGCCTATGAATAGAATGATACGAACTACAATTATTTTAGTTGGAATTGGAGCCCTTATAATGATCTTTGGTGGTGCCTACCGAGCATTAGGATCATTAATGGTAACCACTGCTGTATTATTATGGGCGTACCGTCTATTTTTAAGACGTTGGGCACTTATTTTTCAAAATAAAATTCTACCTCGTTGGGAACGCTTTTACGAGCGTATTTTAAGAGCAACTTTAACAGGATGGAAACCTTATGCCGTTTCATTAGGCACGGTTCTATTACTCTTCATTGCTTTTGGAGGATTCGGAGCTTCAGTCGCTAGTCAACGTACAAAAGTTGAATTTTTCCCAGATAATACTCCTAATCAGATTATTGTTTATATAGAATATCCTCAAGGTACAGATATAGAAAAGACCAATGCAATTACTAAAGAAATTGAAGAGCAGGTTTATGGCATCCTTAATGATGGCACCTACATGGATGACGACTACAATTTCTTAGTAGAAAGTGCTGTTTCTCAAGTTGGTGAAGGTGCGGGAAATCCTCAAACCGATGGAGGTTCTGCTGCTGAAATGCCTCATAGAGGTAAAATTACCGCTTCAATGCGAGAATACAAATATAGAAAAGGTGCCGATAGTAAAGAACTTCAAAAGAAGGTTCAGGAAGCCTTAAAGGATGTATATCCTGGAGTTACAATTTCCGTTGAGAAGGAAGCTGTAGGTCCGCCAGCTGGATACCCAATCAATATTGAATTGGAGGGCAATGACTATGACGAACTTATTGCAACCGCCGAAGAAATGCGAAATTTCTTGAATGCTAAAAACATTCCAGGTGTAGATGAAATTAAAATAGATGTAAACAAATCGAAGCCCGCTATGCTGGTTCAGGTAGATCGTAAAAAAGCAGGTGAATTGGGTGTTAGTGCCGGGCAAGTTGGACAACAATTACGTAATTCTATTTTTGGCGCCAAAGCAGGAGTATATAAAGAAGGAGGCGAAGATTATGATATCTATGTTCGTTTCAATGAAAAAGATAAGTACAATACCAGCGCTATTTTTAATCAAAAGATCACTTTTAAAGATCAAAACTCAGGTCAAACCAAAGAAGTGCCTGTATCGGCTATTGCCAAACAAAAAAATAATTCTGGATTTAGCGCTATTAAACATCGAGATGTGAAGCGTGTTGTTACTGTATATTCTGCATTAGCTCCTGGTTTTACAGATGCTGGCGCCATTGTAGCTCAAATTCAGAATGAAATGAAGAATTATACTAAGCTCCCATCTTCCGTGAAAATTGATTATACCGGGCAAATCGAAGAACAGAATAAGCAAATGGCCTTTTTAATGGGTGCTTTCTTTACGGGTTTAGGTTTAATCTTTTTTATTCTAATATTCCAATTCAACTCTGTGTCTAGACCAGCTATTATTATGCTTGCGATCTTTTTAAGTTTAATTGGTGTATTTGGTGGATTGATTATCTCTGGAGCCCCATTTGTAATTATGATGACAATGATGGGTATTATTTCTTTAGCAGGAATTGTGGTTAATAACGGAGTGGTATTATTAGATTATACGCAACTATTAATAGATCGCAAAAAAGTAGAGCAAAACGTAGATGAGAATGATTATTTAGATACAGATACTTTAGGTGAGGCAATTATTAGAGGTGGTAAGGCGCGTTTAAGACCAGTACTATTAACGGCAATTACTACTATCTTAGGATTAATTCCGTTGGCCACCGGTTTTAATATTAACTTCTTTACCCTATTTAGTGAGTTTAATCCTAATATCTATTTTGGTGGTGATAATGTAATTTTCTGGGGGCCTTTAGCAAAAACCGTAATCTATGGATTAATAATTGCTACATTCTTAACTTTAATAGTGGTGCCTATTTTATTCTTTTTGGCCACTAAATTTAAGATGTGGATTCGTAGTAAAAGTTCTAAAGAAGAAGCTCAAACTACAAATCCAGAATTGGTATTAAATAAATAAAAACTTTTTGTTTGGTTAACAACAGTAGATGTAGGGTTTTGGTTAAAACCAAAATCCTACATTGAAAAACCAGATGTTATTAGAAGTGTCAGGTGACCACGTATACTTTATTTCTATAGGGCCTAGGAAAGATTCTATACTATAACCAATGGCATAGCCGAGTCTTGTATTTTCAAAAATTCGTCCTTGATTAAAAATATCTTCTTCCGCTCTAGCGGCATTGGCAGCAAAAGAAAGATGATTTTTCTTAAACAATTCATATCTTAAAGTAAGTGCTGTTTTTAAAAAACCTTGCCCACTGAGATCTCCAACGTCATAGCCATAAAAGCTAGTGAAATTATTAACAAAATTTTCATTATATCCACCCAAATGGAAGTTATGAACTCTATTCTCATTTTCCCCAATGGTAACACCTGCTTCAGAAATTAAATGAGCCGTAAGTTTGTCTTTTAAAGTATAAGCAAATCCTAATTTACCTTTTAATTGTGTGAACGGAGTAAAATCATTCTGAATTCCATTATCGCTAATTAAAACAAGATATCCCTTGTAATTCACATCAAGATAAAACCCTTTTTTAGGAAATAATTGCTTATCATATGTATCAACTTTAATTTCTGCAAAAGCATTACCATACGTACTATTATCATAAAAATTCTTAATTTCTTGATTATTGGTTACGCTTTCCGTGAATATACGCAGATATTTAGTTTCAGCTCCCAGACGAATAGCTACTGCATTTGAAATCGCTGATTGCACGAAAATTTGATTGGTAAAATCGTTGTATTTGGTGTTAATCTTAGTATCGGCTTCCGTAGCTGCTAAAGATTGAAATGTGCTCTTAAAAACTCCTTTATCAAAATGATTAAATCGAGATCTAATACCATAACTCCAGTGAAAGCCATTATCTATGAAGTAATCTAAATTATAACGAATGTTATCACCTAAAATAAGGTCAGCCGAAATAACATCGTTCTTAAAAAGTAAGTGCTTAGATGTGACATTTGCCAAAGCAGCTGTTTTATAAAGATCGTCAAAATGTGCTCCTATTTTTAAGAATGAATAAACGTCATTTTCTTTAAGCTTAAATTCTACCGTTCTAGAATCAATAAACTTATACTGTATACTTTTAAAATCTTCTGTACTAGCCAATTGATCAATACCTTTAGCAAACTGCTCATATGTAAGCACCTCTCCCTCTTTAATTCCTAGTTTCCCTAATACATATTCATCAGTATAATTCTTTGTTCCTTTTATAATAACATTATCAATTCTAAGATTACTTCGCTTAAATCTGATAACTTCTTCTTCAACTATTTTTTCTGCTTTTTTTTGTTTTGAGGCAATCTCTTTGAATTTTTCAAGCTGCTTGTTAGCTTCATCTTCTCCAGATTTTATAATTGCTTCTTTATCATCAAAAGAAACCACAGTAAATCCACTAATATCAGGATGCATATAGTAATCAACTAAATCTTTCTTTTTATCATCATCACCATACATCTGAAAGTTTACAATCTGCATAACTATAGTTGGCGCCGAATCTAAGCTTCCTTTTACTTTTAATTTATCTTGCACATCAACTCCAATAACAATATCAACTCCCTTTTGACGCATAATATCTGAGGGGAAGTTATTAACTATACCTCCATCAACTAATAGTTTATTGTCTATTTCAACCGGATCTAATAAGGTAGGAAAAGCGCCACTCGCTTTCACCGCTTCTGGTAAAAAACCTGTTTCTAAAACTACTTCATCACCAGTTTCTAAATTAGTTGCAACACAAAAAAATGGGATTGGTAATTTAGAGAAGTCATCAATGCTGTGTATGTGTTCTGTAAGTTTTGAGAGTTCATTAAACACGTTTTGCCCTTTTGACAGGGCTCTTGGTAAGCCAATGCTACCCTCTTTAATCGGTAATGTAACGGCATACTTTTCTGTATTTTCTTTTTGATAAATAGACTTGGCTCTTCTGGGAAGGTTGTCCTGCATTAATTCGGTGAAATCGTAAGAATGTAAAATTGAATCTAATTCGCTTGCTCGATAACCCGATGAATACAGCGCTGCAATTATCGCTCCCATGCTAGTTCCTCCAATATAATCAATGCGAACACCTGCTTCTTCAAGCACTTTTAACACACCAACATGGGCAAAGCCTTTTGCACCCCCTCCACTTAATACCAATCCCACTTTTAGATCTTCCTTTTCAGAAGAGACATCTTGCGAAAATGCTATTAAAAAAGAGCACAGAAATAAGAAAAATAGTGCGTTTTTCATCAACTAATTTTGCTATAAAAGTAGAGTATTATTTAGTATTGTAAAAGTTAAATATTTTCTGAGCTCTATCATTACCAACTACCTTAATCAAATCTTCTAAAGAGGCACTTTTTACACGTTTAGCAGATTTAAAATGTTTCAAGACAGCCAGAATCGTTTGCTTACCTATACCTGGAATTAGCTCAAGTTCTGTCTGAATAGCACTTTTACTTCGCTTATTTCTATGAAAGGTAATAGCAAATCGGTGAGCCTCATTTCGCAATTGCTGTATAATTTTCAATGATTCTGATTTCTTATCTAGGTACAAAGGAATTGGGTCATCTGGATAAAAAATTTCTTCTAAACGTTTAGCAATTCCAATAATTGCAATTTTGCCTCTCAGCCCTAATACATCTAAGCTTTTCAAAGCAGATGACAATTGACCCTTTCCTCCATCAATTACAATTAATTGTGGCAAATCTTGTCCTTCTTCAAGCAGTCTTTTATAACGTCTATGTACAACTTCTTCCATGGAGCCAAAATCATCTGGACCTTCAACTGTTTTTATATTAAAATGGCGATATTCTTTCTTACTAGGTTTCCCATTTTTAAAGACTACGCAAGAAGCAACAGGGTTGGTTCCTTGAATATTTGAATTATCAAAACATTCAATATGGCGTGGTTCTTCTTTAAGTCGCAAATCTTTTTGCATCTGTGCCATAATGCGTTTTACATGCCTATCTGGATCTACAATTTTTATCTGCTTAAAACGCTCTTGCCTATAATATTTCGCATTTCGAGTGGAAAGCTCAACGATGCGCTTCTTATCTCCCAACTTCGGAATTGTAACTTTTATCTCATCTCCTACTTCAACTTCAAAAGGGACATAAATTTCTTTTGATTGCGAATTAAATCGTTGACGAATTTCTACGATAGCTAATTCTAATAGGTCTTTATCGGATTCATCCAGTTTCTTTTTAATTTCAGTAGTATGAGATTGTATAATAGCTCCATTTGCTATCTTAAAAAAATTAATATAGGCATAGCTTTCGTCTGAAATAACCGAAAATACATCTACATTATTTATTGTAGGATTTACAACTGTAGATTTTGCTTGATAATTTGCAAGTAAGTCTATTTTTTCTTTGATCTTTTGAGCTTCTTCAAACTCAAGACTAGCAGCAAACTTATGCATTAGATCATTGAAACGCTGTAGTGATTCTTTAAAGTTTCCTTTAATAATATTTCTAATAGCTTTTACGTCTTCAAGATAATCTGACTCTTCTTGTAATCCTTCGCAGGGCCCGGCACAATTTTTAATATGATATTCTAAACATACTTTGTATTTACCACTTTCTATGTTCTTTTTAGAAAGATCATAAGCGCAGGTTCTAAGTGGGTATAGTTCTTTTATTAGAGATAATAGTGCTTTTGCAGTTCTCACCGAGGTATAAGGGCCAAAATATTCTGAGCCGTCTTTTATAAAATTACGTGTCATGAATATTTTAGGGAACGCCTCTTTTTTGATGCAAATCCAAGGGTAAGTTTTGTCATCTTTGAGCATCACATTATATCTAGGTTGATACTTCTTTATTAGACTATTCTCTAACAAAAGAGCATCTGATTCAGTATCAACTACGATATGCTTTACAGAAGCAATTTTTTTGACCAAGACCCTAGTTTTACCATACTCATGATTTTTGGTAAAATAGGAGGCCACTCTTTTTTTTAGATTTTTCGCCTTGCCTACATATAAAATAGCATCATTTTTATCAAAATATTGATAAACTCCAGGAGAGTTAGGAAGGGTTTTAAGTTGTAATTCTAACTTCGAATTCGACATAAAGCGAAGTTAAACAATTTAACTTCTTGAAGAAATTTACGGTTTTGGTTTTTCATAATGCCTAACTACCACCGGCGGCACTATTTTATGCGTATTTTCTTCTTCTTTTTCTTTCTTAGGAAACGCTCTCTTATTAAATACTAATAAGATTCCTACTCCTGTTGAAATTGCCATATCTGCCACATTAAAAACAGGGTCAAAAAAAGAAAAACGTCTATCTACGAAAAGATTAAAATGATCACCTCCAATAAATGGTAGCCACTCTGGCCAACTAAAGCTTATTGGTGGCAACCAACTTGGCAATTGGGTATCAATTATAGGAAAGTACAGCATATCTACAACCTTACCATAAAACCAGGTACTATAACCTCCAGATTCCGGAAGCATTGTTGCTACTGTTTGCCTCGTACTTTCTTCAAAAAGGACACCATAAAAAACCGAATCAATAATATTACCTAAGGCACCAGCAAAAATTAAAGCAATTGAAGTGATTAAAATTTTTGGAGATTTACTTTTAACTGCACTATGCAACCAATATCCAATACCAGTAATCGCAACTAAACGAAAAAGAGTTAAAAATAGTTTCCCATTTTTTCCTCCGAACTCTTTACCCCAGGCCATTCCGTTATTTTCAAGAAAGTGAATTCGAAACCAATCTAGCCCTAAAACATTGATCTCTTCACCAAGTTTAAAATGAGTTTTAATCCAAATTTTACTTATTTGGTCTATTAATAAAATAATAGTTATAAGCGCTACAGCTTTTTTCAAGGTATTTAGTATAAAAAGTTCACAAAAATAATAATATTATTGACTTTTAAGCGATTGTACATTCACTTTTGCCTGTATCGTTTTAATAAAAAGCTTATTTATTGGCGCTCCATATACTCCTTTTAATGATGTGGCTGTTTTTAAAAGCTTTTCACCTTCCATTTCACAAGAAATTGTGCCTTTATTTGTTTTAATATCTATCAGAGAATTTTGAAGTTGACAATCAATAATACCGTCATAAGACTTTATGAAAGTTGAGCCTTTCATGTTTTTAAGATCTATTTTACCATAATCAATATAAAGCTCGAGATCTCCAGAAAAATCATTGCAAATAAAATTACCTTTTCTATAAATTATCTTTACTTCAATTTCTTTAGGAATTGTTATTATATAATTAGGAAATTGCGGTTGCCCTGCTCTATATTTATTCTTTTGTGAGCCTGGTAACATACTTTTATCGTCTTCAACTTTTATATAAACCACTTTATTTTCCTCATAAAGTCGTGGTTTAGTATAACTGGCGTGATTATTATATTCAAGAGCAAATTTGTCTTTAGCAAAGGTGTTTTTAAGCTCTAGTTTATTTAAAGAAGCCAAATCAACTACTAATACCTTAGCGCTAGATCTTATGGTTAATTCTTCATTGTTTTGAGCAGATAACGGTATCAGTATGATAAAAAAAAGAATGCTACAAAGAACTTTCATATTGAAAAATTAGGCAGAAAAAAAGCTTCCTGTTCGGAAGCTTTAGCTTATGATTGACGTTTCTTTGCTTCAATGCTCAAGGTTGCATGTGGCACCAGTTTTAAACGTTCTTTTTGTATCAATTTACCGGTAACTCGGCAAATACCATAGGTTTTGTTTTCTATGCGCAATAGTGCATTTTTTAGATCACGAATAAATTTCTCTTGACGAATAGCTAATTGTACATTCGCTTCTTTCGACATTGTTTCAGAACCTTCTTCAAACGCTTTGAATGTTGGTGACGTATCATCAGTTCCATTATTACTATCGTTCTTATAGGTACTTTGAATCAATTCTAAATCTTCTTGTGCCTTTGCAATCTTAGCCTCAATAATCTCTCTAAACTCTTGCAACTCGGCGTCAGAATATTTCACTTTGTTATCTGTCATGGCTTTAATTTTTTTCAATTAATAATTTGGTATGTACATCGTCAAAAGCAATTTCTATACCATTTTTTACTTCATCTTCTAACACCAACTCATTGGTTAGTGTTTCATTTTTTATATATTTTTCGTTTATCAAAATGGCGTCATCTACAACACCATCTTTTTTAACACTTAATTTAATCTTATCTGTTACTTCAAACCCAGATTCTTTACGTAAATTCTGAATTCTGTTAACCAATTCTCTCGCTATCCCTTCTTTTTTCAATTCATCAGATATAGTAACGTCTAACGCCACGGTTAAGCTACCCTGATTGGCCACTAACCAACCTTCTATATCTTGCGAAGATATTTCAAGTTCAGCGAGTGTTAATATAGTACTTTTACCATTAATTTCAATGGCTATTTTTCCCTCTTTTTCAACAGTTGCAATATCATCTTGATCGAGCTTCTGGATTGCTCCAGTCACAAATCGCATATCTTTACCAAACTTTGGGCCTAACACTTTAAAATTTGGTTTGATATTTTTCACTAGAATACCAGAGGCATCATCTATCAGTTCTATTTCCTTTACATTTACTTCAGCCTTGATCAAATCTTCTACAGCTTCAATATCTTCTTGATCTTGAGGGTCTAATACAGGTATCATTATACGCTGTAATGGTTGACGCACCTTAATCATTTCCTTCTTACGTAACGACAAGACCATTGAAGAAATTGCCTGCGCTTTTTGCATTTTACGTTCTAATGAAACGTTAACCTTTTCTTTTTCGTATACCGGAAATTCTGATAAATGTACCGATTCTGCAGATTGCTTAACGCATACACTACTTAAATCTCGATACAATTGATCCATAAAGAATGGCGCCACCGGAGACCCTAATTGTGCAACCGTTAACATACAGGTATATAAAGTTTGGTATGCTGAAATTTTATCTTGACCATAATCTCCCTTCCAAAAACGTCTTCTACTTAAACGCACAAACCAATTACTTAGGTTTTCTGTTACAAAATATTGAATAGCTCTTGTAGCTCTAGTGGGTTCATAATCAGCATAAAATGCATCTACCTTTTCAATAAGTGTATTCAATTCTGAAAGAATCCAACGATCTATTTCTGGGCGTTCTTCAATTGCAATCTCCTCCTCTTGATAGGTAAAACCATCAATATTAGCATATAGTGAAAAGAACGAATAGGTATTATATAAAGTGCCAAAAAACTTTCTACGTACCTCATCAATACCTTCTATATCAAATTTTAGGTTATCCCATGGATTGGCATTCGAAATCATATACCAACGCGTGGCATCTGGGCCATATGTCTCCATTGTTTTAAATGGGTCTGCCGCATTACCTAAGCGCTTAGACATCTTTTTACCTTCTTTATCGAGGACTAAGCCATTTGAAACTACATTTTTATATGCCACAGAATCAAAAACTAATGAACCAATTGCATGTAATGTATAAAACCATCCTCTAGTTTGATCTACACCTTCAGCAATAAAATCTGCAGGATAAAATTTATTATTATCGATTAGCTCCTTATTTTCAAAAGGATAATGCCATTGTGCATAGGGCATGGAGCCAGAATCAAACCAAACATCTATCAAATCTGATTCACGTTTCATTGGTTTTCCTGACGGTGAAACCAACACTATTTGGTCAACAATATTTTTGTGAAGGTCTACTCTATCATAATTTCCTTCATCCATATTACCTACTTCAAAATCGGCAAAGATATCGCTGCTCATCACCCCGGTATCAACAGCTTTTCTTAGCTCATGCTTTAATTCTTCTACCGAGCCGATCATTAGCTCTTCTATTCCATCTTCTGTTCTCCAGATTGGCAACGGAATACCCCAATAACGCGAACGTGATAGGTTCCAATCGTTTGCATTTTGTAACCAATTACCAAAACGACCCTCACCAGTAGATTTTGGCTTCCAATTAATCGTTTGGTTTAGTTCATACATTCTATCGCGTATATCAGTAACTTTTATAAACCACGAATCTAATGGATAGTATAAAATAGGTTTATCGGTTCTCCAACAATTTGGATAGCTATGCTTATATTTTTCAACCTTAAAGGCTTTGTTTTCTTCTTTTAGTTTAATGGCTAGTTCAACATCTACTGATTTCTCAGGAGCTTCTTCGTCAACATAGTATTCATTCTTAACGTATTTACCTGCATGCTCACCCATTTCTGGTCTAAACCGCCCTTGTAAATCAACTAACGGAACTGAATTGCCATTCTCGTCTAACACTAACATCGGTGGCACCTCTGGCACCGCTTGTTTGGCCACCATAGCATCATCTGCACCAAAAGTTGGTGCCGTATGCACGATTCCTGTACCGTCTTCGGTTGTTACAAAATCACCAGATATTACTCTAAATGCGTTTTCCGCCCCTTCGTATGGTAAGGCATATGGTAGTAATTGCTCATAACGAATACCCACTAAATCTTTTCCCTTAAACTCTTTAGTTACATAATATGGTATCTTTTTATCACCATCAGCATATGCTAACAAATCGGTTTTCGACTCGACTTCATAATACTTCCCTGCAAACTGCTTCGTAACAAGATTCTTAGCCAATACAACATTCATAGGTTTAAATGTGTATTGATTATATGTTTCAACCAGAACATAATCAATCTTAGACCCTACTGTTAAAGCAGTATTACTAGGCAATGTCCAAGGTGTAGTTGTCCAAGCCAAAAAGTAAACATCTCCTTCGTCTTGTAAAAAATCGGGTAATGTTTCTTCTAAAGCCTTAAATTGAGCAACCACTGTTGTATCTGTAACATCTTGATATGTTCCGGGCTGGTTTAATTCATGCGAGCTTAGGCCTGTACCTGCTTTAGGTGAATATGGTTGAATTGTATACCCTTTGTATAATAATCCTTTATCATAGATTTGCTTTAGCAACCACCAAACTGACTCTATATATTTAGACTTATAAGTGATATATGGATCTTCCATATCTACCCAATACCCCATCTTTTTGGTTAGCTCTAACCAAACATCGGTATATCGCATTACTGCTTTTCTACATGCGGCATTATACTCTTCTACTGAAATCTTTTTACCAATATCTTCTTTAGTGATCCCTAATTCTTTTTCAACTCCTAATTCTATTGGTAAGCCATGTGTATCCCAACCAGCTTTACGTTTTACTTGATATCCTTTTAGTGTTTTATAACGACAAAAAATATCTTTAATAGAGCGCGACATTACATGGTGAATTCCTGGTAAGCCATTTGCCGAAGGAGGACCTTCATAAAATACGTACGGCTTGTTTTCATCACGCAATGAAATACTTTTTTGGAAAATGCTATTCTTTTCCCAAAATTGAAGTGTTTCTTCTGCCACATTCGGAAGGTCTAAACCCTTATATTCTCTAAACTTAGCGCTCATTATTGATTAAAAATTCTTTTGATGCGCGAAATTACATATTTTCTTGTTATTAATAGAAATCTGAAAACAAAAAAGCGCTCTTTTCGAGCGCTTTAGTCTTATTTTAACATTCTAGTTGCCTCATTCTTTTTTTACAATAACAAATTCTGTTCGCTTATTAATTCTATGTTCAGATTCTTTACACTTTATGCCATTTGAGCAATTATTTAGCAACTGTGTTTCGCCATATCCTTTACCCGTAATTCGTGCTGGATCGACTCCTTGATTGATAATATAGGTTATCGTTTCAACGGCTCTTCTTTGTGATAGTGATAAGTTTAACCCATCTGGCCCTCTTGAGTCTGTATGTGCTCCAAAATGCACAACCATATTAGGATATTTTTTTAATAAACGAACTACTTTTCCTAACGTATTAATCGAAGTTTCTTTAATTTCGGATTGGTTTAATTCAAAGTCTATATTGGCAACATTTAACATTTCAATGCCATTTTTCACTATAAATTCCTTCTCCTCTATAAATAATTCTAAATCATGTTTGAAGCCATTAGCATTGGTTGTTTCAAGGCTAGTACTTGTTTCAAAGAAGCCATTTTTTGTTACTTCAATGGTGTAATTAACGGCACAGTCTAAACCAAAATAAAATTCACCATCAGCCAGTGTGGAAACTGTGCGAACTTTAGTACCATTGTCATCTTTTAATGTTACCAAAGCATTTTGCAATGGTAATTGTGTGACTTTGTCTTTTATTATTCCACTAACCGATTGATCACAAATAATTATTGGTGTTTTTTGAACGAAAGTATAAATATCATCGTCGCCTTGACCCCCTGAGCGGTTTGAGGAAAAATAGCCTTGTAATTTTTCGCTATTTATTATAAATGAAATATCGTCTCCTTTACTATTTATTGGAGACCCAAGATTAATTGGTTCTGGAAGTGAACCATCCAACTTCGTAACATAAATATCAAATCCTCCTTTTCCTCCCGGACGGTTAGATGAGAAATAAATAAGATCCCCGTCTATGAACGGCGTATATTCTTTATAAGGCGAATTAATGGTCTCTCCTAAATTAACTGGAGCGCCGTAGTACCCTCGATTTGTATCTACATAAAAAATATCTTTATCGCCTAGTGTACCTTCCATATCAGAAACAAAGTATATTCGCCTACTATCTTTGCTAATAAAAGGATGTCCAGCATCATGGCCATCACTGTTAAAAGGTAAATTCTCAATATTCTGCCATGCTCCTTTAGGACCAATTGTTCCTTTAAATAATTTTACGCTTTTAGACTTTATTTTTCTGTTTACTTTATCATTTGATGTGAAATAAACATGTTTTAAATCATCCGTAAAACTTACAAAGGCATCATGATATTTTGTATTTACTTCTTTTGAAAATGGTCTTACATCTTCTATTTCTCCATTGGAAGTAAGGTCACCAACATATAAGTCTAAATAAGGTTGATTATTTCCTCTCCATACTCTTTTTACTATACCTGCTTTAGGTCTTGTTGACGAGAATACTAGCTTATCTCCCATAAAGGTGGCCCCAAAGTCAGAATACTTAGTGTTTGCATCAATACTTTTTATGCTATACTCTGCCGCCATTATAGAATCGGCTCTTTCTATTTGAGCCTGAACACTAGCTAATATGAAAAATAAAGTAAACTTTAATAAAAACTTCATAGCTTCTTTATAAAGGGAAATCAATTCTTGTACCAAAGATATTTATAAAAAACAAAAGCCCTCTTTCAATAGGGCTTTATTTGTTCACAATTAAAAGTGAATTATTCTTTAATAATTTTAAATTCTGTACGGCGATTGACTGCTCTTTGCTCATCTGTACAATCATCTCCATCAGTGCAATCATTTATCAATTTAGCTTCACCATAACCTTTACCTATTATTCTTTGTCGATCAATTCCTCTATTGACAATATAATCTACTGTTCTTTTTGCTCTGCGATTCGACATCCATAGGTTGTACTTTTCTGAACCTTTAGCATCTGTATAAGAAGCACACTCTATCACAAGATTAGGATTCTTCTTCAATATATCTACAACTTTAATTAGGTCTTTTTTTGCTTGTTGGTTTAAATAAGATGATTCGTAATCAAAAATCACTGGTTTTAATACCATAACATCTTCTTTAGCCAATTTCTTCTTTTTTGAAACTGCTGTTTTTTTGGCAACAACTTGTTTCTCTTCTTTTATTTCAGGCTGATCTCCAATTGCTTTTTCTTCATTATTACTAAGTAAAACGGGTTTTTGAAGTTCAGATGATTCAATCTTTGTGTTTGCATCTACTTCACTCGAACTTGTTGTTTTCGTCTTTTTTGCAGGGTCATAGATAAAATCAATTCTACCCTGATCCAAAAATATCTTTGTCATTAATTCTAAACCAGAATCTGTGTTCGTAGTAAATAATTTTGATTGAGGGTTGTATGTGTCTTTACTTGCCATTAGTTTATAAGTACTCTGACACTCAACTTTAAAAATAAATGTTGCGTCTTCATTTACCATTAATGTTTGAATGGGGTTTCCTTCTTTATCTGTTAAAGCGACTATGGCGTTAGGAATAAGCTCACTTGTCATCTGATCTCTTACTTGCCCTGTTATTGTTTGTAAACAGGGTTCCTTTTGATCTTCTGCTTCATGCGAGCTTACCAGTTGTTCTTGAGCATTGAGCATCGAACTCAATAGCATAAAAAGTATAAAAAACGGTCTCATAATGATCACTATTTGCATAATAGAAACGTAAAAATCACTATAAGTATTGTTCAATAAAAAAACCTCCGCAAAACGGAGGTTTTTTTATTGGTATTTTATTTTTTACATTTTAATAATTACAAACTCAGTTCTACGGTTCTTTTCATGCTCTGCCTCTGTACATTGTACTCCTTCCTCACATTGATTAATTATTTGAGTTTCTCCATATCCTTTACCTGTAATTCTTCGTGGATCAATTCCGCGCTCGATAATGTAATTAACAGTAGATTTCGCTCTACGATCAGACAACCACATGTTATAGCCATCTGGCCCTCGTGTGTCTGTATGTGAAGCTGATTCAATGATCATTTCTGGATATTTATTCATTAAATCTACAACCTTTTGTAATTCTTGTTTTGCTTTTTTGTTTAGATACGATGAATTAAGATCAAAATAAATAGGTTCAATATTTACGGCATATGTACTTGCTCTTAAGCGAACAATTTCATCGGGTAGTACATCAGGCAGCCCTTCAGGTTTTATATCTTCTTCATCATCTTGAGTGTTTCTATTTTGTCCGGCTATTAAATCAATATCTCCCTTACCTAAAAGAATTCTCAATTTCAATTCTTTATCCCCTTCATTTGAAGTGGTAAAGCTTTTTATTTGCGGAGCATATTCTTGTTTTTTACCCTCTAATTGATATTCTGTTTCGCAACTGATCTCTAATGTAAATACACCATTATCGTCGGATGTAACTGTTTGAAGTATGTTTTCGTCTTTATCTCTTAAACTTACTTCAGCGCCCGGTAGAAAATCTCCTGTTGCTTTATCAAGCACCTCTCCAATAATCATTTGTTTACATTTAAACTCAACGGGTTCTTCTTCTACTAAGGCATAGATATCATCGTCTCCTTTGCCTCCTTCTCTGTTAGAAGAAAAGTATCCTTTACGTGTTTCTTTGTTTATTATGAATGCATAATCATCATTAGCCGAATTGATTGGAGCATTTAATAATACCGGGTTGGGTGTAAACCCTGTTAGCTTACTAGCATAAACATCTGAACCTCCTTTTCCGCCAGCTCTATCTGAAGCAAAATAAAGTACTTCTCCATCTACAAAAGGAAACCAATCTTTAGCTGTAGAATTTACTTTTGGCCCCATATTTACCGGATTACCAAATCCACTTTGATTGACTTCTACCTTATAAATATCCATTTCCCCCATTGATCCGGGCATATCTGAAGCAAAGTATAATGTTTTTTCATCATCACTAAGTGCAGGGTGCCCAACTGAATATTCCACATTATTGAATGGCATTGGAATAATATTAATCCATTCTCCTTCACTATTTACTGTTGCTTTAAATAATGCTAAGTTGGTCCAACCAGTATTATCAACCCCTAGTTGTTTTCTGTAGTAATTGTTTCTTGTAAAGTACACTGTTTTACCATCTTTTGTAAAAACAGCGTCTCCTTCATGATATCTACTATTTACCTCTCCTTGTAGCTTTCGTTTATTAGATATTTCTCCTCCTTCACCAATATCACCGGTATATAAGTCTAAGAAACGTTGGCCATTAGGTTCCCAGACATCTCTTACAACCGTAAAACCAGTTCTTGGCGCTGTAAACACGAGTTTATCGGATCCTAGAAAAGATGTTCCAAAATCTGAGTTTTTGGTATTCACTTCTAGATTCTTAATGTTGTACTTACCTGAACCTTCTTGAGCACTTAGAGCTAGTACGCTAAGTATAGATATTATTATTAAAAAACACCTTTTCATAATGTGCGTTTATCTTT
>NZ_JBWQOI010000004.1:0-7157 GCF_056591755.1 Maritimimonas sp. 2205BS37-2
TTTGAGGCTTTCTTTCTCCATCATTAAAATAAATTATATAGAAGTAGGTGCCCACCGGAACTCGCTTATCATCTTTTCTAAGTGTTAATCTTCCATCAGAATAACCATCCCACCATTGAATATCATTACTTGATCTTCCGTTATTATCATAATTATGAACTCTATTACCCCAACGGTCATAGATTTCTAATCTAAAGTCTGGATAACCAGTTAATAACGGAATTATAAAGGTATCGTTACTACCGTCGTCATTAGGTGAGAATCCGTTTGGAACAATATCACAAGACAATGGATCTAAATAATTAGGAACTAAATTAAAATTACAATCATCATCGGTCCAACTACCATTATCATTAGTATCTTCTTCATTGGTTGGAACACCATCACCATCGTCATCTAAGTCACGATAATCTGGTTCTATATCTCCTTCAACGATATCTGCATACAACGGGTCGTTTTCGAGGTCTTGATCTCTATTTGGAAGGTCATTGGATGGATTCATTATCTCATCATTAACATCAAAAGGATCATTCAGATTCGAACCTTCATAGCCATCATCCAACCCATCACCATCGGTGTCAGTTCCTGTTGACTCTCTATCTGGGAAACCATCATGATCTGTATCATGACCTTCTACAGAGTCTTCTAACCCGTCATTATCAGAATCATCATCAAGATAATCAGGGTCATCTGTACCATCTGTATTCTCAGGTGTAATGCCATTAGAATTTGGATTACCAGATATATTGCTATCGTAAGCATCGTCTAAGCCATCATTATCAACATCCACACCACTAGGCTCAGTATATCCAGCTGTTGATTGACCCTCTACATTGTCAGGTATTCCATCATCGTCTGAATCAATATCTAAATAATTTGGGTTGGTATCTCCATCTAGGTTATCAATACCTTCAACGCTAGTTAAAATACCATCATTATCATCATCAATATCTAAGTAATTTGGTTGACCGTCACCATCGAAGTCGTCATCGAAAGGATCATTGTTGCCATTTAGATCTTCGTCTAATGTTGAAATACCATCGCCATCATCATCAATATCTCTATAATCAACATCTTCTGTACCATCAGTATCTGGTAAATCAATTGCTGGATCATTTATTTCATCATTTACGTCGTACCCGTCATTCACATCAGATCCTTCAAAAGCATCATCAAGACCATCTTGATCTGAATCTACTCCAGAATATATTGGAATAGGTAACCCTCCAGAAACATCACCACTATCAATCATACCGTCATGATTTGCATCATGCGCTTCAATACTATCGGGTACGTTATCATTATCAGAATCTAGATCTAAATAATCTGCATTGTCGGTTCCATCTGTATTCTCAGGACTAATACCTTCTCCTGCGCCTGGACTCGACTCATAAACATCATCTAATCCATTAGCGTCAGAATCAACTCCAGATGGAGCAATATATCCTGCGGTAGATTGTCCTTCAACATTATCTGGTACACCATCATTGTCTGCATCTATATCTAATTGATTGATAATTCCATCACCATCTAAATCGAGATTATCACAGACATTATTTGCATTTAGAACACAGAAGTCTGGATCTTCAAAATTTGGTATTCCGTCGTTATCATCGTCACCAGTTGCATCTATACCATTACTCTCAGCGGTATCTAAAATACCATCATTATCATCATCAATATCTGTAATATCTGGCACTCCATCTCCATCAGTATCAACAAGGACTAATATGAATACTGTTGCAGTTGATGTATCTCCAACGCCAGGAGGATTTGATTGTAAACCTTGACCGTCTTCAATAGTATAGGTAAATGAATCAGGGCCCGTATAATTTGGATTTGGTGTATACTCAACAAAGTCATCTGTTGGATCATTTGGCGTTCCATTGTCATTAACGACAGCTGTTCCATTTGTTGGAGGTGTTGCTATAATAATCGGATCATTACCAGGGCCGTCTCTACCAAAATCGTCTGGGCCATTACCGTTATCTAACAACACCATAATTGGATTGTCTGATGTGTTTTCTACGACTTCAACATTATCATCAACGGCTGTTGGCAAGAAGTTTATAATAATTGTATCTAATATACTTTCGTCATCGTCATCATTTAAATTACCATTATTATCATCATCTACGTTAAAGCTTTCAGTAACATCACTATCAAAGTCTACATTATCTGATGCAATAATCTCTGCTTGATTATAATAACTTGTTGTGGTATTTGTACCTGTTGGTAATACTTCAACATCAAACTGTAATAATAAATCGGCTCCGTTTGCAACGTTTAATCCAGACCATGTGATCGTGTTCCCCGTTAATATTCCGCCATTATTAATATTGGTAATATTTCCGTACCCATCAGGAATTACATCTTCTACCCCTATTCCAGTTGCATCACTTGGTCCATCGTTGTGCACCGTTAAAGTAAATGTTATAATATCTCCTGTAGTAGGATTTAGGTCGTTCACAGTCTTAACTAAGCTTAAATCTGAAACCGGAATTGGTGTTACTACTACCGAAGTTTCGTCGTCATCAGCAACTCCATCGCCTAAATCATCTGTACCAAAACCTACTGTTGGGTCACTATCAAAGTCTACATTATCTGATGCCGTTACTTCCGCAAAATTTTCATAATCTGCAGCCACTCCATTTGCTAATACTAGGGCGGTGATATTAATTACTGAGGTATTGCTTCCTGCCAATCTTGAAATTGTTGGCACGGTCCATAAACCAGTAGCTGAATTATATGCTCCTCCGCTATCATCACTTATATAAGTATACCCTGAAGGTAGTAGATCTGTAACTTGAACTCCAGTAGCATCACTTGGTCCATCATTGGTTACTGTTATGGTAAAGACAACATTTGAACCTACAAATGGCGAGCTGTTATCTACGGTCTTACTTATTTCAAGATCAGAAACTGCGATTGGGTTTACATCTACAAAACTATAGTCATCTTCAGTAGTTAAACCATTACCTGGTGTTGAGTCTGGGTCGAAATTATCTGATGCTGTAATTTCTACGGTATTAGTATATGTTCCGACCGGATTCACAAACGCAGTAATATTTATAGAAGCTGTACTAGCATTAGAAATATTACCAGTAAGCCATACGCCAGTAACATCATTATAACTTCCACCACTGTCATCACTTACATACGTATATCCATTTGGTAAAAGATCGGTTACTTCAATGCCAGTAGCATCACTCAACCCATTGTTTGTTACTGTAATTGTGAATACCACATTCGATCCTACGAACGGTGTTGCGTTGTCAACTACCTTACTAATTTCTAAGTCAGAAACTGCTATAGGAGTTACTACAACTGGGTCACTCTCATCATTGTCAGGTAATCCATCACTTAGATCATCGGTAGCGTAGCTATCGTTTGGATCACTATTTGGATCGATATTATCTGACGCTGTAATTTCTGCTCTATTCCCATAATTTCCTGATGCCAGAACTCTAGCCGTAAACTGTAATGATGTTGTATTTCCAGCCGAAATCGCTAATCCACTCCAAGTTATTGTATTTCCAACTACTGTAGCACCTGCAGTAATCGCTGTAACGGTATCATAACCATTTGGTACTACGTCTTCAACGATAATTCCTGTGGCATCACTTGGGCCGGCATTTGATACATCTAATGTAAATGTAACTGTTGAGCCTACTAGAGGTGTTGCATTATCAATTGCTTTTGTAATACTCACATCAGAGACAGGGACTGGAATTGTGCTTTGCTCTGCATAATCATCTTCAGTGATTATACCATTTCCAGGTGTAGAATCTGGATCTGTATTATCACTTGCCGTTACTTCGGCAATATTATTATAATTACCTGTTGCATTTACTATTGCCGTAATATTCAATGTAGCAGAATTTCCGGCTATAATTGTTGGAACAGTCCAAAGTCCGGTTCCACTCACATATGCTCCTCCGCCATCATCACTTACATAGGTATATCCTGTTGGTAATAGATCTGCCACCTCAACACCCGTTGCATCACTTGGGCCAGTATTATTTACTGTCAATGTGAAGATCACATTACTACCTACCAATGGCGTTGCATTATCAACCGCTTTAGAAAGATCAATATCTGATACTGCTATAGGGGTTACTACAATTGGATCACTTTCATCATTATCAGGTAATCCATCTCCTAAATCATCCACACCGAAGCTATCATTTGGATCACTATTTGGGTCAACATTGTCTGAAGCCGTAATTTCGGCCAAATTTCCATAATTACCTATTGGCAATACATTTGCCGTAAACTGTAAGCTAGTTGTGGTTCCTGCCGGAACTGTCAATCCAACCCATGAAATAGTATTTCCTACAACCGTTGCTCCTGCTGTAATAGCTGTAACAGTATCATATCCCGTTGGTACAACATCTTCAACGGTAACTCCTGTGGCATCACTTGGGCCCGCATTTGATACATCTAACGTAAATGTAACTGTTGATCCAACCAATGGAGTTGCATTATCAATTGCTTTCGCTATACTCAAGTCTGATACTGGTGTTGGTGTACTACTTTCTTCGGCATAATCATCTTCAGTAGTTATTCCATTTCCAGGTGTAGAATCTGGATCTGTATTATCACTTGCAGTTACTTCAGCTATATTATTATAATTACCTGTAGCATTTACTGTTGCTGTGATGTTCAGCGCTTGTGTTCCTCCAGATGTAATAGTAGGAACCGTCCATATTCCTGTTCCATTTACATAAGCTCCAGCGCCATCATCGCTTACATAGGTATATCCTGTTGATAATAGATCTGTTACCTGAACACCTGTAGCGTCACTTGGACCAGCATTACTAACTGTTAGTGTAAAGACTACATTACTTCCTACTAATGGCGTTGCATTGTCTATTGCTTTCACTAATGAAATATCTGAAACCGCTATCGGAGCAGTACCTTCTTCGGCATAATCATCTTCAGTAGTTATTCCATTCCCTGGAGTAGAATCTGGATCAGTATTATCACTTGCAGTTACCTCGGCAGTATTATTATAATTACCTGTTGCATTTACTGTAGCAGTAATATTTAGTACTTGCGTTCCACTTGCAGTAATTGTTGGGACTGTCCATACTCCAGTACCAGTTACATATGCTCCTGCACCATCATCACTTACATAGGTATATCCTGTTGGTAATAGATCTGTTACTTGAACACCCGTTGCGTCACTTGGCCCAGCATTGTTCACTGTTAACGTAAAGATCACATTACTTCCTACAAGTGGTGTTGCATTATCTACCGTTTTAGCTAAACTAATATCTGAAACAGCAGTAGGTGTTGTACTTTCTTCTGCAAAATCATCTTCGGTAGTTACTCCGTTTCCAGGTGTTGAATCTGGATCTGTATTATCACTTGCAGTTACCTCGGCAGTATTATTATAATTACCCGTAGCATTTACTGCTGCTGTAATGTTTAATACTTGCGTACCACTTGCCGTGATTGTCGGAACCGTCCATATTCCTGTTCCACTCACATAAGCTCCCACACCATCATCGCTTACATAGGCATATCCAGTTGGTAATATGTCTGTTACTTGAACACCCGTGGCATCACTTGGGCCAGCATTACTTACGGTTAATGTAAAGACTACATTACTTCCAACTAGCGGTGTTGTATTGTCTACTACTTTAGCCAAACTAACATCCGATACCGGTACTGGCGCGGTATTTTCTTCGGCATAATCGTCTTCAGTGGTTATTCCATTTCCAGGTGTAGAATCGGGATCTGTATTATCACTTGCAGTTATTTCCGCTATATTATTATAGTTACCCGTTGCATTTACAGTAGCAGTAATATTTAGTACTTGCGTTCCACTTGCGATGATCGTTGGGACTGCCCATACTCCAGTACCATTTACATATGCTCCTGCGCCATCATCACTTACATAGGTATATCCTGTTGGTATTATATCTGTTACCTGAACCCCTGTAGCATCACTTGGGCCCGCATTGCTAACCGTTAATGTAAAGACTACATTACTTCCTACTAAAGGTGTTGCATTATTTACTGTTTTAGCCAGGCTAACATCTGAAACAGCAACAGGGTTGATATTTACAATATTACTTTCGTCATCATCTGCGTTACCATCTCCATAGTCATCGGCACCAAAGCTATCATTAGGATCACTATCAGGATCTACATTATCTGATGCTGTAATTTCGGCCTGATTCCCATAATTTCCAGAAGCCAATACTTGAGCAGTAAATTGTAGAGTTACGTCGACCGCTGAGGTCACAGTTAACCCTGACCAAGAAATTGTATTTCCGACTACTGTAGCTCCGGCTGTAATAGGTGTAATGCTTCCATATCCGTTTGGAACCACATCTTCAACGGCAACTCCTGCAGCATCATTAACACCACCATTACTTATGGTTAACGTAAAAGTTACTGTATCTCCTACATTTGGTGTAGTATTGTCTACTGCCTTTGCCAAGCTTAGATCAGAAACTACAATAGGAGTTATTGCTGTATCTGATTCAGCGGTGGTTATTTCATCTGTTGTAACTGATACTGTATTTACTAAATCGACACCCGCTTGGAAATCTGCTAATGAAGTAGTGTAACTGATAGTATATGTCCAAATTTCTCCTACTTCGATAACACCAACGACTCCTCCATCTCCAGTAGGACCTGTTAATGTTCCATTTGTCCCATTTGGTAAAATATCAGTAATATTAATATTATTAAGAACTAAATCACCATCATTTTCAAGTGTTATCGTATAATCTAATGTTTGACCAATTGCTGTTATCGGATTAGGACCTCCTGTTTGAGTTTTAGTAACTACTATACTAGGATTACATCCTGGGGCAATTAATGTTACTTGAGTTGGGTCAATAACTTCGCATAAGGTCACTGAATTTCTAACTGCTATAGTATATGGTGACCCTCCAGCTGTTAAGCCTGTAAACACATTTGATGCTTGATAATTTGCGCCTCCATCTATGCTATATTCTAAATTAGCTCCTGTGGCTGTTATTGTAATAGTGCCATCATCCAAGGTAGGGCAGCTTGCTGTAGTTGGATCAGTAGATAATACATTTGTAATTACCGGTAGTGAATTTACTACAATATCTACTTGTGTTGCAAGACTCTCACAGCCTGCAACTGTTTGAGTAACATAGACTGTCTCTGTA
>NZ_JBWQOI010000005.1:0-5579 GCF_056591755.1 Maritimimonas sp. 2205BS37-2
AATTAAAAAACTCAATTTTTTTTTGGTAAAAAGTTTGTGGTTTAAAAAATGGTTGTATATTTGCAGCCGCTAAGAAAGAGAGGGTTTTTAGTTTAGTTCATTTTATAGGGGATTTTGGAATAGTTTTAGTGTAAAACTAGTTAGTTCGATTCTAGCATTCTCACGATTGATACTTGATAATTTTTAGGATTATTTGGTATTTTAATAGAAGGGGCCTTTAGGGGTTCGGTTCATTGAAAAAATTGAAAGATTGACAGCGTAAAATAGAGCAAGAAGCACGAGCTTATTATGTTGTATATATATTTAATGTGTATATAATATAAACTTGTTAAATTCTTTTAGAGAAGCTCATCATCTGGAAAATATTTAAGATTTATACGATGGAGAGTTTGATCCTGGCTCAGGATGAACGCTAGCGGCAGGCTTAACACATGCAAGTCGAGGGGTAACAGGGATTGCTTGCAATCCGCTGACGACCGGCGCACGGGTGCGTAACGCGTATACAATTTGCCTTATACAGGAGGATAGCCTTTAGAAATGAAGATTAATACTCCATAGTATTGTGATATCGCATGGTATTATGATTAAAGTTTCGGCGGTATAAGATGAGTATGCGTCCTATTAGCTAGATGGTAAGGTAACGGCTTACCATGGCAACGATAGGTAGGGGTCCTGAGAGGGAGATCCCCCACACTGGTACTGAGACACGGACCAGACTCCTACGGGAGGCAGCAGTGAGGAATATTGGACAATGGGCGCAAGCCTGATCCAGCCATGCCGCGTGCAGGAAGACTGCCCTATGGGTTGTAAACTGCTTTTATACAGGAAGAAACCCTTTCACGTGTGAGAGGCTGACGGTACTGTATGAATAAGCACCGGCTAACTCCGTGCCAGCAGCCGCGGTAATACGGAGGGTGCAAGCGTTATCCGGAATCATTGGGTTTAAAGGGTCCGTAGGCGGGCGATTAAGTCAGAGGTGAAATCCCACAGCTTAACTGTGGAACTGCCTTTGATACTGGTTGTCTTGAGTTATATTGAAGTAAGTAGAATGTGTAGTGTAGCGGTGAAATGCATAGATATTACACAGAATACCGATTGCGAAGGCAGCTTACTAAGTATATACTGACGCTGATGGACGAAAGCGTGGGGAGCGAACAGGATTAGATACCCTGGTAGTCCACGCCGTAAACGATGGTCACTAGTTGTTGGGATTTATCTCAGTGACTAAGCGAAAGTGATAAGTGACCCACCTGGGGAGTACGTTCGCAAGAATGAAACTCAAAGGAATTGACGGGGGCCCGCACAAGCGGTGGAGCATGTGGTTTAATTCGATGATACGCGAGGAACCTTACCAGGGCTTAAATGTAAGTTGCATTAGTTAGAGATAGCTATTTCTTCGGACTACTTACAAGGTGCTGCATGGTTGTCGTCAGCTCGTGCCGTGAGGTGTCAGGTTAAGTCCTATAACGAGCGCAACCCCTATCGTTAGTTGCTAACAGGTTAAGCTGAGGACTCTAGCGAGACTGCCGGTGCAAACCGAGAGGAAGGTGGGGATGACGTCAAATCATCACGGCCCTTACGTCCTGGGCTACACACGTGCTACAATGGTCGGTACAGAGGGCAGCCACTACGCGAGTAGGAGCGAATCCTTAAAACCGATCTCAGTTCGGATCGGAGTCTGCAACTCGACTCCGTGAAGCTGGAATCGCTAGTAATCGGATATCAGCCATGATCCGGTGAATACGTTCCCGGGCCTTGTACACACCGCCCGTCAAGCCATGGAAGCTGGGAGTACCTGAAGTCGGTGACCGCAAGGAGCTGCCTAGGGTAAAACTAGTAACTGGGGCTAAGTCGTAACAAGGTAGCCGTACCGGAAGGTGCGGCTGGAACACCTCCTTTCTAGAGATACCATTTATGGTATTAAAAAAGGATGGTGAGTTACTCTTAAGGAGTTTGGTTTCTTGTTTTATTTGCTGTTAATCTTTTTTAAAAATGAAAGACTAAGATCTTAAATAGTCTTGTAGCTCAGCTGGTTAGAGCGCTACACTGATAATGTAGAGGTCGGCAGTTCGAGCCTGCCCAAGACTACTTTTTTTTGATTTTAAGTTTAAGGAAATTCTAGAAGTTGAGCAGTGGTTAGGGTCTAACTACTAACTACTATGTACTAACTACTAGTATATGGGGGGAATTAGCTCAGCTGGCTAGAGCGCCTGCCTTGCACGCAGGAGGTCACCGGTTCGACTCCGGTATTCTCCACAGATAAGACCTTGAGATAAGGTTTTTAATAAAGTTCATTGACATATTGAAATAGTGATATCGTAAATAACGATAAAGAACATTTTAAGTTTTTTATTAGCTATAATAATAGATAGAAATATAAATATAAAAGAGCTCGTTTTAGGAGTGATCCTAAAGCAAAAAGTACAATAAGCTAAATAAGGGCGTATGGCGGATGCCTAGGCTCTCAGAGGCGATGAAGGACGTGATAAGCTGCGAAAAGCTACGGGGAGATGCACATAATTTTTGATCCGTAGATATCCGAATGGGGCAACCCGGCTGGTTGAAGGCCAGTCATCTCGTAAGAGAAGCAAACCCGGAGAACTGAAACATCTAAGTACCCGGAGGAAGAGAAAACAATAGTGATTCCGTTAGTAGTGGCGAGCGAACGCGGATTAGCCCAAACCATATTTGTTACGGCAAGTGTGGGGTTGTAGGACTACGATATTCGATGCTTAGTGAACTAGAACTGTTTGGAAAGACAGACCATAGAGGGTGATAGTCCCGTATAGGTAAGCGACGTTATCGATAGTAGTATCCTGAGTAGTGCGGGGCACGTGAAACCCTGTATGAATCTGTGGGGACCATCCCATAAGGCTAAATACTCCTGAGAGACCGATAGTGAACTAGTACCGTGAGGGAAAGGTGAAAAGAACCCTAAGTAAGGGAGTGAAAGAGATCCTGAAACCGTACGCCTACAAGCGGTCGGAGCCGGTTTACCGGTGACGGCGTGCCTTTTGCATAATGAGCCTACGAGTTACTGTTACTAGCAAGGTTAAATGTTTAAGACATGGAGCCGAAGCGAAAGCGAGTCTGAATAGGGCGTATAGTTAGTAGTAGTAGACGCGAAACCGAGTGATCTACCCATGGGCAGGTTGAAGCAGTGGTAACACACTGTGGAGGACCGAACCAGTTGACGTTGAAAAGTCTTTGGATGACCTGTGGGTAGGGGTGAAAGGCCAATCAAACTCGGAAATAGCTCGTACTCCCCGAAATGCATTTAGGTGCAGCGTTGTGGTTGAGTTATATAGAGGTAGAGCTACTGATTGGATGCGGGGGCTTCACCGCCTACCAATTCCTGACAAACTCCGAATGCTATATAATATACACAGCAGTGAGGGCATGGGTGCTAAGGTCCATGTCCGAGAGGGAAAGAACCCAGACCATCAGCTAAGGTCCCCAAATGTATACTAAGTTGAATAAACGAGGTTTGACTGCCTAGACAGCTAGGATGTTGGCTTGGAAGCAGCCATTCATTTAAAGAGTGCGTAACAGCTCACTAGTCGAGCGGTCGAGCATGGATAATAATCGGGCATAAGTATACTACCGAAGCTATGGACTTTTAAAGTGGTAGGGGAGCATTGTAATCTGCGTTGAAGGTGAACTGCGAGGTTTGCTGGAGCGTTTACAAAAGAAAATGTAGGCATAAGTAACGATAATGTGGGTGAGAAACCCACACACCGAAAGACTAAGGTTTCCTCAGCGATGCTAATCAGCTGAGGGTTAGTCGGGACCTAAGGCGAACCCGAAAGGGGTAGTCGATGGACAACTGGTTAATATTCCAGTACTACTTTATATTGCGATGGGGTGACGGAGTAATGAACCCGCCGCGTGCTGACGGAATAGCACGTTGAACTGTGTAGGTATTAGATTGGTAGGTAAATCCGCCAGACTAGCTAAAGCAGGATAGTACCACAAAGCTTCGGTGGCGTGGATAGTGCGGTTAAGAACTTCCAAGAAAACCCTCTAAGCTTCAGATATAAAGTACCCGTACCGTAAACCGACACAGGTAGTTGGGATGAGAATTCTAAGGTGCTCGAGAGATTCATGGCTAAGGAACTAGGCAAAATAGACTCGTAACTTCGGGAGAAGAGTCGCCCACCTTTGGTGGGCCGCAGAGAAATGATCCAGGCGACTGTTTATCAAAAACACAGGGCTATGCTAAATTGAAAGATGATGTATATGGCCTGACACCTGCCCGGTGCTGGAAGGTTAAGTGGAGTTGTTAGCTTCGGCGAAGCAATGAAATGAAGCCCCAGTAAACGGCGGCCGTAACTATAACGGTCCTAAGGTAGCGAAATTCCTTGTCGGGTAAGTTCCGACCTGCACGAATGGTGTAACGATCTGGATACTGTCTCGGCCATGAGCTCGGTGAAATTGTAGTATCGGTGAAGATGCCGATTACCCGCTACGGGACGAAAAGACCCCGTGAACCTTTACTATAGCTTAGTATTGACTTTGGATAAGTAATGTGTAGGATAGGTGGGAGACTTTGAAGCGGCGTCGCCAGGCGTTGTGGAGTCATTGTTGAAATACCACCCTTTGCTTATCTGAAGCCTAACTCAGAGATGAGGACAGTGCTTGGTGGGTAGTTTGACTGGGGTGGTCGCCTCCAAAAGAGTAACGGAGGCTTCTAAAGGTACCCTCAGCACGCTTGGTAACCGTGCGTAGAGTGCAATGGCATAAGGGTGCTTGACTGAGAGACATACAGGTCGATCAGGTTGGAAACAAGAGCATAGTGATCCGGTGGTTCCGTATGGAAGGGCCATCGCTCAAAGGATAAAAGGTACTCCGGGGATAACAGGCTGATCTCCCCCAAGAGCTCACATCGACGGGGGGGTTTGGCACCTCGATGTCGGCTCGTCACATCCTGGGGCTGGAGAAGGTCCCAAGGGTTGGGCTGTTCGCCCATTAAAGTGGCACGCGAGCTGGGTTCAGAACGTCGTGAGACAGTTCGGTCTCTATCTGTAGCGGGCGTTAGAAATTTGCGTGGATCTGATTCTAGTACGAGAGGACCGAATTGGACTGACCTCTAGTGTATCAGTTGTCTCGCCAGGGGCACTGCTGAGTAGCTACGTCGGGAAGGGATAAGCGCTGAAAGCATATAAGCGCGAAACCCACCACAAGATGAGATTTCTTTAAAGGGTCGTGGAAGACTACCACGTTGATAGGCTATAGGTGTAAAGGCAGTAATGTCATAGCCAAGTAGTACTAATAACCCATAGGCTTATGTACGTATCTCTCCGCTCTTTAAGAGCGGAGAGGACAACTCTTTTTTATTATAGTAACTCAATTAATTACATATCATTATTTTAATATGTCAACATATACAGTTGAAATATACTGAAACATTTTAAGGTGATTATAGCGATAGGGCTCACCTCTTCCCATTCCGAACAGAGAAGTTAAGCCTATCAGCGCCGATGGTACTGCCACTGGTGGAAGAGTAGGTCATTGCCTTTCTTTTAAAAGAAAACCCTCACATACTAATGTGAGGGTTTTTTTATGATCAAATTTTGATA
>NZ_JBWQOI010000006.1:0-4871 GCF_056591755.1 Maritimimonas sp. 2205BS37-2
TTCAAACGATGTATTCACACCATCTCCATCATCATCTATGTCTAAAGCATCTATGAATCCATCAGAATCAGTATTTAGTAATGTATAGGTTATTGTAGCTGCCAACGTATCGTCACTTTCAATTCCATCAAATAAACCGTTTGCTCCTGAACCCGTGTCAGCTCCATCAATTCTTCCATCATTATCTGTATCTGGTAACCCGTGACCTGCCTCAAAAACGTCATATACCCCGTCTCCATCTGAGTCGATGTCAAGAAAATTAGGAATCAAATCCCCATCTATATCCCCATTACCTTCATTGCTATCTGGAATTCCGTCATTATCACTATCTAAATCCAAAGAATTTATTATTCCATCTCCATCATCGTCACCACAAACAGTAAATGTAGAAAATCTAAGATTATCAAACCCTTGTTCATCTCTTCCTGCCGCGCCAGCTGACGTCATATTGTAGTTTATAGTTATCGTAGAAAACGCTACAGGGTTAATAACTCCAACAAAATTTTCAATATTCTGCCCAAAAGTAGTGGACCCTTGAAGTGTTCCGGAGCCATCTTCATAACTTAACACGCCTGTAGTATTTAAACCCACACCTCCAGATGGAGTCGTTTGCCAAACTAAAGTTCCATCTATTAAAACTTCTACGTCAACGGTAGCTGTACCTCCAAAATCGAGTAAGTCAACCATATCGAAACTTGCCGCATTAATTGGATTTGTAAAAGTAATTGTAGTGGTTAAAGTATAAGTTGGTAAAACACCGGGCATCAATGGTATCACATGTATACCTGTTCCTCCTCCAGCAGATTGATATATATTTGTACCAGAAGCTGTTGCACTTGCTAACACCGCATGGCTAATGATATAATTTGTACCATCTGTAAAGGGCGTTGAACCAACCCAATCAGTTATTGAAGAAACTGTCCCGCCAAAAGATGTCACATCTGCATCCCAGCCAGAAGTTGTATTTCCACTTCCATCGGTTAAATTTCCAACGGTGTAAACATTTATATTATTATCAACCCAATCAGCATTTGCAGCAATCACAGCTGTACATTCATCAGTATCTAAAATCCCATCATTATCGTCATCTAAATCTGCATCATCGGCAATACCATCTCCGTCACTATCTATTTTAACCATGACAGTAACAGTTCCCGTACTTGTCAGTGCATTAGAATCTGTGATTGTATATGAAAAAGAGTCCGAACCAGAATAACCAGAAGGTGGAGTATAGGTAAAAGCTCCTGCAGGAGTGATGTTTACGGTTCCTCCGTTTACCGATACAGCATCAAAGGCTGTAACTGTAGTAGGGGCTGTTCCTAATTGATCAGACCCACTTCCATTATCAGCAAAAACATCTCCATTTAGGACAGTATCAACTATTGTTTCAACGTTATCATTCAATGCAACTGGCACAGAAACAATAGCATTAAGTGTTACAGATATTTGAACTGATTCCCATGTTAGAGGAGTCCCACCTGAGTTGTCTCCAGGCAATAACTGCAGTGTTTCTGTTGGCCCCGATGCAACAAATCTAAAAGTTTCGGTACCCCAAGCGTCTTGAGTTATAGGAGAAATAGTCTGCATTGGATTACTTCCCACTATATATCTAAATTCGTCATTATAAACTGCCGAATAGCTATTCCCTAAATCACCATCTGCATTAGCTGTAGCGGTCAACGTGTATATTGTTACTTCATATGTATTGCCCGCAACCAAACCAGTCATTGTTGTACTTACAATTTCTTCAACACCCGCAGGTCCCAAATCTCTAAGTGAAATCCATGATGTATGACCATTTGGTGGTAGTGGCAATACTCCTCCTGGCACATTCCAAGTTGCCCCACCACCTGAAACACCTGTGGCTGCAGCTTGCGTTGCATTTGAAACATCAGGAGTGCCTAAATCTACTAGCCAACCGGGTGGGCTACAATTTGAACAAGCTACACTTCCATCTGAAGCAGGAATAGATTGTGCTAAAAACTCAACATGAAAAAATAAACCAATTATTATGAATATTAGGTTCAAATTTTTGTTGAAAAAGTCTTTTCTTAAGTAATTTTTTTCCATAGTACACTTACTTAATATGTTGTTTTTGGTGTATTATAATGTCCGTTAAAAAACATAGGTAATAGCTGGAATCCCCTTTAATTTTTAATATTCCCTGTTTCAATGTAGCAATTCACCAAATATATAAAAAAATGTTAAAGGCAATTTCTATGCTACGTTTATTTTTAACGCAATTATCAACCATCTTATTATTGATTTTTAATTATCTTAAATTCTGTTCTTCTGTTTTGCTGATGCTGTTCTGCAGTACATTTCACAAAACTAGAACACTTGTTTACTAATTGCATTTCTCCATAGCCCTTACTCACAATTCTATCGTTTGAAACTCCTTTATTTGTCAAGTATTCTTTTACTGATTTCGCTCTCTTTTCAGATAAAATCTGATTGTATGATTCTAGATTATTAGAGTCTGTATGCGACCCTGCCTCAATCATCATATCTGGATTTGCTTTCAAAATCTCCACTACTCTATCCAATTCATAAGCAGCATCCTTTCTAATATCATATTTATCGTAATTAAAATAAATAGGATTGGTATTGATGAATTGTGCATTTTCTTTATCAATAATTTCTTTATCAGGATACCCATTTCCTGAAATAACCATAAACTCTATTCTACGATTTGCCTGATGTTCATCTTGTGAACACTTTACAAAGCTTTTACATTTATTTACAAGCACATGCTCTCCATATCCTTTTACGTATACTTGATCTGGAGATACATTTCTGGACGCCATATAACTAGCAATAGATTTTGCTCTTTTATCCGACAACAATTGATTGTGTTTCTCAGTATTTTTAGAATCAGTATGTACTTGAATTTCAATAACCAAATCTGGGTTTTCATTTAGAACATTTACAACCTCTCCCAGCTTTATAAGTTCTTCTGAAGACAAACTCCAATTGTCAAAAGCATAATAAATAGGAGCAAATTTTATGAACTTTTTACTTACTTTTTTAACCACATTTCCATCACTCGCTACATAAATAGGCTTGACCTTTTTTATAGGTCTTTTATCATCAAGATATGGGTCCAAGTCTTTATTAGCTGTTGTTTTTGTCTTTGCTTCAACTTTATCATTTGAATTCTTTGGGCTTACACCCATCTTAGAACCATTTAGATCTACATAGGTCATGTTTATACTTTTATCAATCTTAACACTTGCTACGTCGGCATTAGAAGATGAGAATCTGTCATTGTCATTTACAATAACAAACTCAGTACGTCTATTTAATTGATGTTCCTCTCTGCTGCATTTAACAAAGCTTGAACAATTATTAACCAATTGCATTTCTCCATAACCTCTAGCAGCAATTCTACTCGGATTAATGCCTTTTGAAACTATATAATCTACTGTTGCTTTTGCTCTCTTTTCTGATAAGCTCTGATTATAGGCTTCTCGCGCTCTTGAATCTGTATGCGATCCTGCCTCAATAACCATTGTTGGATGTTCCAACATTACTGCAACCACTTTATCCAATTCTGCCGCTGCTTCAGGGCGAATATTCCATTTATCGAAATCAAAATAAATAGTGTTAATATTGATCATGATTTTTTCATCAACTACTTTTAATTCTGGTGGTAGATCGACAAAAACATTTAAAGGAGGTGCGTCTAAATCATTAACCGTTTTTCCTTGAACATTTTCTTTTAAAAATCCAGGAGCGGTTCCAACCAATGCAAACTCTGTATTGCATGGTAGCTCAAATTTATATGATGCATCTTCACCAACTGTTATTTCTTTTAAAATATTTCCTTTCGCATCAAATAGCTGAATTTTGGCTCCGGGTAAAGCAGCATGCATCTCTTTATCTCGAACTACACCTACAATTTCTTGATTACATTCAAAATGAATTGGTGGTGCGGCCGTAAGCATATAAATATCATCATCGCCGTTACCTCCTTTTCTATTTGATGAAAAATATCCTTTATGTTTTGTGTCATCAATAATGTAGGCAAAGTCATCTTTTTTACTATTAATCGGCTCATCTAGATTAATTGGATCTGCAACGGTATTATCAAAAACTTTACTTGCAAGTATATCTAAATCTCCCATCCCTTCATGGCCGTTAGAGGAAAAATACAAGATATTGTCATCACTAATAAATGGAAACATTTCTCGCTCTTCGGTATTAATTTGCGGGCCCATATTTCTAGGAGTACTATAAGTACCATCATCATTAATATCTACTACATAAATATCTGTTTTACCCAAAGACTCTGGTCTATCGGAAACAAAATATAATTGCTTATCATCAATACTTAAAGTAGGATGTCCGGAAGAAAAATCAGGGCTGTTAAAAGGGAGTAATTTAATATTTGTCCACTCTCCATTGGCTCCAACCGAAGCTTTAAACATCTGTATATTATTAGTACCAGTTGAATCTTTGCGATATCTCTTTTTCACATAATTGTTTGCACTATAATAAACGGTTTTTAAATCTTTAGTGAATGCTACAACTCCTTCATGATATTTTGTATTCACATCGCCAAGAATTTTCTTCTTGGCTTTTAAGTTTCCATTTTCATCAATTGTAGCAACAAAAAGATCTAAGAAAGGTTGTTTATTACCGTCCCAAGTAGTTCTGGTAATGATTGCTCCTTCTCTAGGAGATGCAAAAACAACTTTATCTTTTCCAAAAAAGGCTGTCCCAAAATCTGAGTATTTGGTATTAATATTTACATTTTTAATAGAATATTTACCTGGATCGGTTTGACCAATAGTAGTAACAATCGTAAAAAATACAATTAGCGTAAGTAATTTTTTCATTGTGCATTTAATCCACATTAAATATAAAAC
>NZ_JBWQOI010000007.1:0-4372 GCF_056591755.1 Maritimimonas sp. 2205BS37-2
AAGCTGGTGCTCTTCCACCTTCATTAAACTCAATAACATAGAAGTACGTACCAACCGGCACTTTACTACCTTTATCAATGGTTCTACTACCGGTTGAGAAACCGTCCCACCATTGAATATTCGCTCTAGCTCTACCATTGTTTGCATAATCGTAAACCTGATTACCCCAACGGTCATAAATCTCTATAGTGAAATTACTAAAGTTTGATAAGGCAGGGATTACAAATAAATCATTGTCGCCATCTCCATTTGGAGAGAATCCATTAGGAACAATGGTACATGATGTAGGATCTAAATAATCTGGGAATGGGTCATTATCTGATGGGTCTGTACTATCACAATTATCATCAGCCCAATCGCCATTTCCATTGGTATCTTCTTCTGCTGTTAATATTCCATCTCCGTCATCATCTGTATCTCGATAATCAACTTCAACGTCACCTTGAACAATTCCTTGGTAATTAATATCTCCAGCTAGGTCTTGATCTCTATTTGGTAAGTCTGTAGCGGGGTCAGTTACAACAGATAATCCATTCGGGTCTGCATAATCACCAACAGAGCCATCATAAGCATCATCTAATCCATCACCATCTGAATCACCAATAGGATCTTCATCTGGTACACCATCTGCATTAAAATCATGTCCTTCAATACTGTCTAAAACACCATCTCCGTCCGAATCAGTATCTAAGTAATCTGGATCACCAGTTTCATCAGTATTAACATCATCTGCTTGAATACCATTATCAGCAGTGAAGTTAGCTTGCGTAACTCCAAAGTCATCATATGCATTATCAAGACCATCATTATCATCATCATTGCCGCTTGGTAAAACATAATCTGCCGTGGTTTGACCTTCTACATTATCTGGTATACCATCATCATCAGAATCCAAGTCTAAATGATCAGGTCTACCGTCGTCATCAGAATCTGTAGAAAAATCGCCTTCAGCTATGGTCATTATACCATCATTATCATCGTCGATATCTAAATAATCTGCGACAGCATCTCCATCTGTATTTCCACTACCTTCTTCCCCGGTAGGAATCCCATCATTATCATCATCATCGTCCAAATAATCTGGCGTACCATCATTATCTGTATCTTGAGGATTTGTAGGTTCTCCTTCGCTATCTGGATTTGGTCCTTCATCAATTGTAAGAATTCCATCTCCGTCATCATCATTATCTAAGTAGTTTGGTGTACCATTACTATCAGTATCTACATCTGCCAGTGCATTCCCAGTATCGGCGTCTTCAAAACGCGTACCTACACTATCACCATCATCATCTGCATCTCTATAATTTACGTCTTCAGTACCATCAGTGTCTGGCAAATCAGTTGCCGGATCGGTTATCGCCCCACTAGGATCTGAATAATCTCCAATGGCACTTGGATCTTCGTAAGCATCATCTAATCCGTCATTATCGGTGTCACCAATAGGAGATATATCTCTTAACCCATCTTGATTATTATCATAGCCTTCTACATCATCTGTAACCGTATCGCCATCACTATCAGTATCTAAATAGTCTGGTGTTGCATCTCCAAAAGTTGTTCCTCCATCTGTATTAACGGGTTGAATTCCATTTGTAGCCTCATACGCATTATCTAAACCATCGTTGTCATCGTCTGCACCAGTTGGAGCAATATAACCTGCCGTAGTTTGACTTTCAACATTATCTGGAATTCCGTCTCCATCTGAGTCTAAATCTAGATAGTTTACTCTTCCATCTGCATCAGGGTTTGAAGTTCCTTCAATACTTGTTAGGACACCATCTCCATCATCATCAATATCTAAATAGTTTGGTTGACCATCACCATCTAAATTAAGTGCATCTGAAGGGTTTCCATCTCCATTGGCATCAGCACCTTCGTTAGCAGTTGGTACACCGTCATTATCATCATCTGCGTCTAAGAAATTATTATTGCCATCATTATCAAAATCAGTAATTGTATAGTTCAATGTTGGATCAACCTCAGGATTTGTTTCAACTCCATCAAATAATCCATTAGCTCCTGATCCTGTTGTGGCGCCATCAATAAACCCGTCAGCATCTGTATCTAAGAAACTATGGCCCGCTTCATTTACATCAAATAAGCCATCTCCATCGGCATCTAGATCTAAGTGATTTGCATCACCATCTCCGTCGAGATCAAATGCAGTTTCAACAGCATTATTATCATCTCCAACAGAAATATTATTGTCATTATCGTCTAAATATGCTGGAACTCCATCTCCGTCTACATCAGCGAAAGGATCTATGCCGTCATATTCTTGGAGATCAGGAATACCATCATTATCATCATCTAGATCTAAATTATCTCCTACACCATCACCATCAAAATCGGTATCAACCGTTAATAAAGCAGGGTTAGAAACCTGATTCACATCACATGCAAAAGCGGGAGATGATAAAATAACTCTATATTGATAGCCATCATACGATAATGGTACTACTGTTAACGTTAACGATTCAGTATTCGTTCCACTATAAGTAGGGTTTGCACCTCCATTACTAATATTGTTCCAGTTTAAACCACCATCTGTACTTTCTTGCCATTGGTAGGTAATTGTGTTTTGTAAATCAGTATTAAAATTAGCATTTGCATTAATTACAATTACCTGATCTACCGGCTGCGTGGTTATTGGTTGAACTCCTATTCCAAATTCTTGGAAGTCGAATATTCCATTATTACCAATATCATTTGGTGTTGTATACCCTAAAGTAAGCCCTGGAGTGTTTACAACTCCATTTGGATCTACAGTTAAGCCTACGTCTAGGCCCAATCTTCCATTAGAATCAGTGTCTTCAGCCCCAAATCCTGCTTCTACCACGTCAAAACATCCATCAGTATCGGCATCCAATTCATTTGAATCTACGATGCCATCTGGAGTAGGAACTCCACCAACGGTAGATGAATCTGCAGTAGGAGTAGTTAATACTCCGCTATCAACTGCCGTTTCTAATAAATCAAATAGGCCATTTGCGCCCACTGTTGAGTTATCAGCTCCATCTATTCTACCATCATTATCTGCATCAAGAACATCAACGCCATTTATTTGACCTGATTCAACGATATCAAAAATTCCATCATTATCTGAGTCTAAATCTAAGCTATTAATGATTCCATCTCCATCAACATCGGCTGCAACACCTCCGGCATTTTCATCTGTATCTGGAATACCATCATTATCGTCATCAAGGTCTGTTACATCAGGAATTAAATCACCATCTGTATCTAACTGTACCGTTATTTCAACAGCATCTGATATTACTTGTGTATCACAAGCAAAATTATTTGTGCTCACCACAACCCTATAGAAATTACCATCGAAAGAAAGAGGTGCATTACTAATTATCAAGTTTGGTGTTTGTGTTCCGCTATAATTTGGATTCGCATCTGAAATATTCGCGTAGGGTCCTCCAATTCCGGCAGTACTTACTTGCCATTGATAGGTGTTCCCTGTAGCAACAACATCTATATTAATTATTCCTCCAACCAACACCGGAGCTGGTGTACTAGGCTGCGTGGTAATTGCTGTTGTTACGTCAAATTCTTGGAAATCGAAAACTCCATTTGTATCAATATCGTTAGGAGTCGTGTAACCATCTATTCCACTGGTTACTCTTCCTTGAGTGTCGGTTGCTGCTGGAGAAGTTCCCAATATTCCATCTGAATCTCCATCAGTAAAACCAGCTTCTGTAACATCATTACATAAATCATTATCCGCATCAAGTTCATAAGCATCAAGAACGGTATCTGTGTCAGAGTCTGGAAGAGGAAAACTTATTAAATCTCGTAATCCGCTATCAGGAAATGTTTCTAACCCATCAAATAAACCATTAACACCTACACTAATCAAGGTATCAATAACACCATCATCATCACTATCAAAAGTATCTGTACCTGCTTCAACAGTATCATAAATTCCGTCATTATCTGAGTCTAAATCTATATAATTAGGAACACCATCGGTATCCGTATCGGTAAATGTTTCATTTATATCTGGAATACCATCATTATCTGAATCTAAATCCAAGAAGTTTAATACTCCATCACCATCCGAATCAAATGGATTCGTAGATGGATTGCCATCACCATCAGTATTATCGCCCTCATCGGCAGTATTTATACCATCACCATCGTCATCTATGTCTAAGTAATCAAATACAGTATCGCCATCGGTGTCTTGCGTAGCTCCAGTATTAGGGTTTTGGTCACCGTCTGGATTTGGACCTTCAAAAATGGTATTTACTCCATCTCCGTCATCATCTTCATCTAAATAATCTAAGAAACCATCACCATCTGTATTGATAGGGTTTGTATTTGGATCACCATCACCCGCTGTATTATCAACCTCAAATTC
>NZ_JBWQOI010000008.1:0-1020 GCF_056591755.1 Maritimimonas sp. 2205BS37-2
TTTATGTTAGAAAAATCGTGGTGATTTTAAATTCTTCTTAGAAAAATCTATATCCCATAGTATAAACGCTTCATGCGTCCCACTATTATAATTCCCTAAATTGGTCGTCGTTAAATCAAAAGCATAGCCTATACGCATACTCGGAGTAATTCCAAAATTAGCCAATAAACTAACCGAATCATCTAATCTATAATTCGCACCAACTTCTAATCGGTCATTAAACAGAAAATTAGCCGAAACATCCACCGACAATGGTGAGCCCTGAACCCCCTTTAACATAACACTTGGCTTGAACTTGGTAGTCTGTGATAAATCAAAAACATAACCACTTGTTAAAAAGTAATGCGTCTCCTCTGCTGCCCTGGTAATCGTATTATTCTCCTTCTCAAAATGTAACGTCTCTAAAAAGTTCGGAGCCGATAACCCTATATAAAACTTCTCATTGTAATAATAAACACCTGCCCCAAAATTTGGAAAGGTCTTATTGATATTATCATCAAAAAACTCATCTGCACCTCGGGGAGTCTGTGGCAAGATAATATTTGAAAAGTCCGTATTGAATAATGTTACTCCTCCCTTTAATCCAAAAGCTAATCTACCCTCTTCTGATAAAGAAACTGTATAAGAAATATCTGCATAGATATTCTGCTCTTTTACAGGACCCACCTCATCTACAATAGCCGAAAAACCAGCACCCAAATTCTTGCCAACCGGCGCATGTACTACACCCGTAAGTGTTTTTGGAGCTCCGTCTAAACCAACCCACTGAGTACGCCCCAACACACCTATACTTAAGGTACCGCGACTACCAGCATATGCCGGATTAACAACATTCATATTATACATATACTGAGTATAATGAGGATCTTGCTGAGATTCAACCTCTAATGAAGTAAACCCTAAAACCAATCCTATTAAAACTATAGATAGCCTTTTTATCATTTTTTGAAACTGTTTCATCTCAATACTTTTTTTTCCTAAATCAATTACCATCCTAATAATTTACATAAACCCAACCTG
>NZ_JBWQOI010000009.1:0-971 GCF_056591755.1 Maritimimonas sp. 2205BS37-2
CAGATGCAGGCGGCTCATGGAGTCCAGCCTTAGCAGGTGCTGGTACCTATACTTATACTGTAAGTGGTGCTCCTGACTGTCCTGATGCGACTGCAGATGTTGTTGTTACTGAACAAGCAGCTCCTGATGCTGGTAGTAATGGTACTTTACAGATTTGTGTTGGTGAGACAGTTACGGCAGCGGAGTTATTTACTTCCTTAGGAGGCACCCCGGATGCAGGCGGCTCATGGAGTCCAGCCTTAGCAGGTGCTGGTACCTATACTTATACTGTAAGTGGTGCTCCTGACTGTCCTGATGCGACTGCAGATGTTGTTGTTACTGAACAAGCTCCAACGATAGCCATAAGCTCAGCACCAATATGTTCCGCTGATTTACTCACATATTCGTTAGAAGTCACTGTTAGTGAAGGAACCGTGACCAGTACAGCAGGCACAGTTACTAATACATCGGGCAATATTTGGAGTATTGCAGGAGTGACATCTGGAATAAATATTACTTTAACAGTAACAGATAGTAATAGCTGTACAAATACTTTGGATGTAACTGCTCCTGATTGTAGTTGCCCAGTAGTTAATGCACCTATAGGTGGAGCAGACCAAGAATACTGTGCGGGAGATACTATACCAACATTAACTGCTAGTGTAGGTGCTGGAGAAACAGTAGATTGGTATGATGCAGCTTCTGGAGGAACATTATTATTGAGTGGTAATACCAATTTTACACCAACCTTACCGGGAACATATTTTGCAGAAGCACGTGTAATAGTAAGTGGATGCACTAGTGCAACGCGTACCTCTATTATGTTAATAGAAAACTCATTGCCTAATGCTCCTCCAATTACAGGAACAGACGAAGTATGTATAGGCGATACGATCACAGACCTAGCAACCACAGCTACGGGTACTATAGTATGGAGTTCATCGAATACAGCAGTAGCTACGATCGACTCAAGTACAGGAGTAGTTACACCA
>NZ_JBWQOI010000010.1:0-691 GCF_056591755.1 Maritimimonas sp. 2205BS37-2
GGGTAATTTAACACTTGATGTTGTCGGAAATGTAGGAACGATAAGTGGATTAAGTCAGGGTGTTTATAATGATATTACGGTTACTCAGAATGGTTGTACAAGTACAACAGATATAGATGTTACCTTGAGTGATCCATCTACTGCTGTAATAGCGATTGACAGTAGTAGTGACCCAATAACATGTTCGGGTACCGAAGGGAGTATTACCTTATCAGGTTTAGCAAATAATACAAGTTATGATGTAAGTTACGTGTTAAATGCCGGAGCTCCAGTAGTATCCACTATTGTTAGTGATGGCTCCGGACAATTAACTATAAGTAGTTTAGGAGCAGGTTCTTATACTGCTATTAATGTAACTAACTCAGGCTGTACAAGTAATAGCTTAAGCATAATATTAAATGATCCGATAACGCCAACATTAACTTTTGCAAGTAGCAACGGTCCTACAACTTGTAGCGGATCAGATGGACAAATTGTATTAAATACTACTGGTTTAGTAGATAATAGTTATACCGTGAACTATGCAGGAGGTACATTGACGATGGTAGTATCGAGTAATGTAGGAACAATTAGCGGATTAACTCAAGGATCATATAATGATATAACAATTACTCAAGCTGGTTGTACTAGCGTTGCGGATATTGATGTTACCTTAACAGATCCTCCGACACCAGTGGCTCCAACGGCATCA
>NZ_JBWQOI010000011.1:0-261 GCF_056591755.1 Maritimimonas sp. 2205BS37-2
GCCGTTGAGCTTACTGTATAACTACCATCTGCTAAATCCGTAGTCGCTAATACTATTGTTCCATCTGTACCACCACAACTGGTAGGATCACTACTACTTGTAAAAGTTAAAGTCGGTAAGGCATGTACTGTTACCGTAAACGCTGCACTGGTCGAACTACAACTATTGCCATCAGTAACTGTATACGTTATATCTGTTGTTCCTGCTGATACTGGTGTAACTACTCCTGTACTTGAGTCGATCGTCGCTACTGCTGTATTC